>NZ_JAPEOX010000001.1:6706553-7011397 GCF_026340675.1 Streptomyces sp. NBC_01264
CGCCGTCGAGCAGGACTTCACCGGTTCCGCCTTCCAGCTCGCGCTGTCGTACGCGGCCGGCATCGGCGGCACCCGCGCCGGCGTCATCAAGACCACCTTCACCGAGGAGACCGAGACCGACCTGTTCGGTGAGCAGGCCGTTCTCTGCGGTGGCGCCTCCGCGCTGGTGAAGGCCGGTTTCGAGACGCTGACCGAGGCCGGTTACCAGCCCGAGATCGCGTACTTCGAGTGCCTGCACGAGCTGAAGCTCATCGTCGACCTCATGTACGAGGGCGGCCTGGAGAAGATGCGCTGGTCGGTCTCCGAGACCGCCGAGTGGGGCGACTACATCACCGGTCCCCGCATCATCACCGACGCCACCAAGGCCGAGATGAAGAAGGTCCTCGCGGAGATCCAGAGCGGCGAGTTCGCCAACACCTGGATGGCCGAGTACAAGGCCGGTCTGCCGAAGTACAACGCGTACAAGAGCGCCGACGAGGCGCACCTGCTGGAGACCACCGGCAAGAAGCTGCGCAAGCTGATGAGCTGGGTCGACAACGACGAGAGCTGATCCGCTCCGCCACGGGGCCGGGACGGTGCGTCCCGGCCCCGCGGCACATCGGCTCAGGACCCGTACGACGGGCCTTGCGGAGGACCGCTTGTCCACCCTGGCCAATCTCGTGCGGGTGATCCTTCCTTACAGGCGGAATTCCCTTCCGGATCCGCCACTACACTGCTCAACACAACGCGTCAGGCCCACAGTGTCGTGCGTCTTCCACGCGGCTACCCCCTCCACCGCCTGCGGCCGTCGGGACGGCCGTCCGCACTGGACTTGTGAGGATGACCCACGTGAGCTCGAAACCTGTCGTACTCATTGCCGAAGAGCTGTCGCCCGCCACTGTCGAGGCGCTCGGCCCGGACTTCGAGATCCGCCACTGCAACGGCGCCGACCGCGCCGAGCTGCTCCCCGCGATCGTCGACGTCGACGCGATCCTGGTCCGCTCCGCGACCAAGGTCGACGCCGAGGCCATCGCCGCCGCCAAGAAGCTGAAGGTCGTCGCCCGCGCCGGCGTCGGTCTCGACAACGTCGACGTCTCGTCCGCCACCAAGGCCGGCGTGATGGTCGTGAACGCTCCGACCTCGAACATCGTCACCGCCGCCGAGCTGGCCTGTGGCCTGCTCGTCGCGACGGCCCGCAACATTCCGCAGGCCAACACCGCCCTGAAGAACGGCGAGTGGAAGCGGAACAAGTACACGGGTGTCGAGCTCAGCGAGAAGACCCTCGGTGTCGTCGGCCTCGGCCGCATCGGCGTCCTGGTCGCCCAGCGCATGTCGGCCTTCGGCATGAAGATCGTCGCGTACGACCCCTACGTGCAGCCCGCGCGCGCCGCCCAGATGGGCGTCAAGATGCTGACGCTCGACGAGCTGCTCGAAGTCGCCGACTTCATCACCGTGCACCTGCCCAAGACCCCCGAGACCCTCGGTCTCATCGGGGACGAGGCCCTGCACAAGGTCAAGCCGTCCGTCCGCATCGTCAACGCCGCCCGCGGCGGGATCGTGGACGAGGCCGCGCTGTACTCGGCCATCAAGGAAGGCCGCGTCGCCGGCGCCGGCCTCGACGTGTACGCGAAGGAGCCCTGCACGGACTCCCCGCTGTTCGAGCTCGACCAGGTCGTCTGCACCCCGCACCTCGGCGCGTCCACGGACGAGGCCCAGGAGAAGGCCGGTGTCTCGGTCGCCAAGTCGGTGCGCCTCGCGCTCGCCGGTGAGCTCGTGCCCGACGCGGTCAACGTCCAGGGCGGCGTCATCGCCGAGGACGTCCGTCCCGGCCTGCCGCTCGCCGAGAAGCTCGGCCGCATCTTCACCGCGCTCGCGGGCGAGGTCGCGGTCCGCCTCGACGTCGAGGTCTGCGGCGAGATCACCCAGCACGACGTCAAGGTGCTCGAACTCTCCGCGCTCAAGGGCGTCTTCGAGGACGTCGTCGACGAGACGGTCTCCTACGTCAACGCCCCGCTCTTCGCGCAGGAGCGCGGGGTCGAGGTCCGCCTGACCACCTCCTCGGAGTCCCCGGACCACCGCAACGTGGTGACCGTCCGCGGCACCCTGTCGGACGGCCAGGAAGTCTCGGTCTCCGGCACGCTCGTGGGCCCGAAGCACCTCCAGAAGATCGTCGGCATCGGCGAGTACGACGTGGACCTGGCGCTCGCCGACCACATGATCGTCCTGCGCTACGCCGACCGCCCGGGCGTGGTCGGCGCCGTCGGCCGCATCCTCGGCGAGGCCGGCCTCAACATCGCGGGCATGCAGGTCGCCCGCGCCGAAGAGGGCGGCGAGGCCCTCGCGGTCCTCACCGTCGACGCCGAGGCCCCGGTGAACGTCCTCGCGGACATCGCCACCGAGATCGGCGCCGTCTCGGCCCGTACGGTCAGCCTCGGCTGACGCTGCGGCAGCGGACATGCGCGAAGGGCCCGGGGGAGACCCCGGGCCCCTTCGTGTTTCCCGCCCCGCTACGTCGCTCAGTGCGCGAGCGCTTCGACGGCCGGGGCCGGCTCCGCCGGGGCCTGGGCCTGCGCTCCGCGGCCCCGGAGCAGGGCCGCGGCGAGCACCGCCGCCGCGAGGAGCAGGACCGTACCGCCCCAGGCGGCGTACTGCATCGCGTGCACGAAGGCCTCCCGGGCCGCGGCCAGGACCTGTGCGCCGGCCGCGCCGCCGAGCCCCTGGGCGGTGGCCACGGCCCCGCCGAGGGTCTCCCGCACGGCGGGCTCGGAGCCGGCCAGGTCGGAGCGGTAGACGGCCGTGCCCAGGCTGCCCAGGACGGCCATCCCGAGGGCGCCGCCGAACTCCTGGCCGGTCTCCAGCAGGGAGGCGGCGGAGCCGGCCTTCTCGGCGGGGGCGGAGCCGAGCGCCATGTCGGAGACCAGGGACATCACGGTGACGATGCCGCTCGCGAGGACCCCCGCTCCGGTCAGCAGCAGCCACAGCGAGTCGGTGCCCACCAGGCCGATCAGGACGAACCCGGCGGCGGCCAGGACGAAGCCGCCCGAGACGACGTAGGCCCGGTCGGTCTTCTGCGCGAGGGCCGCGCCGACGGGGGCGGCGGCGCCGATGACGACCGAGGGGGCGAGGCTCCAGAGGGCGGCTTCCAGGGTGCCCATGCCGAGCACCGACTGCAGGTACTGGGTGGTGAAGTAGGCCGAGCCCATCATGGCGAAGGCGGCGACGGTGTTCAGGCCGATGCCGGCGCCGAAGCCGCGCTTCCGGAAGAGGGTCCGGGAGACCATGGCATCGGTACGGGTGCGCTGGCGGCGGACGAAGAGGTACCCGAAGGCGAGGCCGGCGGCGAGGCGGCCGGCGCGGAGCGGGGTGAAGCCCTCGGCGGCGATCTCCTTGAGCCCGTAGACCACCGGCAGCACGGCGGCCATCGACAGCGGCACGCTCAGCAGGTCGAAGCGGCCGGGCGCCGGGTCCTTGAACTCGGGGACCAGCACGGGGACCAGGACCAGCAGGAGCAGCATCGCGGGCACGTTGATCAGGAAGACGGAGCCCCACCAGAAGTGGTTCAGCATCACGCCGCTCATGACCGAGCCGAGGGCGATGCCGCCGGTCATGGCGCCGGACCAGATCGCGATGGCCTTGCCGCGCTGCCGCTCGTCCTGGAAGAGGTTGCGGACCAGGGCGAGCGTGGACGGCATCAGGGTCGCGCCGCCGATTCCGAGCAGTACCCGGGCCGCGATGAGCATCTCGGCGCTGGTGGCGTAGGCGGCGGCGACGGAGGCGAGTCCGAAGGCGGCCGCGCCGGCCAGGAGCAGCTTGCGGCGGCCGATCCGGTCGCCGAGCGAGCCCATCGTGATGAGCAGGCCCGAGAGGGCGAAGGCGTAGCTGTCGAAGATCCAGAGCTGCTGCGTGGCGCTGGGGTCCAGCTCCCGGGTGATGGCCGGGATGGCGAAGTAGAGGACGGAGACGTCCATCGAGACCAGGAGCAGCGGGAGCACGAGAACGGTGAAGGCGATCCATTCCCGGCGACCGGCGGGACGTGCTGCGGGGTTCTGGGGGTTCGTCATGAGCAGCAATGTACAAGCGTCATAAACGCCTGTCTAGTACGACCGTATAGAACGGTTGTGTAGGACGTTTGTCTTGGACGGGTGTCTTGGCTACCGTGAAGCCATGGGACATCGCGAAGACTTGCTGGAAGGTGCCAAGAAGTGCCTGGTCGAGAAGGGTTTCGTGGGCACGACCGCCCGCGACGTCGTCAAGGCGTCGGGTGCGAACCTGGCCTCGATCGGCTACCACTACGGCTCCAAGGACGCCCTCATGACGGAGGCGTTCCTCGCTCTCATCCAGGAGTGGGGTGACCAGTTCACGGCGAAGGTGAAGGGTGACGGCGGCTCGCTGGAACGCTTCCGCTCGGTCTGGGACGGGGTGCACGCCGGGCACGAGGAGTCGGGCCCGATCTGGGCGGCCAGCATGGAGGTCGCACTCACCCGGGACCGGCTGCCGGAACTGCGGGCGTTGCTCGCCGCCTCGCAGGGGGAGGGGCGCAAGGGGCTGGTCTCGATGTTCACCGGCGTGCCCGAGGAGGACCTGACGGCGGAGGACCTGCGGACCGCGGGCGCCTTCTACCAGGCCCTGCTGAACGGATTCATGCTCCAGTGGCTCTTCGACCCCGCGTCGGCGGCGACTCCCGCGGAGCTGACGGAGGGCATGCGTCGGGCGGTGGCAGCGATGGCGAGGACGGCCCCGTCGGCCGGGGAGTAACCGGAGCCGGAACCGCCGCCGCGATGCCCGCGTCCCAGCCCCGAATCGGCCCGGCCGGAGGGGGAGTTGTGAGACGTACGGTGATGGTGTCGGCGGTGTTGCTCGGGGTGTTCGCGGCGGCGGGATGCGAGGGCGTGTGGACGCCCCGGAACGATGCGGCGGATCTGCGGCCCCGGATGGCGGAGGTGGCGCGGGCCTGGGAGGGCTCCGCGCAACTGAAGGAGTGGCGCGAGGGGTTCCACCTGCTGGAGGACCCCGTTCGGCTGCCGGCGGGGGCCTTCCGCGACGGGTACGACAAGACCGCCTACGAGGAGCGCAACTTCGCCCTGCGCGGCACACCGGCCGAGCTGGGCGGTCCGGGCGGGCAAGGTGCGACGGGTGGGCCGGGCGGACGGTCCGGCCGGATCAGCTGGGCCGACGGGACCTCCCTCGACGTCACCGTGCTGAGCGCGACCGAGACGTACGACGCGCTCACGGGCGGGGCGCCCACCCGCGAACGCCCCTTGACCGTCACGGGAGTCCGCTCCGGCGAGCTGACCATGAAGACCAGTCGCGGCCCCGCCCGGGTCCCGGTCTGGTTCTTCGACCTGGAGGGGTACGCGGAGCCGCTCGCCCGGGTCGCCGTCGCGAAGGCGGAGCGGGCCGAGCCGCCGATCCCGCCGATGCGGTCCCTCGACGACAGCACCTCGGAACTGTTCGGCCACGACGCCGCGGATCCCGCCGCCACCGCCTTCACCGTGGACGCCGGGCACGGGGCGTGTGACGGCGGGGTCGCCGTCGAGGTCCTGGAGGGGGCCGACACGGTGGTCCTGGGCGGCCGCATCCTGCCGGGCAAGAAGCCCGGCAAGGGCGAGGGGTGCCCCTTGATCATGCTCAAGGCGACGGTCCCCGTGACGCTGACCAGGCCGCTCGGGAACCGGGTCCTGATCGACGCGGTATCGGGTGCGGCGCTGGGCCGTTCGGGCGGCGCCGTGCGCTGACGGGGCCGGCGCGGGGGGTGCCTCCGGGGCGTGCCTCCGGGGCCGGCCGACCCGCCGTTCGGGACGGCCCGGCCCCGGCCGGTCAGCCGTGGAGCCGGGCCGCCTTGAGGGCCATGTGGAGGAGCAGGCGGTCCTCGCCCTCGTCCAGGTCGAGGCCGGTCAGCTGCTCCACCCGGGACAGGCGGTAGTACAGGGTCTGGCGGTGGATGCCCAGGGCCGCCGCCGCGCGGCCCGCCTGGCCGGCGCAGTCCAGGAACACCTCCGCCGTCCGGGCCAGTTCGGGATTGGCCGGGCCGCGCAGGGCGCGGCCCACCGGGTCGTCCAGGGCCTCCTCGGCGACGGAGGCCAGCATGCGGTAGGGCCCGATCGCGGACCACTGCGCGACCGGCCCGAGCCGCGGCCCGGCGGCGGCGGCCCGGGCGGCGGCGGTGGCCTGCTGCCAGGCGGCGGGGAGCGCGGTGAGCGCCCGCACGGGGTCGGACACCCCGGCGGTCACCCCGCCGGGGGCGGGGCTCGGGGCGGAGCCGGCGCCGCCGGGCGAGCCCGCGCCGGCGGGCGGCACGGGCCGTGCCGCACGGGGCGCGGTGCCGGAGCCGGCCGCGGTGCCGGAGCCGGCCGTGGAGCGGGAGCCGCCCGCGGTGCCGGTGCCGCCCGCGGTGGCCGCCGTGGGACGCCCCGCGCCGGCGGCCGGGCCGGAGGGTGGCGTGCCCGGGAGGAGCCGGGAGATCGCCGTCATGGCCGGGGCCAGGGGGTCCGCGCCGCGCAGCCGGACCAGGACCGCCAGGCACTGGCCCGCCGGGGCGCCGCCGCCCGGGCGGGGTTCCCGCTCGCCGGCCCCCCGCCAGGGCACCACGCACACGGCCGCCGCTCCCGGGACCGAAGCCGGGGCCTCGCCGGGCCACGGGCTCACGCAGACCGCGGCGTGCGGTCCCTCGCCGCCCGGACCGAGTGCCACCCGTAGGGCGGCCACCGCCATGTCCTGCTGCCAGCCGCGCCCGGCGGTGAGCACCGCGAGGAACTCCCGGGACAGGTCGGCCCCCGCCCGGGCCTCCTCCGCGAGCAGCAGCCCGATCCGCTGGGCCACCTCCATGGCGGCGGCCAGCGCCTGCGCGTCGGGGCGCGGCTCCTGATCGAGGAGCCATACGTAGCCCTGGACGATCCCGCGGTAGCGCACCGGCAGGCAGATCCGGCCCCGGAAGACGCCGGCGTCGGGGGCGGCCGGGATCCTGACCGGTCCGGTGGCGCGGGCGATGCCGAAGCCCTCGAACCAGGCCCGGACGGCCGCCGTCGACTGGCGGGTCAGGATCGAGCGGGTCCGTACCGGGTCCATGGCCAGGTCGTCGTCGCTGTCGTGCGCGCCGAAGGCGATGAGGCGGAAGTCCCGGTTCTCCAGCGTCGCGGGAGCGCCGAGCAGCGCCGAAATCTCGTCCACCAGGTCCTGGTAATCGCCTTTCACCCGCACATTCTCCCACCCCCGCAGCGGCTCTTCAGACAGATGTATGAGATCCGGGCCACGGATGCGTGACAGCTGTCGATGGCAGAGGATCGGGGAGATCCCTAGGTTTCACGGTGGTTTTACTTGCGTTTTCCTTATGGCCTCCGTCGTCCCGGCGCGGGCTGAATGTCTCCTTCTGTCCGCCCCCGTTGGAGGTACCCCGTGCTGGGTCCCGCGATCCTCGCCGCCTCGCGCAGCGACAAGATGCGCCGAATCGTCTCTGCCGCCCCGGTGACCAAGCCCGTGGTGAACCGGTTCATCCCCGGTGAGACGGTCGACCAGGTCATCCCGATCGTCGAGGACCTGACGGGCAAGGGCCTGGAGGTGACCCTCGACGTCGTCGGCGAGGACATCACCACCGTGGAGCAGTCCCACGCCGCGCGTGACGCCTACCTCCAGCTGATCGAGCAGCTCGCCCACCTGGACCTCGGCGAGACCGTCGAGATGTCCGTGAAGCTCTCCATGTTCGGCCAGGCGCTGGAAGGCGGCCACGAGCTCGCCCTCGCCAACGTCCGCCCGGTCGTCGAGGCCGCCGCCGCCATCGGCACCACCGTGACCCTGGACGCCGAGGACCACACCACCCTCGACTCGATGTTCGCCATCCACGAGGAGCTGCGCCGCGACTTCCCGCAGACCGGCTGCGTGATCCAGGCGTACCTCTTCCGCACCGAGGCCGACGCCCGGCGCCTGGCCGCGGCCGGCAGCCGCGTACGCATCGTGAAGGGCGCCTACAAGGAGCCCGCCGAGGTCGCGTACCAGGACAAGGCCGAGATCGACAAGGCGTACGTCCGCATCATGAAGATCCTGATGGAGGGCGAGGGCTACCCGATGATCGGGTCCCACGACCCGCGCCTGATCGCGATCGCCCAGGAGCTGGCACGGCAGGCCGGGCGCAAGCTCGACGAGTACGAGTTCCAGATGCTCTACGGCATCCGCGGCGAGGAGCACCTGCGACTGGCCGCCGAGGGCCACCGGATGCGCGTGTACACGGCCTACGGGACCGACTGGTACGGATACTTCATGCGGCGCCTCGCGGAGAAGCCGGCCAACCTGCTCTTCTTCCTCCGCTCGATGATCACCAAGAACTAGGCGGTCTCGGGGAGGTGGGGTGCGTTTCCGCGCCGCCCGGCACGGCGCCTCGCCGCACTGCCGCATCATCCGAGTACGTCCAGTACGCGGCCGATGCGGCAGCGCGCCGAGGCACCGCACCGGACGACGCGGAAACGCACCCCACCTCCCCGAGACCGCCTAGGCCCTCCCCCTAGCTCAAGGAGCACCCCGCATCATGGACGCTGTCACCCGGGTCCCCGTGCCGGTCAACGAGCCGGTCCACTCGTACGCCCCCGGCACCCCGGAGCGCGCGCGCCTCGAAACGCAGCTGAAGCAGCTGTCCGAGAACCCGATCGACCTCCCGATGACGATCAACGGCGTCAAGCGGATGGGCGGCGGCGAGCGCTTCGACGTCGTGCAGCCGCACGACCACAAGTCGGTCATCGGCACCTACGCGAACGCCACCGCGGCCGACGCCCAGGAGGCCGTCGACACCGCCCTGGCCGCCGCCCCGGCCTGGCGCGCGATGTCCTTCGACGACCGCGCCGCGATCATCCTGCGCGCCGCCGAGCTGCTGTCCGGCCCGTGGCGCGAGAAGCTGGCCGCGTCCACGATGCTGGGCCAGTCGAAGACCGCGCAGCAGGCCGAGATCGACACCCCGTGCGAGCTCGTCGACTTCTGGCGCTTCAACGTCCACTTCGCCCGCCAGATCCTGGCCGAGCAGCCCGTCGCGAACTCCGCCGGCGTGTGGAACCGCAGCGACCACCGCCCGCTCGAGGGCTTCGTCTACGCGATCACCCCCTTCAACTTCACGGCCATCGCGGGCAACCTGCCGACCGCCCCGGCCCTGATGGGCAACGTGGTCGTGTGGAAGCCGTCCCCGACGCAGACCCATTCCGCGGTCCTCCTCATGGAGCTCCTGGAGGAGGCCGGCCTGCCGAAGGGCGTCATCAACCTCGTGACGGGCGACGGCATCGCCGTCTCCGAGGTGGCGCTGACCCACCCGGAGCTCGCGGGCATCCACTTCACCGGTTCCACCAAGACCTTCCAGTACCTGTGGAAGACGGTCGGCACCAACATCGAGACGTACAAGTCCTACCCGCGCCTGGTCGGCGAGACCGGCGGCAAGGACTTCGTCGTCGCGCACCCGTCCGCGGACCGCGCGATCCTGAAGACCGCCCTGACCCGCGGCTCCTTCGAGTACCAGGGCCAGAAGTGCTCGGCGTCCTCGCGCGCCTACGTCCCGGCCTCGATCTGGAACGACGGCTTCAAGGAGGCCTTCGCGGCCGAGGTCGACGGCATCAGCATGGGTGACGTCCGCGACCTGACGAACTTCATCGGCGCGGTCATCGACGAGCGCTCCTTCGCGAAGAACAAGGCCGCGATCGACCGCGCGAAGGCCGACCCGACCTGCGAGATCGTCGCGGGCGGCACGTACGACGACTCCGAGGGCTACTTCGTCCGCCCGACGGTCATCGCGTGCACGGACCCGTCCAACGAGGTCTTCACGACGGAGTACTTCGGCCCGATCCTGGCGATCCACGTCTACGAGGACGCTGACTTCGACGCGATGCTGGCCCAGATGGAATCGGTCTCGGCGTACGCCCTGACCGGCGCCGTCATCGCGCAGGACCGCTACGCGGCGGCCGACGCGATGGAGAAGCTCCGCTTCGCCGCGGGCAACTTCTACATCAACGACAAGTCGACCGGCGCCGTCGTCGGCCAGCAGCCCTTCGGCGGCGGCCGCGCCTCGGGCACCAACGACAAGGCCGGCGCGGCGTCGAACCTGATGCGCTGGACGTCGACCCGCTCCATCAAGGAGACCCTGGTCGCCCCGACCGAGTACGGCTACCCCCACATGGGCTGACCGTCCGGGTCCCCCCGAACCCCGCCCTCGCTCCGGTACCCCCAAGTCCGGAGCGGGGGCGGTTTCCATGTCCCGCCGGGGTAAGGGGTGCTAGCCTGAACGGAGTTGTCGTGTACGGCGACACGCTCCAATACTCGGGCCCGGCTACCCGAGGGGGCTGAGGGCTCTCACGAGTTCCTGTACGGGGTGGGGCCGCAGTGTCAGGAGATACGAGACCTCTATGCGCCGTGCCGGGGCGACGCCCGGGGAGACGTATGTCCAGTCGCACTGACAACCGCCACCGCGTCGCCAGCATGTGCCGCCGAGCTACCGGACTTCCGCACCACGTCTGTAATCGCTGGGCCACCGAGGGCCTCATCACGCGAGCGCAGCCGGTGCCGGATGCGACGGACGCAGGGCAGCGGGCCTTTGAGGCGCAGGTTGTTCTCGTCCTAGCAGACCGCTTGCGTCATGAGCAGGTGGACGGAGCGCTGCTCGGGTTCACCCGGGCGGAGCCGACTCCCGGCGGCTTGGTCCTGAGCCTCCACCCGACAACGGCGGACCGTGTCGTTGCGGAGCTGCTCCCGCGCATCGGCACGATGTACGGCGGCATGCGGGGCATCGCGGGACTGAGGCTGACGGGCGGGCCGGGCAGGTGGCGGCTGTCCGGGCTCTTGGACGGCACACACATCGGGTTGGTGCATCCCCAGCCGGGATGGGTGCCGGTCCTGCCCGACGACCAGACCGACACGGCGTACTTGTGGCGCCGCAACCCGAGGCGCCTGCACGGCATCGAGGTCGATCGGGGCCACGACAGCTGGGGCGAGGCGCGCGACCGGCTGCTCAGCCGCCTGCTGCGCAGAGTCTCCCTGGTCAATGAGGCCGGCGCGGCACACGGCTGGGCGAACACCTACACCCACGGCAGTCGGGGCGTCGTCATCGAATGGTGCTGCGCGGTCAGCACGGCTCACATGGCGGACTGCCTGGTGCGCAGTGGCCTCACTGCCGTTCCGGCGGACCTGACGGGCACCGAGGAGCCCGACCGCGTGGACCTGGCACGGTTTGGCCAGCTCCATCTCGGGGACGCGCTCGCTACGGTCCGGCAAGGGAACTGCGCCGAGCAGCGGCCGGTCCTGAAGGGACGGGTGCGCTGATGCTTACCGCTGCCTGCGTCACCGCCGCCGTGCTCGGGGTCAGCAAAGTCGTTCGGGACTGGCTGATCCTGCGGCAGGTGCGGGCCGCCATGGACGCGGGGTCGCCCGAGGACCGGGTGCGGATCGGGATGCGGCTCGCCGGGGCGCTCGGCGGGCGGGACGCCGAGGAGCCCGCCGCGCCCGCCGGCAGCGGAGGTTAGACCTCCACCAGAACCTGCTCCAGGGACTTGCGGACCAGGTCCGGGACCTCGCACTCGGGGGACGGGTAGCCGACCGGGATGACCGCGAAGGCCTTCTCGTTTTCCGGGCGGTTCAGGACGTGGGAGAGGAACCGCATCGGGCTCGGCGTGTGGATCAGGGCGGCCAGGCCGGAGAGGTGGAGGGCCGACAGGAGCATGCCGACCGCGATGCCGACCGACTCGTCGACGTAGTAGTGCTTGTGCTTCGTGCCGTCCTCGCCGAGCCAGTAGCGCTGCTGGAAGACCACGATCAGGGCCGGCGCGTCCGTGAGGTGGGTCTTCACGGCGTCCGTGCCGATGGGGCGCAGGGCCGCGAGCCACTCGTCGCCGAGCCGGCCGTCGTAGGAGAGCTGCTCCTCCTGCTCGGCGGCCGCGCGGATCTGCTCCCGTACGGCCGGGTCCTTGACCAGGACGAAGGTCCACGGCTGCTGGTGCGCCCCGGAGGGCGCGGTCGCGGCGCAGGCGATGGCGTCGCGGACCACCTGCTCGGGCACCGGGTCGGGGGAGAAGTGGCGTACGGTCCTGCGCTCGTCCATCCGCGTACGGAGCTCCGCGGCGCGCGCGAGGGATTCCCCGGCCGGCATCCGCTCGGGGCGGTAGGGCGCGGGACGGTACGGCTGGCCGTGGATCGGGGTCCACTGCTGGGTATCGGGAGACATGGGGCGAGTCTGCCGAGCCAATGGTCCGGACCGCCAGGGTCGCGTCGGCCCAATCCGGCCGGTGGGCGATATTTCATGTCCGCATAGCGGATACAAGGCGTGGGGGAGCCCGCTTGGTACGGTCCCGGTATGAGCGACGAGGACACGGGAGCCGCAGGCGCGGTCTCGCTGCGGCACACCTCGCAGTTGGCTGAGGGGGAGCTGCGGCAGGTGCGGGAGCTGCTCGGCGGGGCCTTCGAGGGGGACTTCGGGGACGAGGACTTCGAGCACGCGCTGGGCGGGATGCACGTGCTGGTGCACCGGGGCGGGGAGCTCCTCGCGCACGGGAGCGTCGTGCAGCGGCGGGTGCTGCACCGGGGGCGGGCGCTGCGCACCGGCTATGTCGAGGCGGTGGCCGTACGGGCCGACCGGCGCCGGTGCGGGCTCGGCGGCGTGGTGATGGAGGCGGTCGAGGGGATCCTCGCGCGGGCCTACGTGCTCGGGGCGCTCAGCGCCTCCGACGACGGGGCCCGGCTGTACGCGGGCCGCGGCTGGCGGGTGTGGGGCGGGGAGATCGGGGTGCTCGGGCCCGGCGGGCCCGAGCGGCTGCCCGAGGAGGAGGGGTCGACGTACGTGTGGACGCCGCCCGGCGGTGGGTTGCTGCTCGACCCCACCGCCGGGCCGCTGACGTTCGACTGGCGCGACGGCGATGTGCTCTAGCTGCCGCTGATGCTCGGGGCGCCGGACTCGATGTGGCCCGTGTAGCGGCGCGACCAGGTGCCGTCGGAGTCGGCGAGGACCGTGAAGTCGTACCAGCCGTTGTTGTAGGCGACGGCGTTGAAGTAGTCCTCGCGCGAGGAGTTCGCCGGCACGGTGTACGTCCACGGGCCGTCCGTGCGGTAGGCGTTCGCGCGGATCGTGAAGGTGACCGGCGAGGCCGAGGTGTTGGTCATCTTGAGGTAGAGCGCCGTCTTGCCGGTGCCCGGCTCCACCGCGAAGCGGGACGCGACCTCGATGGACTTCCCCGCCTTCGACGCGTCGCCGATGAAGCGCCGCAGGAAGCGGTTCGGCCCGTACATCGAGATGTCGTACTTGCCGGAGCCGCTGCCCGTGCCGATGTTGAAGTAGTCCGTCGACGTGGCGCCGGCGTCCACCGTGTACTGCCAGGCGGCCGTGTCCCGGTACTGGTGCGGGTGGATCGAGAAGTGCGCCGCCTGCTTGGCCTCCGCGCCCGCGTTCGTCATCGAGAACCAGGCGAGGATCTTGCCGCCCGAGCCGAACTCGAAGCGGTCCAGATTCCCGTTGACCTGGTAGGGAAGGGCGCGCGCGGGCCGGGTCCCGGCCTCCTGCACCGGCTGCGCGTTGTCCTGCGGCACCGGGTTGGAGAGCGGGCCGCAGGTCGCCTGCCCGATGACCTTGGCGGTGGAGGGGAGGCCCGCGGGAACCCCGTAGACCGGGTGCGCGAAGTCGAAGACGCCCGTGAGGTCGCCGGTGACCTTGCGGCGCCACGCGCTGATGTTCGGACAGTTCGCCGGGGTGCCGAGCGCGGCCGTCCACTTCTCCATGAAGCGCAGCACGGAGGTGTGGTCGAAGACCTCGGAGCTCACCCAGCCGCCGCGGGTCCACGGGGACATCACGATCATCGGGACGCGGAAGCCGAGCCCGATCGGGGTGCCGTCGATGTACTCGCCCGCGGTGCCGGGCGGCGCGACCGGCGGCGGGACGTGGTCGAAGAAACCGTCGTTCTCGTCGTAGTTGAGGAAGAGGACGGTGGAGTCGAAGACCTCCGGGTCGGCCGACAGCGCCCGGTAGACCAGGTCCACGAAGTGCGCGCCGTCGCCGGGCGGGGCGTACGGGTGCTCGGAGAAGGCCTCGTTCGCCACGACCCAGGAGACCTGGGGCAGGGTGCCGGCGACCACGTCCGCGCGGATGGCGGCGGCGATGTCGTCGGGGGTGGAGCCGGTGACCTTGGGGACGGAGCCCATGCCGCGGTCCCACAGGGGGTTGCCGGGGGCGGCGTCCGTGAACTTCTTGAAGTAGGCGAGCCCGTTGTCCCCGTAGTTGTCCTGGGCGTTCTGGTAGACCTTCCAGCTCATCCCGGCGCGCTGGAGGGCCTCCGCGTACGTCTCCCAGGTCAGCCCGGACTCGTCGCCGCCGTCCTTGCTGCTCGCGTCGATCTTGCCGCTCCACAGGAAGGTGCGGTTCGGGCCGGTCGCGCTCAGGGTGGAGCAGAAGTAGGCGTCGCAGATGGTGTAGTTGTCGGCGAGGCCGTAGTGGAACGGTATGTCGCCGCGGTCGAGGTACCCGAGGGTGCGGGTGTTGCCGACGCCGGTGACGAAGTTGTCCATGCGGCCCTTGTTCCAGGCCGCGTGCTGCGAGGTCCAGCTGTGCGGGAGGTCGCCGTTGCACTGGGCGAGGGTCTCGCCGTCGACGCCGCCGACCGGCGGGGTGGAGCTGAGCTTCCACGGGTACTGGCGGCCGCCCCAGTTGGGCTGGTTGAACATCCCCCAGCCGCCCGGGATGTTGCCGGCGGCGCGGTCACCGAAACCGCGGACACCCTTCAGCTTGCCGAAGTAGTGGTCGAAGCTGCGGTTCTCCTGCATCAGGATCACCACGTGCTTCACGTCGGTGATCGTGCCCGACGCGGTGGCCGCGGCCGCCGACGTCGGCGCGATCGCGGGCAGGGTCGCCCCTGCCATCAGCCCGGCGCCGATCCCCACGAACCCTCTGCGGCTGATAGGTGTCACTGGCTGCTCGCCTCCAACTCAAGTGCCCCGCTGGCACATTGACGGCAAGAGTGGCGGCAGTCGCGCCAAAGGTCTACATCCGTGCGGTAAGAAGTCGGTGAACATCCGGGTGGCTGGATTCAGACATCGATGCGTACGAGCATTTTTCCCAGATTGTCGCCCCGGAGCATGCCCCGGAAGGCCTCCACCGTGTGATCAAACCCCTGTACAACGGTGGTGTCGGTACCGATCCGGCCACTGCGCAGGTGCGGGACGAGAAAGTCTTCCAGCTCGTCCTGCAGATTGGTGTGATTCCGAACCAATACCCCTTCCAGGCGCAGTGACTTGTGTACGACCTCGAAGAGGTTGTGGGGCGCGGCGGGGGAGCGGTCGCCGTTGTACATCGAGATCCCGCCGACCCAGGCGATCCGCCCGTACTCGCGCAGCACGTCGATGGCCCCCTCCAGGTGGTCCCCGCCGACGTTGTCCACGTAGACGTCGATGCCATCGGGTGCCGCCTTCGCGAGCTGTTCGCCGACCGGCCCGTCGTGGTAGTCGAAGGCCGCGTCGAAGCCGAGGACCCCGGTGAGGTGGCGGACCTTCGCCGCCGTGCCCGCGCTGCCGATGATCCGGCGGGCGCCGAGCAGCCGGGCGATGCGGCCGGTGGCCGTGCCGACCCCGCCCGCCGCCGCCGAGACGAAGAGGTCCTCGCCCTCGCGCAGGGCCGCGGTGCGGGTCAGGGCGGCGTACGCGGTCAGCCCGGTGCCGCCGAGGATGGAGAGGTAGGCCTCCAGCGGGACGCCCGCGTGGCCGCGCAGTTTGCGGGTACCGCCGACTCCCAGGGTGACGAGGGCGTGGGTGCGCCAGCCCTCGCGGTGGAAGACGAGGTCGCCCTCCGCGAGGCCCGGGTCGCGCGAGGCGACGACCCGGCCCACCGAGCGGCCTTCCAGCGGGGTGCCGAGCTCGAAGCCTCCCTCGCCGCCGTCCATCAGCCCGCGGTGGTACGGGTCCACGGAGAGCAGCAGGTTCTCCACGAGGGCGGTACCGGGCCGCGGCCGGGGGACGGGGGTCCGTACGTACGCGAAGTCGGAGGCGGCGGGGAAGCCGGCCGGGCGGGCGATCTGGTGGACGGCGTGAGCGGTGTTCGTGGTCATGGCGAGGACGCTAGGAGGGAATCGGCGGGCCGGGCAGGGGGTTGGGTTCATGGAAGCCGCACACCCATGAACGACGCTCATAGAACGAGGTGAGGGCCCCCGTGGCCGAGCTCCTTCCGCAGGAACTGCGGGTGCTGGTGGCCGTCGCCGAGCGCGGCGGCTTCTCCGCCGCGGCCGCCTCGCTCGGCCTCACGCAGTCGGCCGTCTCGCACTCGGTGCGCGGCAGCGAGGCCAAGCTCGGCGCGGTGCTCTTCGAGCGCGGCCGGAGCGGCGCCTCGCCCACCCCGGCGGGGGAGCGGGCCGTCGGGCACGCCCGCCGGATCCTGCGGCTCCACGAGGTCATGGCGGCGGAGGCGCGCGGCGCGGACCGGGCCGGCGGCCCGGCGGTACCGGAGGGCGTCCTGCGGATCGCCGCGTTCCGCAGCGCGGCCCTGCACCTGCTGCCGCCCGCCCTGGAGCGGCTCACCGCCCGCCACCCCGGCATCCGCCCCGAGGTCCGGGTGGTGCGCGAGCTCGGCGCCGGAACGGCCGGGGAGGTGGCCGCGGGCCGCGCGGACCTCGGCATCGCGACGCTGGGCGGTGCCCAGGGACTGCCGCCCGGCCTGCTGAGCGGGGTGCTCGTGGAGGAGGCGTACGCCCTGGTGCATCCGGCGGGACACCCCGACCCGAAGGCGCTGCCCCTGATGGACTGGGACGAGAACTGCGGCTCCTACACCCGCAGCTGGTGGCTGGCGCAGGACTGGATCCCGCGGGCGACCGTCAAGGCGGAGGACGACGCGATGGTGCTGACCATGGTCGGCCGGGGGCTCGGCATGGCGATCATGCCCGAGCTGTCCCTCCGGGAGGCGACCGGAGCCGTGGAGGTCGCCGGATTGGGTCCGCGGGGGCCGGTGAGGCGCGTGGGGTACGTCACCACACCGGAATCCGCTGCCACTCTCGCCGTACGTGCTCTGATCAGGGAACTTCGCTCCCAGAGCGGCTGAAAACGGAGCCAGGGAAAGGGTCTTCCGGGCCGTGCGGCGTCTCAGATAGTAGGAAGTCCGAGTAATTGCGGAGACATACAGCGGGAGCTGGCTTACGTTGTAGAAGCCGAACGTCTCGCCGATCCGGCGAATGGCGGTCGAGAGCGCGCGCCCCATGGCAGGCAACCCCTGCCGCGCACCGCTCCCCGCCTCATCCGGCGCCTTGAAGGAACCCCTCATCCGTGGCCCCGCCACGCCGTGATCTCAAGGAGTCGATCACCATGACGCACACCCCCTCCACCACCGCCCGCCGTGTCCGCCGCTCCGCCTCCGCCGACGCGGACCGCAAGAACGCGGCCGCCGCCCTGCAGCGCGCCCTGGACCGCCGCGACAACGGCGGCTCGACCGGCCACTGAGCAGCCACTGCCCCGGCCACTGACCCGGCGCTGAGCGTTCCCGGCCCGGGACATATTGCGTCCACATGATGGACGCAATATGTCTGAGGGATGGGACAAGGAGTACGGTTCCACC
This sequence comes from Streptomyces sp. NBC_01264, assembly GCF_026340675.1. Classification (NCBI taxonomy): domain Bacteria; kingdom Bacillati; phylum Actinomycetota; class Actinomycetes; order Kitasatosporales; family Streptomycetaceae; genus Streptomyces; species Streptomyces sp. NBC_01264. The sequence goes on from NZ_JAPEOX010000001.1 coordinate 6,724,063, forward strand.
ATGTCGACCAGCATCAATCTCGCAGTGATCCCCGGTGATGGCATCGGCCAGGAAGTCGTGGCTCAGGGCCTCAAGGTCCTTACCGCGGCCCTGCCCCAGGATGTGAAGCTGGAGACCAAGGAATACGACCTCGGCGCCCAGCGCTGGCACCGCACCGGTGAAACCCTCCCGGACGCGGAGCTCGAGGCCCTCAAGCACCACGACGCGATCCTGCTGGGTGCCATCGGCGACCCCTCGGTCCCGTCGGGCGTCCTGGAGCGCGGTCTGCTGCTGAAGCTCCGCTTCGCCTTCGACCACTTCATCAACCTGCGCCCGTCGAAGCTCTTCCCCAACACGGCCACCCCGCTCGCCGGCCGTCCGGAGATCGACTTCGTCGTGGTCCGCGAGGGCACCGAAGGCCCGTACACCGGCAACGGCGGCAGCCTGCGCACCGGCACCCCGGCCGAGGTGGCCACCGAGGTCAGCCTCAACACGGCCTACGGCGTCGAGCGCGTGGTCCGTGACGCGTACGAGCGTGCCAACGGCCGCCCGCGCAAGAAGCTGACGCTGGTCCACAAGAACAACGTCCTCGTCTACGCCGGTCACCTGTGGAAGAACATCTTCGACAAGGTCGGCCAGGAGTACCCCGAGGTCACCACCGACTACCTGCACGTCGACGCCGCGACGATCTTCTTCGTCACCCAGCCCGAGCGCTTCGACGTCATCGTCACGGACAACCTCTTCGGTGACATCCTCACCGACCTGGCCGCCGCCGTGACCGGCGGAATCGGCCTGGCCGCCTCGGGCAACATCAACCCGACCGGCGCCTTCCCGTCCATGTTCGAGCCCGTCCACGGCTCCGCTCCGGACATCGCCGGCACCGGCAAGGCCGACCCGACCGCGACGATCCTCTCGGTCGCGCTCCTGCTGCGCCACCTCGGCTACGAGGCCCAGGCCGCGCGCATCGAGGACGCGGTCTCCGCCGACCTCGCGGAGCGCGACGGCACCTTCCGCTCCACCGACGCCATCGGCGACGCCCTCGCCGCGCGCGTAGCCGGCTGACCCGGTAGCCCCACCTCAGGAAGCCGCCGGGTCGCGATCACCGCACCCGGCGGCTTTTCCTGTGCGGCCCCGGGTGTCACCATCTCCCCTGGGCCGCATACACCCCGTTTCACCGAAGCCTCCTCCCGCGCGATAATCGAACGCGAGGCCGCGGAATATGGGGAAGCTCGGACGTCCTAGTACGCCGTGAGCGCGGTCCGCCCTACAAACCGGTGAAGGACAAGCACTCATGACGACGACGCCCACGATCGAGCTGAAGCCCTCCTCGACCCCTCTGTCCGCCGCGGAGCGCGACGCGATCCTGGCGAGCCCCGGCTTCGGCCGCCACTTCACCGACCACATGGTGACGGTCAAGTGGACCGAGGGCCGCGGCTGGCACGACGCGGAGCTGGTCCCGTACGCGCCGCTGTCGATGGACCCCGCGAACATGACCCTGCACTACGCGCAGACGATCTTCGAGGGGCTGAAGGCCTACAAGCAGCCCGACGGCACCGTCGCCACCTTCCGCCCGCAGGCCAACGCCGAGCGCTTCCAGGCCTCCGCCCGCCGCATGGCGATGCCGGAGCTGCCGACCGAGCTGTTCATCGAGGCCTGTGACGCGCTGATCAAGCAGGACCGCGCCTGGGTGCCGGACTCCGGCGAGGCCTCGCTCTACCTGCGGCCCTTCATGTTCGCCACCGAGGTCGGCCTCGGCGTCCGCCCGGCCAACGAGTTCCTCTTCATCGTCATCGCCTCCCCGGCCGGCGCCTACTTCCCCGGGGGCGTCAAGCCCGTCTCCGTCTGGCTCTCCGAGGAGTACGTCCGCGCCGCCAAGGGCGGCACCGGCGCGGCCAAGACCGGCGGCAACTACGCGGCCTCCCTCGTCGCGCAGGCCCAGGCCGCCGAGCACGGCTGCGACCAGGTGGTCTGGCTCGACGCGGTCGAGCACCGCTGGATCGAGGAGATGGGCGGGATGAACCTGTACTTCGTGTACGGCGACCGGATCGTCACCCCCGAGCTGACCGGCTCGCTCCTCCCGGGCATCACCCGCGACTCCCTCCTCACCATCGCCCGCGACCTCGGCTACACCGCCGAGGAGGGCCGCATCACCACCGAGGACTGGAAGCGCGACAACGAGAACGGCACCCTGACCGAGGTCTTCGCCTGCGGCACGGCCGCCGTGATCACCCCGGTCGGCTCCGTGAAGTCGGAGCGCGCGAACTGGACCCAGGGCGACGGCGAGCCCGGCGAGGTCACCATGAAGCTCCGCAAGGCCCTCCTGGACCTCCAGACCGGCCACCAGGCCGACACCCACGGGTGGATGCACCCGCTGGGCTAGGGCCCGCAGTCCGTACGCACGAAGGCCCGCGCCCCTCGAAGGGGGCGCGGGCCTTCGTCCGTACGACGTACCGGGCGCTTTTACGCGGCGACCGGCTCGCCCTCGGCTTCGGCCGGCGCCGGGGCGGGGGCCGTGCGGGCGGTCAGGGCCGTGTAGACCAGGGCGCCGGTCAGGCCGGAGAGGACGAAGGAGCAGTCGACTCCGTTGGTCAGGGCCAGCAGCGGGCCCTCGTAGAACGGGGTGGTCACGGCGAGCAGGCCGACGCCCGCGCCGATGGCCCAGGAGAGGGTGGCCGCGAGGTTCCAGCCGCCGCGGAACCAGTAGACCCCGCCCTTGGCGCGGCGGTTGAAGACCTGCAGGGCCTCGGCGTCGTACCGGCCGCGGCAGCGGACGTAGCCGATGAGGGTGATCACGGCCCACGGGGTGCCGATCGCGGTGAGCAGCAGCACGAACGAGGTCATCGCGGCCTGTACGTCCCACTCGAAGGAGCCGACGAACACGAACGCGGTGGCCACGGCCGCGGCGATCACGGTGGCCGTGGTGCGGGTGGCCCGCGGGACGATGGCGTCCAGGTCGAGGCCCATGGAGTAGAGCATCAGCCCGGCGTTGCCGACCGATCCGGCCGCCGCGGCGACCAGCAGCGGCACCAGGTACCAGAACGGCGCGGCGTCGACCAGCGGCCCGGCGTACTCGGCGCCCGCCCGGGCGGCGAGCGCGGTGTAGGTGCCGAAGAGCTGCGGGATCAGCAGCCCGACGAGCAGGCCGAGCCCGGTGGACAGGAGCACCTTGCGGGAGCTGTGCCGGCGCGGGGAGATGTAGCGGGTGTAGTCGCCGAGCAGCGTGATGAAGGCGACGGGCCCGCTGAGCCCGGCCGCGACGGCGGCGAGCAGCCAGGTCGGCCAGAAGGAGCCGAGCAGGTACGCGGTGTCGGGCGGGGCCGCGGCGGTGAAGTCGGGCGCGTAGGCGAACACGCCGGCGGCCAGCAGCAGCACCATGCCGATGGAGAGCACCTTGCTCATGCGCAGCAGCAGCCGATAGCCGAAGACGGCTCCGACGACGGTGCACGCGGCGAGCACGCCGTACATCGCGGCCCGGGAGACGCCGGTGTCCGGCAGCCCGGTGAGCCGGGACAGGGCGCCGACCATCACGTCGCCGCCTATCCACAGGGTCAGCGCGGTGTAGCCGAGGGAGAGCAGCAGGCCCACCACCGAGCCGACGAGCCGGCCGCGGACGCCGAACTGGGCGCCGCTGGACGTGGAGAGGTTGGTCCCCGTGCGCAGGGAGACGAGCGCCAGCGGCGCGGTGAAGGCGATGCCGACGAGGGTGCCGGTCACGATGGCGGTGACCGACGGCCACAGACCCAGCCCGAAGGACGGGGGCAGCCAGCCGAAGACGATCACACCGAGGCAGAGGTTGGAGCCGAGGAGGATCGAGATCAGGTCACGGGGACCGCTCGTCCGTTCCTCCTCCGGGATGGTGTCGACTCCGCGCTGTTCGATGGGCATGGGGGGACTCCCTTGGCAGGGCGGGGGGTGGCAATGCAATGTTTGAGCGACACTCAATGTGACCTAAGCCTTGGTCTCAGGTCAATGCTTCATTGCAGGGAAATGAAGAGTTAGAGTGATGCTCTAACCCATCGACTCAAAGGGTGGTGGATCGGCGTGCGGCTGACCCCTACGGAGCGCGACCGGCTGCTCCTCCGCAGCGCTGCGGAACTGGCCAGATCCCGACGGGCCCGCGGATTGCAGCTCAACGTCCCGGAGGCCACCGCGCTCATCGCGGACACGGTCTGCGAGGCCGCGCGCGACGGCAAGCGGCTGGCGGAGGCCATCGAGGAGGCCCGCTCCGTGCTGGGCCCGGACGATGTCCTGCCCGGCGTCAGCGACGTAGTCACCGAGGTGCACGTGGAGGCCGTCTTCGACGACGGATCCCGTCTCGCGGTGGTCTCGGCCCCGATCCGGGGCGCCGTCGGCCTGGGCGAGGACGCCCCGGGCGCGGTCGTACCCGGCCCCGGCGCCCCCCAGCCGGAGCCCGTGGTCCACCTGCGCGTACGCAACACCGCGCCGGTGCCGGTCAGCGTCACCTCCCACTTCCACTTCTTCGAGGCCAACCCGCGCCTCGACTTCGACCGCGCGGCGGCGTACGGCATGCGGCTGTGCGTGCCCGCGGGCTCGTCGGTCCGCTTCGACCCGCACGGCGAGGGTGAGGTCGGCCTCGTCCCCATCGGCGGGGACCGCGTCGCGATCGGCTTCGCGGGGCTGGTCGACGGACCGCTGGACGCCCCGGGCGCCAAGGCCGAAGCCCTGCGCCGCGCAGCCGCCTGCGGCTACCTCGGCGCGGCCGGCGCGGTCGCCGCGAGCCCGCCGGACGCCGCCCGGGCCCCGGGCTCCGGGCCCGCCCCGCGTGGCGGAGCCGCCGCTCCCGACGCCGGCGACCGCCCGGAAGGGACGGCGACATGAGCCGGCAGACGCCCCACACGGACCACAGCGCGCACTGCGCGCCCGGCAGCCGGCACATCGACCCGCACGAGTACGCCTCCGTCTTCGGCCCCCGGGCCGGCGACCGGGTCCGGCTCGGCGACTCGGGGCTGACCGTCCGGGTGGAGTCCGATTCGCAGAAGCCCGGGGACGAGTTCCTGGCCGGGTTCGGCAAGACGGCACGCGACGGACTGCACCTGAAGGCCGCCGCCGTCCGCGACACCTGCGACGTGGTGATCAGCAACGTGCTGGTCATCGACGCCGTCCTCGGCATCCGCAAGGTCTCCATCGGCATCCGCGAGGGCCGGATCCACGCGATCGGCCGGGCCGGCAACCCCGACACCCTCGACGGGGTGGACGTGGTGGTCGGCACGGGGACGAGCATCGTCTCCGGCGAGGGCATGATCGCCACCGCCGGCGCCGTCGACACCCACGTGCACCTGCTCTCCCCGCGGATCATGGAGGCCTCGCTCGCCGCGGGCGTCACCACGATCATCGGGCAGGAGTTCGGCCCCGTCTGGGGCGTCGGGGTCAACTCGCCGTGGGCGCTGAAGCACGCCTTCAACGCCTTCGACGCCTGGCCCGTCAACATCGGCTTCCTGGCCCGCGGTTCCTCCTCGGACCCGGCCCCGCTGATCGAGGCCCTGGCCGAGGGCGGCGCGAGCGGCTTCAAGGTCCACGAGGACATGGGCGCGCACACCCGCGCCCTGGACACCGCCCTGCGGGTCGCGGAGGAGTACGACGTCCAGGTCGCCCTGCACAGCGACGGCCTCAACGAGTGCCTCTCCGTCGAGGACACCCTGCGGGTGCTGGACGGCCGGACCATCCACGCCTTCCACATCGAGGGCTGCGGCGGCGGACACGTCCCCAACGTCCTGAAGATGGCGGGCGTACCGAACGTCATCGGCTCCTCCACCAACCCGACCCTGCCCTTCGGCCGGGACGCGGTCGCCGAGCACTACGGCATGATCGTCTCCGTCCACGACCTCAAGCCGGACCTCCCCGGCGACGCCGCCATGGCCCGCGACCGGATCCGCGCGGGCACGATGGGGGCCGAGGACGTCCTGCACGACCTCGGTGCGATCGGCATCACCTCCTCCGACGCCCAGGGCATGGGCCGCGCCGGCGAGACCATCCGCCGCACCTTCGCCATGGCCGCCAAGATGAAGGGCGAACTGGGACCGCTGGCCGGCGACGGCGAGGGCGACGACAACGCCCGCGTGCTGCGCTACATGGCCAAGCTGACCATCAACCCCGCCATCGCCCACGGCCTGGCCCACGAGATCGGCTCCATCGAGGTCGGCAAGCTCGCCGACATCGTGCTGTGGCGCCCCCAGTTCTTCGGCGCCAAGCCCCAGCTGGTCCTCAAGTCCGGCTTCCCGGCCTACGGGGTCACCGGCGACCCCAACGCCGCCACCGACACCTGCGAACCGCTGGTCCTCGGACCGCAGTTCGGTTCGTACGGGGCCACCGCGGCCGATATCTCCGTCGCCTTCGTCTCGGCCGCCGCGGCGGCCCTGGGCAACGACGAGATGCCGACCCGCAGGCGCCGGGTCGCGGTGCGCGGCACCCGCGGCATCGGCCCGGGCGACCTCCCGCTGAACTCCCGGGTGGGCGCGGTCGATGTGGACGCGCGCAGCGGCCTGGTCTCCCTGGACGGGGAACTGCTGCGCTCCGAAGCGGCCGACTCGGTCTCCCTCAACCGCCTGTACTTCCTGTAAGCCCTAAGGACCCCTGCCATGAGCAACGCTGACAAGCCCGTCGACAACGGATTCCGGATGCCCGCCGAGTGGATGCCCCACGAGCGCACCTGGATGGCCTGGCCCAGCCCCAATCCCACCTTCACCAACGAGCAGGAGCTCGCCGAGGCCCGCGCGGCCTGGGGCGCCGTCGCCCGCGCGGTGCGCACGTACGAGCCCGTGACCCTGGTGGTCTCGCCCGGTGACGCCGAGAGCGCCCGCGCCGTGGTCGGCGATGACATCGAGCTGGTCGAGCGCGAGCTCGACGACGCCTGGATGCGCGACATCGGCCCGACCTTCGTCACCGACGGGGCGGGCGGGCTCGCCGCCGTCGACTGGACCTTCAACGGCTGGGGCGCCCAGGACTGGGCCCGCTGGGACCACGACGCGGAGATCGCCCGGGAGATCTCCGGCATCGCCGGGACCCGTACGTACAGCACCGCGCTGGTCAACGAGGGCGGCGCCATCCACGTCGACGGCGAGGGCACCGTGCTCCTCACCGACACCGTGCAGCTCGGCAAGGGCCGCAACCCCGACTGGACCCGCGAGCAGGTCGAGGCCGAGATCCACGCCCACCTGGGCACCACCAAGGCGATCTGGCTCCCGTACGGCCTGGCCGGCGACTACGGCACCTACGGCACCCAGGGGCACGTCGACATCGTCGCCGCCTTCGCCCGCCCCGGCGTGGTCATGGTCCACAGCCAGCCCGACCCGGCCCACCCGGACCACGAGCGCGGCAAGACCATCGCCGCCATCCTGCGCGCGTCCACCGACGCCCGGGGCCGGCAGCTCGAGGTCGTGGAGATCCCGGCGCCGACCGTGCTGGAAGAGGACGGGGAGTGGGTCGACTACTCCTACATCAACCACTACCTGTGCAACGGCGGCGTGGTCCTGTGCGCCTTCGACGACCCGCGCGACGAGGAGGCGGCGGAGATCTTCCGCGGTCTGTTCCCCGAGCGGACCGTGACGCTCGTCGACGCACGTACGATTTTCGCCGGGGGTGGCGGTATCCACTGCATCACCCAGCAGCAGCCGAAGGTCTGACCCCGAGCGGGCGGCCGGGACGAGGAGTGGGCCATGGTGGCGGGTGAGGCACGTGCCGCGCGCAAGAACGCGCCGCCGCGCGAGGACGTACTGGTCGCCGCCATGGCCACCATCGCCGAACGCGGCCTGGACGGTCTGACCATGGCCGGCCTGGGCCGTCAGGTCGGCATGAGCAGCGGCCACCTCCTCTACTACTTCCGCACCAAGGACGAGCTCCTGCTGCAGACCCTGGAGTGGAGCGAGGCGGCGCTCGGCACCCGCCGCCGCGCCCTGCTGTCCCGCCGCGGCCCGGCGCTCGAGCGCCTCCAGGCGTACGTGGACCTGTACGTGCCCGAGGGCGCCCGGGATCCGCACTGGACCCTGTGGCTGGAGGTCTGGAACCGCTCGCAGAACGCGGGACCGGGGGAGCGGGAGCGCCAGGGGGCCATCGAGGGCGCCTGGCACCGCGACCTGGTGGCCCTGCTCGCCGAGGGCATCTCGCGCGGGGAGTTCCGCCCGGTCGACCCGGACCGATTCGCGGCCCGGCTGCGGGCCCTGCTCGACGGGTTCAGCATCCAGGTCGCCGTCGGCCTTCCCGGCATAGGGCGGGGCGACATCCTGGAGCACGTCGGCGAGTTCCTCGGCGAGGCGCTGACCCCGGGGGCCGGCGCCTGATCCGGCGGCCCCCGGCCCGGCCCGCGGACGACTCCTGCGACCCTCGGACCGACGTGACCGCATGCTGAGATCCCCGTCCACCCGCGGCATGCGGTATGGCAGACTGCCGACGTGCCTGCTCAGCTCATGATTATGGACAGCAGCGCGCCGGTCCCCAGTGGCCGCTGAGCCGCGGAAGAACTTCGCGGAGGCGGCCACCGTGCCCCAGACCCGCGCGCAGACCTCTCGCACCCGCGAGAGGTTTTTTCGTTTTCCGGCCCAAACGTGCCGGGATCGGGCAGCGCGCGATGATGGGGGCAGTGGCGTCGGCCTGCCCGAGGGCGGGCATCCGGAACCACCCATCCGACAGGAGTCAGATCAGCATGACGACGACAGAGGCGACCGAGCCGACTGTGCCGGCTTCGGGCCCCGGCGATCCCGGCGGTGTGGAAGACGGGTTCCACGTCTTCGACACGACCCTGCGCGACGGTGCCCAGCGTGAGGGCATCAACCTCACGGTCGCGGACAAGCTGACGATCGCCCGGCACCTGGACGACTTCGGGGTGGGGTTCATCGAGGGCGGCTGGCCCGGCGCCAACCCGCGCGACACGGAGTTCTTCTCGCGTGCCCGCGCGGAGATCGACTTCAAGCGCGCCCAGCTCGTCGCCTTCGGCGCGACCCGCCGGGCGGGCGGCTCGGCCGCCACCGACCCGCAGGTCCGCGCCCTGCTGGAATCCGGCGCCCCGGTGATCACCCTGGTCGCCAAGTCCCACGACCGGCACGTCGAACTCGCCCTGCGCACCACCCTCGACGAGAACCTGGAGATGGTCCGCGACACCGTCGCCCACCTGGTCTCCGAGGGCCGCCGGGTCTTCGTCGACTGCGAGCACTTCTTCGACGGCTACCGGGCCAACGCCGAGTACGCGAAGTCCGTCGTACGCGCCGCCCACGAGGCCGGCGCCGACGTCGTGGTCCTCTGCGACACCAACGGCGGCATGCTGCCCGCGCAGATCGCCGCGACCGTCGCGACCGTGCTGGCCGACACTGGCGCACGCCTGGGCATCCACGCCCAGGACGACACCGGCTGCGCCGTCGCCAACACGCTGGCCGCCGTGGACGCCGGCGCCACCCACGTGCAGTGCACCGCGAACGGCTACGGCGAGCGGGTCGGCAACGCCAACCTCTTCCCGGTCGTCGCCGCACTGGAGATCAAGTACGGCCGTACGGTCCTCCCGGCGGGCGCGCTCGCCGAGATGACCCGGATCTCGCACGCCATCGCCGAGGTCGTCAACCTCACCCCCTCCACGCACCAGCCCTACGTCGGCGTCTCCGCCTTCGCGCACAAGGCGGGCCTGCACGCCTCGGCCATCAAGGTCGACCCGGACCTGTACCAGCACATCGACCCCGCGCGGGTCGGCAACACCATGCGGATGCTCGTCTCCGACATGGCTGGCCGGGCCTCCATCGAGCTCAAGGGCAAGGAGCTCGGCGTCGACCTCGGCGGGGACCGCGCGCTGGTCTCCCGGGTGGTGGAGCGGGTCAAGGAGCGCGAGCTCCAGGGCTACACGTACGAGGCCGCCGACGCCTCCTTCGAGCTGCTGCTGCGCGCCGAGGCCGAGGGCCGGGCGCGCAAGTACTTCCGCATCGAGTCCTGGCGGGCCATCGTCGAGGACCGCCCCGACGGCACGCACGCCAACGAGGCCACGGTGAAGCTGTGGGCCAAGGGCGAGCGGATCGTCGCCACGGCGGAGGGCAACGGCCCGGTCAACGCACTGGACCGCGCGCTGCGGGGCGCCCTGGAACGCTTCTACCCCCAGCTCGCGAAGTTCGAGCTGATCGACTACAAGGTCCGCATCCTGGAGGGCGCGCACGGCACGTCGTCCACGACCCGCGTCCTGGTCACCACGACGGACGGCGCCCGCGAATGGAACACGGTCGGCGTGGCCCCGAACGTCATCGCGGCCTCCTGGCAGGCCTTGGAAGACGCCTTCACCTACGGCCTCCTGCACGCGGGCGTGGAGCCGGCGGAGTAGTCCGCGGCGGCCGTCCCGCCGTGCTCCGGCCGGTGGGACGGCAGGGCGGGACGGCGGGGTGGTGGGCCGCGGTAGGTCTTATGTCCTACTCACACAGGATTGCACCCGTTCGGGTAGCGTCATGGATATGAGGACCAGGCTTATATCCGTACGTATGGGATCGCTGCTGGCCGCTCTGCTGCTGGCGCTGTGCGCGGCCGCGCTGCTGACCGCCCCGCGGGCCTCGGCCGCCGACGGGACCGGCACCGTCGCGGAGGCACTCAAGAAGGGCCCGGTCTACGTGGACCCCCGCGCCGAGGCGCAGCTGTCGCCCGCGCAGGCGGACGCGCTCGCGAAGAAGATCAAGGACGCCGGGAAGCCGGTGTTCGTGGCCGTGCTCCCGGCCACCGCCGAGTTCCCGGCCGAGAGCGTGCTGAAGACGGTCCGTACCGAGACCGGGATCACCGGGCTCTACGCGATCCGGCTCGGGGAGGGCTTCAACGCCGGTGCCGACCGGGCCGTCATGCCGAACAACGCGGTCCGGAACCTGGTCGACGCGGTCAAGGCGGGCGGGGCCGTCGACGCGAACACCGAGATCAACAACTTCGTGGACCAGGCCCTCGCCCAGGCCAAGGGCAAGGCCCCCGCCTCCTGGGGCGGCGCGGCGGCCGACAGCGGCGCCCCGGTGGGCGCCCTGATCGGGCTCGGCGTGGTGGCCGCCGTCGGTGGTGGCGGTGCGTACGCGCTGGTCAAGCGGAACCGCAAGAAGAAGGAAGAGCTCCGGCGCGAGTCCGTCGCCCGGCTGAGCGTGGTCGTCGACGAGGACATCACGGCCTTCGGCGAGGAGCTGGAGCGCCTCGACTTCCACCCCGGAGAGCCCGGCGCCGACGACGCCATGCGCGCGGACTACGAGCAGGGCCTCGACTCGTACGAGAAGGCCAAGCAGATCATGTCCTCCGTGCAGTACCCGGAGGAGGTCAAGGGGGTCACCCAGGCGCTGGAGGACGGCCGGTACGCCCTGGCCCGCCTCGACGCCCGCCGGGAGGGCCGTCCGCTGCCCGAGCGGCGCGCGCCCTGCTTCTTCGACCCGCGCCACGGCCCGAGCACCGAGGACGCCGACTGGGCCCCGGCGGGCGGGGCCGCCCGTACGGTCCCGGTCTGCGCGGCGGACGCCGTCCGGCTGCGCGACGGCCAGGACCCGGCGGTCCGCACCGTCGACACCGAGCACGGTCCGCGCCCCTACTACGACGCCGGCCCGGCGTACGGTCCCTGGGCCGGCGGCTACTTCGGCGGGGGCATGCTGCCCGGCCTGCTGATGGGCACGATGCTCGGATCGATGATGTCCAGTCCGGCCTACGCCTCCGACTTCGGCGGCGGCAACGGATTCGACGGCGGTGGCTTCGGCGGGGGCGACGTCTCCGGGGCCGACTTCAACCCGTCCGACTTCGACGGCGGCGGTTTCGGCGGCGGGGACTTCGGCGGTGGAGGAGGCTTCGACGGCGGAGGCGGGTTCGGCGGGGGCGACTTCTAGCCGCCCCCGGCCCGCGGCGTGGAACCGGCCTCAGGCCTGCTTGATCGCCGAGATGTCGAAGGTCAGCTTCACCTTGTCGCTGACCATCACGCCGCCCGTCTCCAGGGCCGCGTTCCAGGTCAGACCCCAGTCGGAGCGCAGGATCTCGGCGGAGCCCTCGAAGCCGATGCGCTCGTTGCCGTAGACGTCGGTGGCCGAGCCGCCGAACTCCAGGTCGATGGAGAGCGGGCGCGTGACGTCCTTGATGGTCAGCTCGCCGGTGATGCGGTACGTGTCGCCGCCGAGCTGCCGCGCCTCGGTGGAGCGGAAGGTCATCAGCGGGAAGGTCTCCGCGTCGAAGAAGTCCCCGCCGCGCAGGTGGCCGTCGCGGTCGGCGATGCCGGTGTCGACGGAGGCGATCTTGACGTCGATGGTGGCGGTGGACCGGGACGGGTCGGTGCCGTCCAGCCGCAGGGAGCCCTCGTGATCGGCGAAGGTGCCGCGCACGTTGGTCACCATCGCGTGGCGGACGGTGAAGCCGATGCTGCTGTGGGAGGCGTCGATGACGTAGTCGCCGGTGAGCGCGGCGAGGGCCGGGTCCACGTCGAGGGTGGCGACGGCGGTGGTGGTGTCCTGGGCGCGGCGGGTGAAGAGACCCATGGCGTTCTCCTTGGTAAGAGTGCCGCTCGATGTCCGGCACTCGGTGACTCGTTGAAATTTCAACAAGAACGACGCTAGACCCATTCCGTTCAAATTTCAACCTCCCACGCTCTTGTGGGTGGCTTGGATGTCTTGACGGCATCTTGGTGACGCCTTGGCGGCCGCTTGGGGGAGCGGATTGTGGAGACCCCACAAAGGACTAACGTCCTGCCTGGTGGGACGGGCTGCCCCCGCAGTGGTTCTGTCCGGCCCGGACAGCGGAACAGACCCGACACTGTGTGGATTCGACGGAGGGTTTTTCCGGTCCGGCTTCGTAAGGTCATTACATGACCGTTGTGGACCAGATTCCGAGCGAGCCGACGGACGCCCGCGGACGCGTGGCCGAACTGCACGACCTGCGCGAGCAGGCGCGGCGCGGCCCGAGCGACCGGGCGACCGAAGCGCAGCATGCCAAGGGCAAGCTCACCGCCCGCGAGCGGATCGCGTTGCTGCTCGACGAGGGTTCCTTCAAGGAGGTCGAGCAGCTGCGTCGCCACCGGGCGACCGGGTTCGGCCTGGAGGCCAAGAAGCCCTACACCGACGGTGTCATCACCGGTTGGGGCACGGTCGAGGGCCGTACGGTCTTCGTCTACGCGCACGACTTCCGCATCTTCGGCGGCGCCCTGGGCGAGGCCCACGCCACGAAGATCCACAAGATCATGGACATGGCCATCGCGGCCGGTGCCCCGCTGGTCTCCCTCAACGACGGCGCCGGCGCCCGTATCCAGGAGGGCGTCTCGGCGCTCGCCGGCTACGGCGGCATCTTCCAGCGCAACACCAAGGCCTCGGGCGTCATCCCGCAGATCTCGGTGATGCTGGGCCCCTGCGCCGGCGGCGCGGCCTACTCCCCGGCACTGACGGACTTCGTGTTCATGGTCCGGGAGACCTCGCAGATGTTCATCACCGGCCCGGACGTGGTCCGCGCGGTGACCGGCGAGGAGATCACCCAGAACGGCCTCGGCGGCGCGGACGTGCACGCCGAGACCTCGGGCGTCGCGCACTTCGCGTACGACGACGAGGAGACCTGCATCTCCGAGGTCCGCTACCTCATCACGATGCTGCCCTCCAACAACCGCGAGAACCCCCCGGTCCACGAGACCACCGACCCGGCCGACCGCCGCTCCGACGTGCTGCTCGACCTCGTGCCCGCCGACGGCAACCGCCCGTACGACATGCTCAAGGTCATCGAGGAGCTCGTCGACGAGGGCGACGTCCTGGAGATCCACGAGCGCTGGGCCCGCAACATCATCTGCGCGCTGGCGCGGATGGACGGCCAGGTCGTCGGCATCGTCGCCAACCAGCCCGGCCACCTCGCCGGCGTCCTGGACATCCACGCCTCCGAGAAGGCGGCGCGCTTCGTCCAGCTCTGCGACGCCTTCAACATCCCGATCATCACCCTCCTGGACGTCCCCGGCTTCCTGCCGGGCGTCGACCAGGAGCACGGCGGCATCATCCGCCACGGCGCGAAGCTGCTGTACGCGTACTGCAACGCGACCGTGCCGCGGATCTCGCTGATCCTGCGCAAGGCCTACGGCGGTGCGTACATCGTCATGGACTCCCAGTCCATCGGCGCCGACCTCACCTACGCCTGGCCGACCAACGAGATCGCCGTGATGGGCGCCGAGGGCGCCGCCAACGTCATCTTCCGCAAGCAGATCGCGGACGCCGAGGACCCCGAGGCCATGCGTGCGCGCATGGTCAAGGAGTACAAGGCAGAGCTGATGCACCCTTACTACGCGGCCGAGCGAGGCCTCGTCGACGACGTGATCGACCCCGCCGAAACGCGCGAGGTCCTCGTCGCCGCCCTCGCGATGCTCCGCAACAAGCACGCCGATCTGCCGTCGCGCAAGCACGGCAACCCGCCCCAGTAGAAGCCGAAGGAGAACCGCCACCGATGAGCACCGACACTCTTCTGCGCGTCGAGAAGGGCAACGCCGAGCCCGAGGAGCTGGCCGCGATCACCGCGATCCTGCTCGCCCGCGCCGCCGCGACCCCCGAGGCCGCCACCATCCCCCGCTCCCAGGCCGGCTGGCGCCGCCTGGAGCGCACCCCCGGCTTCCGCGGCCCGCGCAGCTGGCAGGGCTAGTACACCGAGCCCCGCGGCACCACGTGAAAGGCCCCCCGCACTCCTCGGAGTGCGGGGGGCCTTCGCGTACGACCGGGACGGCTACCGCAGGCGGGCCATGAGGGCGTGCTCGACCAGGGTGATGAGCGCGCTCTTGGCGTCCGCGCGGTGGCGGGCGTCGGTGGTGATGATGGGTGCGTCCGGGCCGATCTGCAGGGCCTCGCGGACTTCCTCCGGGGTGTACGGCTGGTGCCCGTCGAAGCCGTTGAGGGCGATGACGAACGGCAGGCCGCTGTTCTCGAAGTAGTCGACGGCGGGGAAGCAGTCGGCGAGACGGCGGGTGTCGACGAGGACGACGGCGCCGATCGCACCGCGGACCAGGTCGTCCCACATGAACCAGAAGCGGTCCTGACCGGGGGTACCGAAGAGGTACAGGATCAGGTCCTGGTCCAGGGTGATGCGGCCGAAGTCCATGGCGACCGTGGTGGTCGTCTTGTCCCCGGTGTGGGTCAGGTCGTCGATGCCGGCGGAGGCGCTCGTCATGACGGCCTCGGTGCGCAGGGGGTTGATCTCGGAGACGGCGCCGACGAACGTGGTCTTGCCCACGCCGAAGCCGCCCGCCACCACGATCTTCGCGGAGGTGGTGGAGCGAGCAGGAGCCGCTCCGCCGTTAGAGCTTGCGAAGTCCACTGAGCACCCTTTCGAGCAGTGTCACGTCTGGCTGGCCGCCGGCGGACTCGTCGCCGCCGGGCTGGTGGATGGCTACGAGGCCCGCCTCCGCCAGGTCGGCGACGAGGATCCGGGCTACGCCAAGAGGAATGGAAAGAAGTGCCGAGATCTCCGCGACGGATTTGATCTCCTGGCACAGGAGGCAGATGCGCTGGTGCTCGGGCAACTGCCCTTGCAGCCGCGCGGGATCGGCCGTGGTGCTGACCAGTGCCTCGATGGCGAGCTGATAGCGCGGACGGGTCCGGCCACCGGTCATCGCGTACGGGCGCACCAGCGGGTTGTGCGCCTGCGGAGCCTGCGGGCGCCCGCCGCGCGGAGGCTGCTGCGGGGGGCGGTAGGACTGCCCGGGCTGCTGCGGCCGGCCGTACGGCTGCTGCGGCTGCTGGTAGGGCTGCCGCTGGTACGGCTGCCCCGAGGCGGGGTCGTGCTCCGGCGCGGGCCGGTTGCTGGGAGCGGAAGGGAAGTTGAAGCGGTTCTGGTCGTGCCCACCCTGCGGCTGCTGCGCGCCGCCATAGGGATGTCCTCCGGGTGTTGTCACGTTTCCTCCTCCGACTCCAAGTACGCAGTACTCCCTGTGGAACCGCGCCACCGCACCCTATGGTGCAGTGACGCGAAACGCACTGCCTGTCTGCTAGTTGAGAAGGCTGCCCTGCAGTTCTGCGCGCAGGTCCGGGGTGAGGACCGTGCCCGCTCGATCCACGAGAAGGGCCATCTCGTAGCCCACGAGGCCGATGTCGCACTCGGGGTGCGCGAGCACCGCGAGCGAGGATCCGTCGGAGACGGACATGAGGAAGAGGAACCCTCGGTCCATCTCCACCACGGTCTGGTTGACGGCGCCGCCCTCGAAGATGCGGGAGGCTCCGGCGGTCAGCGACGTCAGCCCGGAGGCCACGGCCGCCAGCTGGTCGGCGCGGTCCCGCGGGAAGCCGTCCGACATGGCCAGAAGGAGGCCGTCGGCGGAGACCACCACCGTGTGGGACACCCCGGGGGTGTTGTCCACGAAGTTGGTGATCAACCAGTTGAGGTTCTGCGCCGCCTGGCTCATCGCGCTCACACTAACGCTCCTGGTCATAGCTGTTACTTGACTGCTCGGATCCCGCGTTGCGGCCCTGCTGGACACCGCGCCGCAGGTTGCTCAACCTGCCACGGATGTCCTCCGGGGCCCGGGAGACCTCGGGGCCTCCCTGCGGCGTCGTCTCCGCAGCGCCCTCGACCAGGTTGGCCTTGGGCACCCGCCGGGGGAGACCGGAGGGGGTGACCCCGCCGGCCTTCGGCTCGCGGAGCTTGGCGGCCTGCTGCCACCGCTCGTCGTTGTTCGAGCGCCAGTCGTCAGTGCCTGCCGTTTCCCCGGGGGCCTTCTCCGGCGCCGCGGGCTGCTGCTGACGCTGCGGCCGCTGCTCGAAGAGGGACCCGGAGGACTCCGTTTCCTGCTGTCCCGGCCGCTGCTGCGGCTGGCTGCCGCGTCGCGGCAGACCCGCCCCGGTCACCTGGTGACCGGCGTCGGCGGTGGCGCCCGGACGGTCGAAGCCTACGCGTTCCGGGGCCGGTTCGGGAGCGGCCGGTGATTCCGATTCGGTCCCGTAATCCTGCTGGTAGGAGCCCGAGTAGGTGTTCTGCTGGGGCCACTCCGCAGCCGTGGAACGGGAATCGTACCCGCCGTCGTAGGCCGGGACTTCCTGTCGCTGATCCGTGTACCCGGGTTCCGGATACGCGTAATCCTGCTGGGTGTACGCGTCGTATCCCTGCCCGGCCTGAGCGGATTCGTAACCGAGGTCGTAGCCCTGCGCGGGCTGCTGCTCGTAGCCCTGGTACGGCTGGTACGCGTGCTCCGGCTGCGGTTCCGGATACTCCGCCGCGGGCTCTTCGTACTGAGACTGCGCCTGCGGCTGGGGCTGTGCCTGCGGGTAGCCGACCTGCGCCTCCAGCGCGGCCCGGCGGTCCTCGCGGCCCAGGGACCGGCCGACTGGGTCGGCGGCGGTCTCCTCGAAGCCCGGCTGGTCGGCCCGGTGGACCTCGTAGCGGGAGTCGTCGAAGCCGAGCTCGGCGGCCGTGCGCAGCGCGGCCGGCTGCTGGACCTGCTGGCGCGGGATCATCTGGGAGACCGTGAAGTCGTCCGCCGGGATCTCCTCGCCACCGCCACCGTGGGTGATGGGGTCGGGGAGCATGACGAGCGAGGTGGTGCCGGCCGCTTCGCCCGAGGGGCGCAGCTGGACGCGGATGCCGTGCCGGTCGGCCAGCCGGCCGACCACGAACAGGCCCATGCGCTGCGAGATCGCGGCGTCCACGGTCGGCGGGTTGGCCAGCTTGTGGTTGATGTCCGCGAAGTCCTCGGCCGTCAGGCCGATTCCCTTGTCGTGGATCTCGACCATGACGCGGCCGTCGGGCAGACGCGTCGCGTTGACCCGGACCTTGGTCTGCGGGGAGGAGAAGGTGGTGGCGTTCTCCAGCAGCTCGGCGAGCAGGTGCACGAGGTCGGTCACGGCCTGGCCGTGGATCTCGGCCTCGGAGACGCCCGACAGCTCGACGCGCTCGTACTGCTCCACCTCGGAGGAGGCGGCGCGCAGGACGTCGACGAGCGGAACCGGCTGGTCCCAGCGGCGGCCCGGCTCCTCGCCCGCGAGGATGAGGAGGTTCTCGCCGTTGCGGCGCATGCGGGTGGCCAGGTGGTCCAGGCGGAAGAGGTTCTCCAGCTGGTCCGGGTCGGCCTCGTTGTTCTCCAGCTCGGTGATCAGGGTCAGCTGGCCCTCGATCAGCGACTGGTTGCGCATGGAGAGGTTCGTGAAGATCGCGTTGACGTTGCCCCGGAGGAGGGCCTGCTCGGCGGCGAGCCGGACGGCCTCGCGGTGGATCTGGTCGAAGGCGCGGGCGACCTCGCCGATCTCGTCCTGGGAGTCGATCGGGATCGGCACCACCCGGGTGTCGACCTTGCCCGGGTCGGTGCGCGAGAGCTGGTCGACGAGCATCGGCAGGCGCTGCTCGGCGACGTCGAAGGCACCGTTGCGCAGCCGGCGCATCGCGCGGCCCATCTGGCGGGCCATCATGCCGGCCAGGATGAAGGCGGCGAGCAGGGCCACGACCACGATGGCGCCGGTCAGGATGGCGTCGTTGCGGGCCTCGTCGGAGACGGTTCCGGCGTCCTTGAGGGCCTTGCCGAGGAGTTCCTTCTCGAGCTCGGCGTAGCCGTCGAACTTGGCGGTGGCCGCGGCCTGCCACGCCTGCGGGGTGGTGCCGTCCTGCGCGAGCTTGGAGGGCTTCTCGCCGCTGGCTATCGCCTCGGTCATACCGGTGAGCGCGGAGTTGTTGACCACCGGCGGGGCGTGGAAGACGGTGCCCGCCTGCTCGGCCGCCTGCTTGGCGGCGGCGAGCTTGGCGGCGCCCTCCTCGGACTTCTTGCCCATGATCTCGCGCAGACGCGCGACGTCCTCGTCGGTGCCGGCGGCGACGTACTCGCCGATGGCGATCTCTTCGAGGTACGCGTACGAGGAGAAGGCGACGAGCTGGGCCTTGCGGATGTCCTCGTTCGCGCTCGGCCGGACCAGCAGGTGCGTGCCCACCGAGCGCTGCAGCGAGTTCGCGGCCTTGGACAGCTCGAGCGCGTAGACCATGCGGCCGTACGAGGTCACGTTGCCGGTGCCGAGGCCCAGCTCGTTGGAGAACTGCATGAGGTAGTGCTGGACCAGCACGTACCCCTCTTCGGTCGGGATCGGGCCCAGAGCCTTGGGGAGGGCCTTCTTCGCCGTCTCGAGCTGCGCCACGTAGGCCGTCTTGCGGACCTGCTCCAGC
The DNA here is from genome assembly GCF_026340675.1 of Streptomyces sp. NBC_01264. Classification (NCBI taxonomy): domain Bacteria; kingdom Bacillati; phylum Actinomycetota; class Actinomycetes; order Kitasatosporales; family Streptomycetaceae; genus Streptomyces; species Streptomyces sp. NBC_01264. The sequence goes on from NZ_JAPEOX010000001.1 coordinate 6,743,113, forward strand.
TTCGGCTCCTCCTGGCGGAAGAGCTCCAGGCGGCGTTCCAGACCCTGGCCCTCGGGCAGGTCCTTCGCGACCTCGGCGAACTTCGCCTTGGCCGCGTCGGTGGCGGAGTAGGCCTTCAGGACGGGCTCGGACTCGCGCTGGCCCTTGAGTAGGGCGTCGGCCGTCAGGTCGCGCTCGTTCAGGAGCGCCTGGCCGTACTCGGCGGCGGCCTGGACGATGACCGCGGTCTTCTCGGCGTCCTTGGCCTCGTCCCAGGTGTCGATGGAGCCCTTCACCTGGAAGCCGCCCATGACCAGTCCGACGAGGACCGGGACGAGCAGGATGGCGTTCAGACGGGTCGGCACGCGCCAGTTGCGGGGCGAGAACCTGCTGGTGCTGCCACCGCTCACGGATGGTTCCACGGGTACGTCAAAGGAAGACGTGGCCGCGCGTGGCGGCGGGGTGAAGTTGCCGCGCGCGGGTTCATCCGCGGGGCTCGAGTTGCTTCGCCTCACTCGACCAACAACCTCTCGGCGGTGCTACTAGCTAGTTCGTTGAATTCCAGCACGGTTAACGGCCGTGTTCCAAACAGTTGAAATCGGCCATTCCTAGAGCCTTATGCCCCACATAAATCGGACATAAAGAGCGTCCTGCGGCAAAAACGGGGCCAGTTGTGAGCACAGCGGCACCGGGCGAACGCACCGTGTCGCCGACCAAGGCCAATTCTCTGTCGAAACGTTATGAACGAGGGGGGGGCGGGCCGTGTCGCATGACACAGCCCGCCCCCCTCAAAACCGGCCGGTGAAGCCTTCGTTGTGTGCAGTCCTACTTGAGCCGTGCCATCAGCGCGTGCTCGACGAGCGTGATGAGCGCGCTCTTGGCGTCCGCGCGGTGGCGGGCGTCGGTGGTGATGATGGGTGCGTCCGGGCCGATCTGCAGGGCCTCGCGGACTTCCTCCGGGGTGTACGGCTGGTGTCCCTCGAACCCGTTCAGGGCCACGACGAACGGCAGGCCGCTGTTCTCGAAGTAGTCGACGGCCGGGAAGCAGTCGGCCAGGCGCCGCGTGTCGACGAGGACGATCGCCCCGATCGCACCGCGCACGAGGTCGTCCCACATGAACCAGAAGCGGTCCTGCCCCGGAGTACCGAAGAGGTACAGGATCAGGTCCTGGTCCAGGGTGATGCGGCCGAAGTCCATGGCGACCGTGGTGGTCGTCTTGTCCCCGGTGTGGGTCAGGTCGTCGATGCCCGCGCTCGCGGACGTCATCACGGCCTCGGTACGCAGCGGGTTGATCTCGGAGACGGCGCCGACGAACGTGGTCTTGCCCACGCCGAAGCCGCCCGCCACCACGATCTTCGCGGAGGTGGTGGAGCGAGCGGGAGCCGCTCCACCGTTAGAGCTTGCGAAGTCCACTGAGAACCCTCTCGAGCAGCGTTACATCCGGCGTTCCGCCGGCCTCTCCATTGCCCGGCTGGTGGATTGCCACCATGCCGGCCTCCGCCAGGTCGGCGACGAGGATCCGTGCGACACCGAGCGGCATGTTCAGCAGCGCGGAGACCTCCGCGACCGACTTGACCTCACGGCAGAGGGTGCAGATGCGCTGGTGCTCCGGGAGCAGCCCGGACAGGTGCATCGGATCGGCCGTGGTGCTGACCAGGGCCTCGATGGCGAGCTGGTAGCGCGGTCGGGTCCGGCCACCGGTCATCGCGTACGGACGAACCAGCGGCTGGTCGCCTTCCGAGTACGAGTCTCCGTACTGATCGGAATAGGCGGGGGGCGGGGTCATTGATCCTCCGGGCTGGACAGCAGTGGTCAGCGTGCCGTCTGACGGGGCGGCCGGTGGGGGGACGGTATGACGGCCTGATGGCGGTACTGGGTTCCGGGGCCGCGGCCCCGGTCCCCCGGCCGGAAGTACCGTCCGGCCGGGAGAGCGGCAGTCAGATGAGCAGGCTTCCCTGCAGTTCCGCGCGCAGGTCCGGGGTGAGGACACTGCCGGCGCGGTCCACGAGGAGGGCCATCTCGTACCCCACGAGGCCGATGTCGCACTCGGGGTGCGCCAGTACGGCCAGCGAGGATCCGTCGGAAACCGACATCAGGAAGAGGAATCCGCGGTCCATCTCCACCACCGTCTGGTTGACGGCGCCGCCCTCGAAGATGCGGGACGCGCCCGCGGTGAGGGAGGTCAGCCCGGAGGCCACCGCGGCGAGCTGGTCGGCCCGGTCACGGGGGAAGCCTTCGGACATGGCCAGAAGGAGGCCGTCGGCGGAGACCACCACGGTGTGGGACACCCCGGGGGTGTTGTCCACGAAGTTGGTGATCAACCAGTTCAGGTTCTGTGCCGCCTGGCTCATCGAACTCAACTATCGCTCCTGCTGGTAAGTGGGGTCGACGTGGTAACTGCCGGTGGCCGGGCCGGTGTTGCCGGCCTGCCGTCCCTGCTGGATACCGCGGCGGAGGTTGGTGAGACGGCCGCGGACATCGTCCGGAGACCGCGAAACCTGGGGGCCGGCCTGCGCTTCGGCCTGCTGCTGCGCGGTGCCGGCCACGAGGTTCGCCCGCGGGACCCGGCGGGGCAGACCCGACGTGGTGATGCCGCCGGCGGCGGGCTGGCGCACGCGCTCGGCCTGCCGCATCAGCTCGTCGTTCGGCGAGGAGCGCCAGCTCACGGTCGGTACCGCGCCGGTGGTGCTCTGCGCGGTCTCGGCCGGAGCCTGCTCCTGCCCGCGCTGCGGCAGCTGGTGCTGCTGCGGGCGCTGGGGGGCGGCGGGAGCCGGAGCCGCCGGGGCGGACTGCTGCGCCTGCTGGGGCACGGCCGGCACCTGCGCGGGGGCCTGACCGGCCTCCTGGCGGAACCAGTTCGACTCCAGCGTGTCGAAGATCGGGCTGCGACCCTCACCGGTGCCCGGACCGGCCGGGGGCAGCGCCTCCGGACGGGGCGCCTGCGGCAGCCGCGGAGCCTCCGGGCGCGGAGGCGGTACGGGGGCGTAGCCGCTCTGGGGCTGCGGGGGCTGGCCGGGCTGGGCGAAGCCGCCGACACCGGGGCCGCCGGGCCTCTGGGCCTGGAAGTCCTGGCGGGCGAACTGGCCGGTGGAGGCCGGGTCGCCGAAGTCGGGGCGGGCGAACTGGCCCGTGGAGGCCGGGTCACCGAACTCCGGACGGGCGAACTGGCCCGTGGCGCCGTTGTCGTGGCCGCCGGTGCCGCCGGCCTGCGGGGCCGGGGCGTTGAAGTCGGGGCGGGGGAACTCGGACGTGGAACCGGGTCCCGACAGCTCGTCGTGGCCGCGCGGCACGTCGTGACCGCGCTGGCCCGAGCCCCACGTGGTGGTCTGCGGCATCGCGGCGGGTCCGCCGCCCGCGCCCGGGAGCTCCGGACGGGGCGCGCCACCGCGCGGCGGAAGCTGCGGCCGGGGCCCGCGCGCGGCCGGACCGCCGGGCTGCTGCCGACCGGGCTGGCCCTGCTGGCCCTGCTGCTGCGGAGCCTGCTGCGGGGGCTGCTGACCGGGCTGCCCCTGCTGCGGGCGCTCGAAGCCGTTGCCCTGCGGGAAGCCGCCCGGACCGGACGCCGTGGGGGCGCCGACCGGAGGACGGGCCTGCGGACCGCCGAAGCCGCCCGGGCCGCCGGGACCCGGGACCGGGCCGCGGCCCGGCAGCGGAGCACCCGAACCGAACGCGCTCTGGGTCTGGCCACCGGGTCCCTGCTGCGGCTGGGGCCGTCCGCCCTGCGGGCCGGGGCCCTGGGGCAGACCGCCGGGGCCGCCGTCGCGGCCCGGCAGGGCCGCACGCTGACCGCCCGCGGAAACCTGGCCGCGCTGCGGGCCCGCGCCCACGGGGGGACGCGCGCCGGGAGCCGGGATCGAGCCCTGCGCCTGCGCGCCGGGACCGCCCTGGCCGGGGGCGCCGGGGGCACCCTGGCCGGGCATCGGAGCGGGCTTCTTGCCGCCCTGGGCGACGTCCACCGGCAGCATGACGAGGGCCGTCGTACCGCCCGAGTCGGAGGGGCGGAGCTGGATGCGGATGCCGTGTCGCAGGGACAGGCGGCCGACCACGAACAGACCCATGCGGCGGGAGACCGAGACGTCCACGGTCGGCGGCGCGGCGAGCCGCTCGTTGATCGCGGCGAGGTCCTCGGGGGAGAGGCCGATACCGGTGTCGTGGATCTCGACGAGCACGCGGCCGTCGGGCAGCGCGTGCCCGGTGACCTTGACCTTCGTCTGCGGGGAGGAGAACGAGGTGGCGTTCTCCAGCAGCTCGGCGAGCAGGTGCACGAGGTCGTTGACGACGCGGCCGGCCACGTCGGTGCCGGGCACCGACGAGAGTTCGATGCGCTCGTACTGCTCCACCTCGGACGCGGCGGCACGGAGCACGTCGACGAGCGGGACGGGGCGGGTCCACCGGCGGCCCGGCTCCTCGCCCGCGAGGACGAGGAGGTTTTCGCCGTTACGGCGCATGCGGGTCGCGAGGTGGTCGAGCTTGAAGAGCGAGGACAGCTGGTCCGGGTCGGCCTCGCGCGACTCCAGCTCGGAGATGAGCGAGAGCTGGCGCTGGATGAGGCCCTGCGAACGGCGCGAGAGGTTGGTGAACATCGCGTTGACGTTGCCTCGCAGGAGGGCCTGCTCGGCGGCGAGGCGGACGGCCTCGCGGTGCACGTCGTCGAAGGCCGCGGCCACCTGGCCGATCTCGTCGCGGGTGTGCAGACCGACGGACTCCACCGTCGTGTCCACGTCCTGCGGGTCGGACTCGGACAGCTGCTTGACGAGCTCGGGCAGCCGGTCCTGGGCGACGCGGGTCGCGGTGTCCTGGAGGCGGCGCAGCGAGCGGATCATCGAGCGGGCCATGACGAAGGCGCCGACGAGGGAGACACCGAGGACGAGGAGGATCAGCGCACCGTTGATGAGGGCGTCGCGCTGCGACTCGTTCTTGAGCTCGCGGGCCTTCTGCTCCATGTCCTCGAGCAGCGTCAGCTCGATGACCTTCATGGCCGTGAGCTTGGTGTCGTCGGCGTCGTACCAGTCCATCCAGGACCGGTTCTTCTCCTTGGCGAACTGGTCCTTGTTCCCGAGGACGCGGCGCGCGTAGCCGTCGGCGTTGCCGATCTCCTGGTTGCCGTCACCGAGCGAGGCGAGGAGCTCCTCGGGCTTGCCCTGGTAGGCGAGCTCGAAGGTCTTCTGCGCCTGCTCCTCGCTGTTCTGCGCGGAGCGGGCGTAGAGCCGGTCGTTCTCGGTGAGGTTGCCGGGCTGCGAGGGGTCGGCGGGGAGCGCGGCGGCGATGACCGCGCGCTGGATGGAGGCGTACTCCTTGGCGGAGGAGAACGCGGCCAGCGCACGGGTGCGCTTGATCATCTCGGGGTTCGAGGTGGCCTGGGCCATGTCCTGCGAGAGCGAGAGCAGCGAGACGACCAGCGCGTTGTACTCGGTGACGGTCTGCTGGGCGCCGTTCTGGTACGCGTTCTTGCGGATCTCTTCGAGGTTGTTGAGCCCGTGCGCGATCTGCAGGATGTTGTTGCGGATCGACCGGAGCGTCTCGTCGTCGCCCTCGGCGACGTCGACCTTGTCGGTCGCGGCGGCGAAGGACTTGACGGCGGAGTCGGTCGAGTCGCGGACGCCCTGGACGAGGGTGCTCTCCTTGCCCGACTTGTCGACGGACAGCGGACCGGCGGAGTTGTCACGCTCGGCCTGGAGCATGGCGGCCAGGTTGGTGGCCTGCCGGGTCATCGTCGTCAGCAGCTGCATGTGCTCCAGCTGCGCGATGTCGTTGAGCGAGTCGTTGATGCGGAAGCCACCGAGGGTGGTGGCGGCGACGACCGGCAGGGTCAGCAGCGACACCAGTCGCGTGCTGATGCGCCAGTTCTGCATGGCCAGACGGGAACCGGACCCACGGGGGGTCTGGGGTATCGCGACGTCGCGGCCGCCCGACTCGTCGTCGGCCTTGGAGCCGCCCTTGGGCTTGGCACGGCCCTTGGGCTTGGCGGAGCCGTCGGGGCTTGCACTCTCGACAGCCGGCCCGCGGTTCTGGGCGTGCTGGGGCGAGGAGCCACGGTCGGTCCCGCCGCGCGGGTCCTGCTCCGGCGCGGCTTCCCCACGGCCCTGACGGGCCTGGGGAGACCCCTTGTCATCCCTCTTGAATCGTCCCTGCACTAGCGTCGCAACCTCTGGACCAGGCGTCCCGCCGGGCGACCGGTGGGACGGTGTCGAGTCGTGGGGCAATGCGCCCCATGGTGGTCGTCGGTGACCGGCGCGTCTCCCTCTCCGTTGCCGCCGCGCTCGGCGCTGTCTCGCGCCACCTGCGCGCCGGCTGATTCCCGCGGCGGTCCCGCGAATTCCAGCACAGAGGCGGATCTCCAACAAGGTGCGAGTCCCGGCCTGGACGGTCGGTCACTTCCGGTGACGTCCGCACTACCCGACGTGCGGGCCAATTCATATGGAATCGGACTTACGCCGCCCAAACCTCGCGTCCGACAAGCTGTCCCAGTCGCGATGATCGGGAGCGGAATGGCGCATTCAGTGGCACAATGTCCGCTTTGCGGGGTCGAGTTGACTGACCGTTATGCCCGTAATGCCTGGTCACTGGTGAGCAAACTCACATAGCCGTGGCCATTACTTCCCGGTTCGGCGGGGGATTCAGATGTTTAGCCTTGAGCTTTACAGGCTTGCCGCGAGCGACAAGCGGCACTCCGAAGGCATCCCGGCGGCACCCGCCGCCACCATCCGACCTAGTGAGCCGAGGGCTTCGCACTCCGATGAAGACGACGATGATGTTCCGCAACATAGCCAACCCGCGCCGCACCACCCTCGCGCACCTCAAGGACGCCGAGGAGCTGCAGGCCGTGCCGGTCCCGGAGCACACCGTCGAACTGCCGACCCAGACCGCGAACCCGCGCCGCACCATCCTCATGGACGCGCCGGTCGCCGCCGCGCAGTAAGGGGACGCACGGCGAAAGCCGCGCGAAGCGGCGCCCCCGACCACGTTAGCCTGGAGTCCGCAGACTCCAGCCAGCGGAAATACAGAGGGGCAGACGCAACACGTGCGCATCGCCAGGTTCTCCATCGACGGCAATGTCGCGTTCGGCGCGGTCGAGGGCAGCACTGCCCACGGCGCCGAGGGTGAGCTCGTCCTCGACATCATCAAGGGCATTCCGTTCGCGGACTTCGAGCTCTCGGGCACGAAGGTCCCGCTGAGCAAGGTCCGGCTGCTGCCGCCCGTGCTCCCGAACAAGGTCGTGGCCATCGGCCGCAACTACGCGGAGCACGCGGCGGAGCTCGGCAACGAGGTCCCGGACGCCCCCATCACCTTCTTCAAGCCCTCCACCTCGGTGGTCGGCCCGGGCGACCCGATCGCGTACCCGTCCTTCTCCCAGGACCTCCACCACGAGGCGGAGCTCGCCGTGGTCATCGGCCGCATGTGCCGCGAGGTCCCGCGCGAGCGCGTCAAGGACGTCATCCTCGGCTACACCTGCGCCAACGACGTCACCGCGCGCGACGTGCAGCAGCGCGAGAAGCAGTGGGCCCGCGCCAAGGGCTTCGACAGCTCCTGCCCCCTCGGCCCCTGGATCGAGACGGACCTCGACCCGAGCGATCTGACCATCCAGTGCACCGTCAACGGCGAACAGCGCCAGCTCGGCCGCACCAGCCAGATGGTCCGCTCCATCGAGGACCTGATCGTGCACATCACCGAGGCCATGACGCTGCTCCCGGGCGACGTCATCCTCACGGGGACCCCGGCCGGAGTCGGCCCCCTGAACGTCGGCGACGAGGTCGCCGTCACCATCGAAGGCATCGGCACTCTCACCAACAAGGTGATCAAGCGTGGCTAACGCGACCCCCCGCGTACGTTTCTGTCCGTCCCCGACCGGCAACCCCCACGTGGGTCTGGTCCGCACGGCCCTCTTCAACTGGGCGTTCGCCCGCCACCACGGCGGTACGTTCGTCTTCCGCATCGAGGACACCGACGCGGCCCGCGACTCCGAGGAGTCCTACGACCAGCTCCTCGACTCGCTGCGCTGGCTCGGCTTCACCTGGGACGAGGGCCCCGAGGTCGGCGGCCCGCACGCCCCGTACCGCCAGTCCGAGCGCATGGACATCTACAAGGACGTCGCGCAGAAGCTCCTCGACGGTGGTTACGCGTACCACTGCTACTGCACCACCGAGGAGCTCGACGCGCGCCGCGCCGCCGCCCGCGCCGCCGGCAAGCCCTCCGGCTACGACGGCCACTGCCGCGAGCTGACCACCGTGCAGGTCGAGGCGTACGAGGGCGAGCACCGCGCCTCCATCGTCCGCTTCCGGATGCCCGACGAGCCGATCACCTTCACGGACCTGGTCCGCGGAGAGCTGACCTTCACCCCGGACAACGTGCCGGACTTCGGCATCGTCCGGGCCAACGGCGCCCCGCTCTACACGCTCGTCAACCCCGTCGACGACGCGCTGATGGAGATCACCCACGTCCTGCGCGGCGAGGACCTGCTCTCCTCCACCCCCCGCCAGATCGCCCTGTACAAGGCGCTGATCGAGCTGGGCGTCGCCCAGACCACCCCGGCCTTCGGCCACCTGCCGTACGTGATGGGCGAGGGCAACAAGAAGCTCTCCAAGCGCGACCCGGAGGCCTCGCTCAACCTGTACCGCGAGCGCGGCTTCCTGCCCGAGGGCCTGCTGAACTACCTCTCGCTGCTCGGCTGGTCCTTCTCCAAGGACCAGGACATCTTCTCGATCGAGGAGATGGTGGCGAAGTTCGACATCCCGGACGTCAACGCCAACCCGGCGCGCTTCGATCTCAAGAAGGCCGAGTCGATCAACGCGGACCACATCCGCCTGCTCGACCCGAAGGCCTTCGCGGACGCCTGCGCCCCGTGGCTGCGGGCCCCGCACGCCAACTGGGCGCCCGAGGACTTCGACGCCGCCGCCTGGGAGCGCATCGCGCCGTACGCCCAGACCCGCGTCACGGTCCTGTCCGACATCACGGACAACGTGGACTTCCTGTTCCTGAAGGAGCCCGTCGAGGACCAGGCCTCGTGGGACAAGGCGATGAAGGGCGACCCGGCGGCCCTCCTCACCACGGCCCGCGAGAACCTCGCCGCCGCGGACTGGTCCGACCCCGAGTCGCTCAAGCAGGCGGTCCTCACCGCCGGCGAGACCCACGGCCTCAAGCTCGGCAAGGCCCAGGCCCCGGTCCGCGTGGCCGTCACCGGCCGCACGATCGGCCTCCCGCTCTTCGAGTCCCTCGAAATCCTGGGCAAGGACCGCTCCCTGTCCCGCATCGACGCGACCCTGGCGAAGCTCACCGCCGCGTAAGCAGCACCTGTACGTCCCTCAGGGGCGGCAGCCGACCGCTACATCAGCGAACGGCTGCCGCCCCTGAGGCGTTCCGCGTAGGGTCGGCCGTATGGCGATCCGTGCGGTGCTGTGGGACATCGACGACACGCTCTTCGACTACACCGGGGCCGACCGGGCCGGGCTCGCGGCGCACCTGGTCGCCGAGGGGGTCGCGGAGCGGTACGGGGCTCCGGCCGAGGCGCTCGCGCTGTGGCGGCGGATCACCGACCGGCACTGGGAGCGGTTCGCGGCCGGCCTGGGCACCTTCCAGGGGCAGCGCCGGGACCGGGTGCGGGAGTTCCTCGGGGAGCCCGGGTGGACCGACGCGCAGGCCGACGACTGGTTCGAGCGGTACGTGGAGCACTACAGGGCCGCCTGGGAGCTGTTCCCCGACGTGGTGCCCGTACTGGACGCCCTGGCGGGCGGCTACCGCCACGGGGTGCTCTCCAACTCCTCCGTGGCCAACCAGGACCCCAAGCTGCGCCACCTCGGCCTGCGCGACCGATTCGAGGTCCTGGTGTGCGCCGTGGAGCTGGGCGTCAGCAAGCCCGAGGCCGGCGCCTTCCTGGCCGCGTGCGCCGAGATGGGCCTGGAGCCGGGGGAGGTGGTCTACGTGGGCGACCAGCCCGAGATCGACGCGCGCGGAGCCCGTGACGCCGGGCTGACGGCCGTGTGGCTCGACCGCGACGGATCGCGCGGCCCCGGACCCGAGGGCGTGCACCGGATCGCCGGACTCGACCTGCTCCCGCAGGTGCTGGCCGGGGATACCCGTTTTGGAGCACGGTCAGCCATCCGGTAGTGTTCTTTCTGCGCCGCCCGAGCGGGCCGAAAGGCCGGGCCGGAGGCGCTAACCGAACGAAAGTCCCTCAGGGTCTTGACTTTTGGTGGGCTATAGTGTAATTGGCAACACGAGGGTTTCTGGTTCCCTTATTCTAGGTTCGAGTCCTGGTAGCCCAGCGCAGTTCAGTAGTGACGCAGTGCTTGCCCCCGTTGTGTAGCGGCCTAGCACGCCGCCCTCTCAAGGCGGTAGCGCCGGTTCGAATCCGGTCGGGGGTACAGATCCTTCCCGCGAGATTTCCAGGGTCGCACCCGGATGTTCTGATGCAGGATCGCTAGGGCCCCCGTTGTGTAGCGGCCTAGCACGCCGCCCTCTCAAGGCGGTAGCGCCGGTTCGAATCCGGTCGGGGGTACGGTGTCTAGCTGGTCTAGACCTTTGGGCTATAGTGTAATTGGCAACACGAGAGTTTCTGGTTCTCTTATTCTAGGTTCGAGTCCTGGTAGCCCAGCGCAGTACCGCAGTACAGCTAGCCCCCGTTGTGTAGCGGCCTAGCACGCCGCCCTCTCAAGGCGGTAGCGCCGGTTCGAATCCGGTCGGGGGTACGCACAGAAGAGGCCCTCCGCGTCCATCGCGGAGGGCCTCTTCTGTGTTCCCGGACGGGCGGCGGACGCAGCCGGGGCCAAGAAGTACGGGCCCGGCGGCGCGTGTGTGGACGTGTGCGGCGTCTCACGCGCCCCCGGGCCCGGGGGAGTAAAGGGTCAACAGGGGTCAGCTGGAGCGGCGCAGGGCCTCGGTCAGGCGGGCGGCCGCGTCGATGACGGCCTGGGCGTGCATGCGGCCCGGGTGGCGGGTCAGGCGCTCGATCGGCCCGGAGACTGATACGGAGGCCACCACGCGGTTCGAGGGGCCGCGCACCGGCGCCGAGACGGAGGCCACGCCGGGCTCCCGCTCACCGATCGACTGCGCCCAGCCGCGACGCCGTACGCCCGAGAGGGCCGTCGCCGTGAAGCGCGCGCCCTGCAGGCCGCGGTGGAGCCGCTCGGGCTCCTCCCAGGCCATCAGGATCTGCGCGGCCGAGCCGGCCTTCATCGGGAGCGTGGAGCCCACCGGGACGGTGTCCCGCAGGCCCGACAGCCGCTCCGCGGCCGCCACGCAGATGCGCATGTCGCCCTGACGCCGGTAGAGCTGCGCGCTCTCGCCCGTAACGTCCCGGAGGTGGGTGAGCACCGGTCCGGCCGTGGCCAGCAGGCGGTCCTCGCCGGCCGCGGCGGCGAGCTCCGCCAGCCGCGGTCCGAGGATGAACCGGCCCTGCATGTCCCTCGCCACCATCCGGTGGTGTTCCAAAGCCACGGCAAGGCGATGTGCCGTGGGTCGTGCGAGCCCTGTCGCCGCGACCAGCCCGGCGAGGGTGGCCGGACCGGACTCCAGTGCGCTCAATACCAGAGCTGCCTTGTCGAGAACGCCGACGCCGCTAGAGTTGTCCATGAAACGATATTCGCGTCTCACACTGTGAAACGCAAGTTCAATTTTTCCAAGAACCAGCGAGTCTGTATGTGCGGGTCCACGAACCACTGGGTCCGAGCCGTCGTCCGGGACGTGGGGTACGGGCGATCAGGCGCACAAGATCTCTATCAAGCGCCGGCACAACCGGCCGGCCGGAGGGAAAGCGATGGGTAGGACACTCGCGGAGAAGGTCTGGGACGACCATGTCGTCCGGCGCGCGGAAGGTGAGCCCGACCTCCTCTTCATTGATCTGCACCTGCTGCACGAGGTGACCAGCCCGCAGGCCTTCGAGGGGCTGCGCCAGGCCGGCCGCAAGGTCCGGCGCCTCGACCTCACCATCGCGACCGAGGACCACAACACCCCCACGATCGACATCGACAAGCCGATCGCGGACCCGGTCTCCCGGGCCCAGCTGGAGACGCTGCGGTCGAACTGCGCCGAGTTCGGCGTGCGCCTGCACTCGCTGGGCGACGTCGAGCAGGGTGTCGTCCACGTGGTGGGACCGCAGCTGGGTCTGACCCAGCCGGGCACCACGGTGGTCTGCGGTGACTCGCACACCTCCACGCACGGCGCCTTCGGCGCGCTGGCGTTCGGCATCGGCACCAGCCAGGTCGAGCACGTGCTGGCGACCCAGACGCTGCCGCTGGCTCGCCCCAAGACGATGGCGATCACCGTCACCGGCGCGCTGGCCGAGGGCGTCACCGCCAAGGACCTGATCCTGGCGATCATCGCCAAGATCGGCACCGGCGGCGGCCAGGGCTACATCCTGGAGTACCGCGGCGAGGCCATCGAGCAGCTCTCGATGGAAGCCCGCATGACCATCTGCAACATGTCGATCGAGGCCGGCGCCCGCGCGGGCATGATCGCCCCCGACCAGACCACCTTCGACTACCTCCAGGGCCGTGACCACGCCCCCGTGGGCGAGGACTGGGACGCCGCGGTCGGGTACTGGAAGACCCTGCGCACCGATGACGACGCGGTCTTCGACGCCGAGGTGGTCATCGACGGCACCACCCTGTCGCCGTTCGTCACCTGGGGCACCAACCCCGGTCAGGGCGCGCCCCTGTCGGCCAACGTCCCCGACCCTGCTTCGTACGAGGACGCTTCGGAGCGCAATGCCGCCGAAAAGGCCCTGGAGTACATGGGGTTGACCGCCGGACAGCCGCTGCGCGACATCAAGGTCGACACCGTCTTCGTAGGTTCCTGCACCAACGGCCGCATCGAGGACCTGCGCGCCGTCGCCGGGATCATCGAGGGCCGCAAAGTCGCCGACGGCGTGCGGATGCTGGTCGTCCCGGGCTCGGTCCGCGTCGCCCTGCAGGCCGTGGAAGAGGGCCTGGACAAGGTCTTCAAGGAGGCCGGCGCCGAATGGCGGCACGCGGGCTGCTCGATGTGTCTGGGCATGAACCCCGACCAACTGGCGCCCGGTGAGCGCTCCGCGTCCACCTCCAACCGCAACTTCGAGGGCCGGCAGGGCAAGGGCGGGCGCACCCACCTGGTGTCCCCGCAGGTGGCCGCCGCCACCGCGGTACTGGGCCACCTGGCCTCGCCCGCCGACCTGGTCGGCTCGTCCGCCGCTACCGCGCCCGCAGGAGTCTGAGAACGATGGAAGCCTTCACCACCCACACCGGCCGGGCCGTCCCGCTGCGCCGCAGCAACGTCGACACCGACCAGATCATCCCGGCCCACTGGCTGAAGAAGATCACCCGCGACGGTTTCGAGGACGGGCTCTTCGAGGCCTGGCGCAAGGACCCGGAGTTCATCACCAACCGCCCCGAGCGCGCCGGCGCGACCGTTCTGGTCGCCGGTCCCGACTTCGGTACCGGTTCCTCGCGCGAGCACGCCGTCTGGGCCCTGCAGAACTTCGGCTTCAAGACGGTCATCTCCTCCCGCTTCGCCGACATCTTCCGCGGCAACTCGCTGAAGAACGGTCTGCTGACCGTGGTCCTGCCGCAGGAGACCGTCGACCAGCTGTGGAAGCTGACCGAGGCCGACCCCACCGCCGAGATCACGGTCGACCTGGTCGACCGCCAGGTCCGAGCCGAAGGCGTCGTAGCGGAGTTCGAACTCGACGACAACGCCCGCTGGCGGCTGCTGGAGGGCCTGGACGACATCTCTCTCACCCTTCAGAACGAAGCGGACATCGCCACGTACGAAAGCGTCCGGCCGGCCTTCAAGCCGAGCACGATTCAGGCGTGATTCCAGCCTGAGCAGCGCTTATTCGCCTTTGGGTGATCACATAGGCAACACTGTGCCCCCTGCCATCCGGCAGGGGGCACAGTCGTGTGTTGAGGCCCCATGAGGCGACAACTCGCCCCAGATGGCACAATCTGTGCATGGAACGCGACAGTCAACTTGAGCTCTACGGACTTGTCGCCGACCGATTGAAAGAAGCACACACAAGGGTGCGCACACTGCAAGTCCCGGAGGGCGTAAGGATGGCGCTGTCCCGGAAGCTGTTGGTCGTCACGGCCTTGGCGAAGCATGATCTCGCCGACGCGGCAAGACGCCTGGACAGGTTGATGAAGGACCTCGACGAGGGTCGATTCCCTGAAGGCGACTGATGCGAAGGAACTCCGTAACGGCCTACAACGTTGCGGCACTAGGGTGATAAGCCCGTTTCGTGTTTGATTTGCGGTATATATCCGCCTAACGTGCGAAATAAGCTTGAACACATTCGTTCTGGCGAAGTCTCCGAAGGGGAAGACGTGAACAAGGCGCAGCTCGTAGAAGCGATTGCCGACAAGCTGGGCGGCCGTCAGCAGGCCGCGGACGCCGTCGACGCGGTACTGGACGCCATCGTCCGCGCGACCGTCGGTGGCGACCGGGTCTCGGTCACGGGCTTCGGCTCGTTCGAGAAGGTCGACCGCCCGGCCCGCTACGCCCGCAACCCCCAGACGGGTGAGCGCGTCCGGGTCAAGAAGACCTCTGTTCCCCGCTTCCGTGCGGGCCAGGGCTTCAAGGACCTGGTCAGCGGCACGAAGAAGCTGCCCAAGGGCGGCGAGGTATCGGTGAAGAAGGCGCCCAAGGGCAGCCTCACCGGTGGCGCTTCGGCGACGGTCAAGAAGGCCGCCGCGAAGAAGGCCGCACCCGCCAAGAAGGCGGCTGCCGCGGCCAAGACCACGGTCGCGAAGAAGACCACGGCCAAGAAGGTCACCGCCACCGCCAAGAAGACGGTGGCCAAGACCGCCGTGGCGAAGAAGGCCGCCCCCGCGGCCAAGAAGGCCACGGTAAAGAAGGCCGCGGCCACGGCGAAGAAGACCACCGCCACCGCGAAGAAGACCGCCCCGGCTGCCAAGAAGGCCACCGCGGCGACGAAGGCGCCCGCCAAGAAGACGGCGACGCGCAAGGCCACCGCGAAGAAGACCACCGCCCGCAAGACCAAGTAGGGCAACGAGTCACACACGCCGGGCCGGTTTCCCCACCGTGGGGAAACCGGCCCGCGGTGCGTGCACGGGGGTTCGGGGCCGGAGGGTCCGCAGAGGTCAGAAGGCCCGCGGAGGTCGGAAGGTCCGCGGAGGTCAGAAGGTCTGCAGCGTGACCAGGGTGATCTTCAGGCCCGCGCCCTCGCCGTCCGTCTCGATCCGGACCCGCTGTCCGGGACGCAGCAGCCGCAGGCCGCCCGCGTCGAACGCCGGGGCCTCGAAGGGCACCGGGGTGCCGTCGTCCAGCAGCACGCTGCCACTGCGGGTCTGGGTGTCGTACGTGTACGCGGTCGCCTGCATACGGGCACTGTATCGGGCCGTATGGCGCCCCACGCCGAGGGTCAGGGCCGTCCGCAGATCCGCCCCCGTGTCCACGTCCCGGCGGATGCTCTCGACGCCGGCGAGGACCATTTCCACCGCTCCCGAGGCGGAATGCCGGGCCCGCGAGGGGCCGCCGAACGAGGGCGCCAATTCCACGTCCGGAGCAGCGGAAAGCAAGGTCGTCCCGATTCCCGCCGCATCCGCCAGAAATGCCCTGGGAAATGCCGAAGCGGTATCGAGCACGCGTAGCAATTCGGGTGGCCGCAGCGCCGGCAGATCCGCGTTCATCGCGGCCACCGCCGCCCCCGGCCTGCCCGCCCGTATCTCCCGCGCCCCGTGGGCCAGCGCCGCGTTGAGCCCGGCCGCGGGGGAGTCCGCAACGATCCGGGCCCCCAGCCGCGCCAGTTCCGCGCCCGCCGCGGGATCGTCCGTGACGACCACCACATCCGCGACCGCGGTGCAGGCCAGCGCCCCTGCGACGGTGTCCAGCGCGAACGCCAGGGCGAGCCCCGGCCGGGACGCCCCGACCGCCGCCGCGAGGCGGCTCTTGGCCACCGCGAGCGGCTTCAGCGGGACCACCAGACTCCAGACGGCGTTCGTGACGGACCCCTTCCCTCCGGCACGCTCGCGCGCCGCTCGGACCATGTACGGGTCATGACCAGGTCATGCGGAGCCCCATTGTCACCTCATGCCGGGCGACCCGGGGTCTGGTCCGGGTGTCCGGGGCGTACGGTGTTCTCGACAGAGACCGGACTCGGGGCCACACTTGTCCGGCCCCGAGGTGCCCAAGCCGCGCACCGGTCCTAGAGGAAGGTGTCCGAGTGTCCCGCCGCAGAATCGGCTTCTGGTACCGCCTTGCGGCGGCCATCGCGAAACCGCCGCTGGTAGTGCTCTTCAGGCGGGACTGGCGGGGAATGGAACACATTCCGACCGAGGGCGGATTTATCACCGCCGTCAATCACAACTCCTATCTGGACCCGCTGTCCTACGCGCACTTCCAGTACAACACCGGCCGGGTGCCCCGATTGCTCGGCAAGGCGGCCCTCTTCGAGGTCCCCATTGTCGGAGCGATCCTGCGCGGCTCCGGCCAGATCCCCGTCTACCGGGAGTCCACCAACGCCCTGGACGCATTCCGGGCCGCCGTGGACGCGATCGAGCGCGGCGAATGCGTGGCCTTTTACCCGGAAGGCACCCTCACCCGGGACCCCGAGATGTGGCCGATGGCCGGCAAGACCGGCGCCGCCCGCGTGGCGCTGATGACCAGGGCCCCCGTCATTCCGGTGGCCCAGTGGGGCGCGAATCTCGCGATGCCGCCCTACGCCAAGGAGAACAAGGTCAGCCTGTTCCCGCGCAAGACCCTCCAGGTCCTCGCCGGGCCGCCCGTGGACCTCTCCGCGTACTACGACCGGGAACCCACCCCGGACGTGCTCAGGGAGGCCACCGAGGTCATCATGGCGGCCATCACCGGGCTGCTGGAGGAACTGCGGGGCGAGAGTGCGCCCGCGCAGCCGTACGACCATCGCAATGCCAGGGCGCAGCAGCGGCGCAAGGCCGCAGGGGAGGGCAACAAGTGACAGGTCCCGTGAAGGCAGCCGTATTCGGAACCGGCTCCTGGGGCACGGCCTTCGCCATGGTCCTCGCCGACGCCGGCTGCGAGGTGGTCCTGTGGGGCCGCCGGCAGGAGCTCGTCGACGCCATCAACAGCGGCCGGACCAACCCGGACTACTTCCCGGACATCGAACTCCCCGCGAACATCCGGGCCACCACCGACCCGGCCGAGGCGGCGGCCGGCGCCGACTTCACGGTCCTCGCCGTCCCCTCGCAGACCCTGCGCGGCAACCTCGCCGCCTGGGCGCCGCTGCTGGCCCCCGAGACCGTGCTCGTCTCCCTGATGAAGGGCGTCGAACTCGGCACGGCCAAGCGGATGAGCGAGGTCATCGAGGAGGTGGCCAAGGTCCCCGCCGACCGGGTCGCCGTCGTCACCGGCCCCAACCTGGCCCGCGAGATCGCCGCCCGCCAGCCCGCCGCCTCCGTGGTCGCCTGCATCGACGAAGCCGTCGCCCAGCGCCTCCAGGCCGCCTGCCACACCCCGTACTTCCGCCCGTACACGAGCACCGACGTCATCGGCTGCGAGCTCGGCGGCGCCGTCAAGAACGTCATCGGCCTCGCCGTCGGCATCGCGGACGGCATGGGCCTCGGGGACAACACCAAGGGCTCGCTCATCACCCGCGGGCTCGCCGAAGCCACCCGCCTGGGCCTGGCGATGGGCGCCGACCCGCTCACCTTCTCGGGCCTCGCGGGTCTCGGCGACCTCGTCGCCACCTGCTCCTCGCCGCTCTCCCGGAACCACACCTTCGGCACCAACCTCGGCCGCGGGATGACCCTGGAGGAGACCATCGCGGTCACCAAGCAGACCGCCGAGGGCGTCAAGTCCTGCCAGTCCGTGGCCGATCTGGCCCGCCGCCACGGAGTGGACATGCCGATCACCGACACGGTCGTCGACATCGTCCACCACGGCAAGCCCACCCTGGTCGCGCTCAAGGAGCTGATGGGACGCAGCGCCAAACCGGAACGGCGCTGACTGCTTTCCGCACGCTTGACCGGGTACCCTCGTGGCGATATGAGCAGCGAGAACCTCCCCCAGACCCCTGAGCAGCAGGGCCGCAAGCCCCGCGTGGCCGTCGTGTTCGGCGGCCGCAGCTCGGAACACGCCATCTCGGTCGTCACCGCGGGCGCCGTCCTGCGCTCCATCGACCGCTCCAAGTACGAGGTGCTGCCCATCGGCATCACCACGGACGGCCGGTGGGCGCTGACCGCCGACGAGCCCGCACGGATGGCCATCTCCGGCGGCGAGCTCCCCAACGTGGGGCAGCTCGCCGACTCCGAGGACGGAGCCGTCGTGCTCTCCGTCGACCCGGCCAGCCGCGAGGTCGTCTACACCGAGCCGGGCGCCGTCCCCAAGGCGCTGGGCGAGGTCGACGTGGTCTTCCCCGTCCTGCACGGCCCGTACGGCGAGGACGGCACCCTCCAGGGCCTCCTGGAGCTCTCCGGCATCCCGTACGTCGGCTCGGGCGTCCTCGCCTCGGCCGTCGGCCAGGACAAGGACTACATGAAGCGGGTCTTCACGTCCTTCGGGCTGCGCGTCGGCCCGTACGTGACCATCCGCCCCCGCGAGTGGGAGAACGACCGCGAGGGCGCTCTCGGCCGCATCGCGGAGTTCGCCGGCGAGCACGGCTGGCCGCTGTTCATCAAGCCCGCCCGCGCGGGCTCCTCGATCGGCATCACCAAGGTCGACGGGCCCTCCGGGCTGGACGCCGCGATCCGCGAGGCCCGCCGCCACGACCCGAAGATCATCGTGGAGGCGCTGCTGCGCGGCCGCGAGATCGAGGTCGGGGTCCTGGAGTTCGAGGACGGTCCGCGCGCGAGCGTGCCCGCCGAGATCCCGCCGGTCTCCAGCCACGACTTCTACGACTTCGAGGCCAAGTACATCGACTCCGCCTCCGGACTCGTGCCCGCCCCGCTCACCCCGGAGCAGACCGCCGAGGTCCAGAGGCTCGCGATCGAGGCCTTCGACGCCGCGTCCTGCGAGGGCCTGGTGCGCGCCGACTTCTTCCTCACCGAGGACGGCGAGTTCGTCATCAACGAGATCAACACGATGCCGGGCTTCACCCCGATCTCCATGTACCCGCGCATGTGGCAGGAGTCGGGCATCGAGTACCCGGAGCTGGTGGACCGCCTGATCCAGGCCGCCCTGCGCCGCTCCACCGGGCTGCGCTAGCCCCCGAGCACGAAGCCCCGTACGCGGACGAGGACCGCCCGCCGCCCCTCGCAGGAGGAGGGCGGCGGGCGGTCCTCCTCGTGCGAGGGGCGGGTCCGCGGGGTCAGTACGAGGAGATCCCCACCGGAACGGTCTTGGCGATCGCGGCCGACAGGCCCACCAGCATGCCCGCATCCGTGGCATGCTCCTTGTCGACCCGGACCTCCGTGTACGCCAGCCGACTCCCGGTGGTGAACCGGAAGCCGCCGTCGTCCAGCTTCTCCAGGAGCCAGCCGACACCGTTCACGTCGACGCCCTCCTGCTTCTCGTCCAGCATCTTCGCGGGCCGGGGGATACCGCACCGCAGTACGATCGCCGAGCCGCCCCACGCGGCGGTCAGGTCCGACTCCGGCAGCGCCGGGGTCCGGGCCAGCGAGGCCACTGCCTCGGGGAGCTCCTTGTGCAGCGCCGCACAGAGTCCCGCGACATCGGCGGGCGGAGCGGACGGCGGATCCACCCGCGCCTCGGAACCACCCGGGGAACAGCCCGCGAGGGCCGCCGAAGCGGCCAGCGCGGTCAGCGCGGCGAGCAGAAAGAAGGGCCGGCGGTGTCGTGACATCACCGGCCAAGAGTAGACGGGGGCTACAGATGGACGACCGGGCAGGTCAAGGTGCGGGTGATGCCCTCCACCTGCTGGACCTTGGCCACGACCATGCGGCCGAGCTCGTCCACGGTGTCGGCCTGGGCGCGCACGATCACGTCGTACGGGCCCGTCACGTCCTCGGCCTGGATCACCCCCGCGATCTGCGCGATGGACTCGGCGACGAACGACGCCTTGCCCACCTCGGTTTGGATGAGGATGTACGCCTGTACCACGGAACCTCCAGGGCGGCCACGAGGATCATTTCCCCTACCCTTCGGGTGGGCCCGGGGATGACGGGTGGGCCCGGGGAAGAAGGGACGCCACGGTACCGCGTCGCCGAGCGCCGCGGGGAGACCCGCGGGTCCGGCTCCACGCAGAGCGGGGCGTACGGAGAGCAGAAGTTGACGTATCTGTTGACGGTACCCAGAGCTGTGACGGCTCGCGACCGCAAGCGGACTGGGCAAGAAGGGGCACAGCGATGAAGGGCACTGTGGGCGAGCTGGGGGAGTTCGGGCTCATTCGGGAGCTCACCTCACGGCTCACCACCACCCCGGCGGTCCGGGTCGGCCCGGGCGACGACGCCGCGGTGGTGTCGGCCCCCGACCGGCGGGTCGTGGCGAGCACGGACATCCTGCTGGAAGGCCGGCACTTCCGGCGCGACTGGTCCACGGCCTACGACGTCGGCCGCAAGGCCGCCGCGCAGAACCTCGCCGACATCGCCGCCATGGGCGCGGTGCCGACCGCGCTGCTGCTCGGTCTGGTCGTCCCGGCCGAGCTGCCGGCCACCTGGCCCACCGAGCTGATGGACGGCATCCGCGACGAATGCCAGGTCGCCGGCGCGGCCGTGGTCGGCGGCGACGTGGTCCGCGGCGACGTCATCACCGTGGCCATCACCGCACTCGGCGACCTGCGCAACCACGAACCCGTGCTGCGCTCCGGCGCCCAGCCCGGCGACGTCGTGGCCGTGACCGGCTGGCTCGGCTGGTCCGCGGCCGGCTTCGCCGTCCTCTCGCGGGGCTTCCGCTCGCCGCGGGCCTTCGTCGAGGCCCACCGCCGGCCCGAGCCCCCGTACCACGCGGGCCCCGCGGCCGCCGGACTCGGCGCCACCGCCATGACCGACGTCAGCGACGGCCTGATCGCGGACCTCGGGCACATCGCAGAGGCCAGCAAGGTACGGATCGACCTGCGCTCGGCGGCCGTCGACATCCCGACGCAGATGCACGACATCGGCCAGGCCGTCGGCGTGGACCCGCTCCAGTGGGTCCTCACCGGGGGAGAGGACCACGCGATCGTCGCCACCTTCCCGCCGGACGTGAAGCTCCCGGCCCGCTGGAAGGTCATCGGCGAGGTCCAGAACCGCTCCGCGCTGCCCCAGGTGACCGTCGACGGCGCCCCCTGGGCCTCCACCGGCGGATGGGACCACTTCGGCGGCGACACGGCCGCGGAGGACACCCCGCGATGAGCGGCATACCCGGACCGCGCCCGCACCCGCCGCTGTGCCTGACCGTCGCCGGATCAGACTCCGGCGGCGGCGCGGGCATCCAGGCCGACCTCAAGACGATGCTGGCGCTCGGGGTCCACGGGATGAGCGTGGTGACCGCTGTGACCGCGCAGAACTCGCTGGGCGTCAAAGGCGTCTGGGAACTGCCCGCGGAGGCCGTGAAGGGCCAGTACAGGGCCGTGGTGGACGATATCGGCGTCCAGGCCGTGAAGACGGGGATGCTGTCCTCCTCCGCCCTCGTGGAGACCGTGGCCGAGCTCCTCGCCGAGACCGCCGCCCCGGCCGTCGTGGACCCGGTCGGCGTCTCCAAGCACGGGGACGCGCTCCTCGCCGCCACCGCGCTGGACGCCGTACGGGGAGAACTGCTGCCCCGGGCCACCGTCGCCACGCCGAACCTGGACGAGGTGACCCAGCTCACCGGAGTCGTCGTGGAGAGCGAGGACGACATGCGCCGGGCCGCCGACGCGGTCCTCGCGTACGGGCCCGCGTGGGCGCTGATCAAGGGCGGCCACCTCGCCGCCCACGGGGGCGAGGCCGTGGACCTCCTCACCGACGGCGCCGACGAACGCTGGTTGCGCGCCCCCCGCCACGACAACCGGCACACCCACGGCACCGGCTGCACGCTCGCCAGTGCCATCGCGGCGGGCCTGGCCAAGGGCCGCACCGTCCCGGAGGCCGTCACCGAGGCCAAGGAGTACGTCACCGGGGCCATCGCCGCCGGGTTCGCCCTGGGCAAGGGCATCGGACCCGTGGACCACGCGTGGCGGTGGCGCTGAACCGGCCGCTGCCGGAACGAGGGCCGAAACGCCTGTAGGGCCTGCTCCCTCCCGTGGGTTCACGGAACGGAGCAGGCCCTACAGGTTTGATCATGTTCGATCAGGCAAAGCAAGAGGCCGGTCCACCAGGTGGACCGGCCTTCTCAGCAACCGGAAAGGGCTGCGCTACGACGGAAGGCGTCAGCGCGAGACCTTGCCGGCCTTGATGCACGAGGTGCAGGCGTTGAGGCGCTTCGGCGTCCCATTGACCACGGCACGGACACGCTGGATGTTCGGGTTCCAGCGACGCGAGGTGCGGCGGTGCGAGTGGGAAATGCTGTTGCCGAAGCTCGGCCCCTTGGCGCAAACGTCGCAGTTGGCAGCCACAGGTCACTCCAAAGACTTCAGATGCACTTACAGTGAATCCCGGCGCACCGGTATCAGAGATCTGAAGTGGTTTGCCGGGGGGGAATGGCCCGACTCTCATCGGGCAACCGGAGCAGCATACAACGACTGCCTCGGTCCAAGAAAACTACCATGTCCCCGGCCGCCCCCGCCCCGGGGTCCCGCCGCCCCGGCAGTCCTTCGTTACCCTGCGGTGAACCCTGGCCCGCACAAGGAGGAACGCCCGGTGGCGCACCAGCCTCAGCCGTACCCCCTGAACGCCGAAGCGGTACGCACCTGGAGCTCGCTGGCCCTGGCCGCACTGGGCCGGGCCCGCGAGGACATCGACGCGATCAACGTCTATCCGGTCGCCGACGCGGACACCGGCACCAACCTCTACCTGACCGCCGAATCGGCGGACCGCGAGCTCACGGACCTCCTCGCCGGAGTGACCGACGGCACAGCCGGCGCCTCCCTCCCCGAGGCCGTACGGGCCTTCGCCCACGGCGCCCTGATAGGCGCCCGGGGCAACTCCGGGACGATCCTCGCGCAGCTGCTGCGCGGGGTGGCCGACGTACTGGGCGACGAGCCCGCCGGGCGCGATCCCGCGCGGCTGCTCGCGCAGGCCCTGACCCGGGCCGCCGAGGAGGCGTACCGGGCCGTCGCGCACCCGGTGGAGGGCACCATGCTCACGGTCGCCACCGCCGCCGCCCGGGCGGCGGAAGCCGCCGCCGGGACGGTCGCAGACGTGGCCGGTGCCGCCTACGACGGAGCCCGCGCGGCCCTCGCCGAGACCCCGGGCCAGCTGGCCGCGCTGGGGCGGGCCGGGGTCGTCGACGCCGGGGGCTGCGGACTGGTCGCCGTACTCGGGGCCCTGTGGCAGGCGCTGTCCGGGCGCGAGCCGGCGCCCGAACCGGTCCGCGGCCGGGCCGTGCCCGTACCGAAACCTGCCGAGCCCTGCGCCGAGGAGCACGGCGGACCCGCCTACGAGGTGATCTACCTGCTGGAGGCCCCCGAGGCGGAGGTCGACCGGCTGCGCACCCGCCTCGACTCCCTCGGGGACTCCCTCGTGGTGGTCGGCGGCGACGGGCTGTGGAACGTCCACGTCCACGTCGACGACCCCGGCGCGGCCGTGGAGGCCGCGGTGGTCGCCGGGCGGCCGTACCGCATCCGCATCACGCACTTCGGCGACGAACGCCGCCGCGCCCGCGGCGAGCGCTCCCAGCGCGCGGTCGTCGCCGTGGTCCAGGGCGAGGGCCTGGCCGGACTGTGCGGAGAGGCGGGCGCCACCACCGTGCTCGCCCGGCCCGAAGCCCCGCCGGCCGTCGCCGAACTGGCCGACGCCATCCGCGAGGCGCACGCCCGCGAGGTCGTCCTGCTCCCGAACGGCGCCGAACTGCGCGCGGTCGCGGCGGCCGCCGCCCAGCAGGCGCGGGCCGAAGGCGTACGGGTCGCCGTGATCCCCACCCGCTCCGAGGTCCAGGGCCTGGCCGCCCTCGCCGTGCACGACCCGGACGGCACCTTCGACGAGGACGTGGTCGCCATGACGGCGGCCGCCGGGGCCACCCGCTACGGCGAACTCGCCGTCGCCGAACGGCAGTCCTTCACCTCGGCCGGCATCTGCCAGGCCGGCGACGTGCTCGGTCTCATCGACGGCGACGTCGCCGTCATCGGCACGGCCCTGGCCGAGACCGCCGAGGCCGTCCTGGCCCGCATGCTCGGATCCGGCGGCGAACTGGTCACCCTGGTCCTGGGCCCCGAGGCCCCCGAGGAGCTCGCCGACCGCCTGGAGGCGTACGTCCAGCACGGTCACCTCGCCGTCGACACCGTCACCTATCAGGGCGGACGCTGGTCCGCGCCGCTGCTCATCGGGGTGGAATAGCCGGGTTGTCGGCGCCATGGTGTGCAATGGAACACGTGCCCGCGCTCGACGAAGACCTCAAGAAGACCCTCGGCCCCGCCACCGCGAAGGTGCTGGCCGAGCAGCTCGGCCTGCACACGGCCCTGGACCTGCTCCACCACTACCCCCGGCGGTACGCGGAGCGCGGCGAGCTGACCTCGCTGGCCGAACTCGCGGACCAGATCGACGAACACGTCACGGTGGTCGCGCAGGTCGCCGACGCCCGCCTGCTGACGTACCAGGGCAGCCGGGGCGGCGGAAAGCGCCTCGAAGTCACCATCACCGACGGCAGCGGACGGCTCCAGCTGGTCTTCTTCGGGTCCGGCGTCCACAAGCCGCACAAGGAACTCCTGCCCGGCAGCCGCGCCATGTTCGCGGGCAAGGTCGGCATGTTCAACCACAAGCTCCAGCTCGCCCACCCGGCCTACGAACCGCTCGGCGCCGACGCCTCCGACCGGGACGCGGCCGCCGCCTTCGCGAGCCAGCTCATCCCGATCTACCCCGCCTGCGCGAAGCTCGAGTCCTGGAAGATCGCCAAGTGCGTGGACGCGGTGCTCCCCACGGCCCAGGAGGTCGTCGACCCGCTGCCCGGCTCCCTGCGCGAGGACCGCGGACTGGTCCCGCTCACCGAGGCCCTGCTGAAGATCCACCGCCCGGTCACCAAGGCCGACATCGAGGACGCCCGCGGCCGTCTCAAGTGGGACGAGGCCTTCGTCCTCCAGGTCGCCCTGGCCCGCCGCCGGCACGCCGACTCCCAGCTCCCGGCCGTACCCCGCCGCCCCACCCCCGGCGGCCTCCTCGAATCCTTCGACGCCAAGCTCCCCTTCACCCTCACCGAAGGCCAGCGGACCGTCTCCAAGGAGATCTTCGACGACCTCGCCACCGACCACCCCATGCACCGCCTCCTCCAGGGGGAGGTCGGTTCGGGAAAGACGATGGTCGCCCTGCGGGCCATGCTCGCCGTCGTCGACTCCGGCGGGCAGGCCGCCATGCTCGCCCCCACCGAGGTGCTCGCACAGCAGCACCACCGGTCCATCACCGAGATGATGGGCGAGCTCGCCGAGGGCGGCATGCTCGGCGGCTCCGACCGGGGGACCAAGGTGGTCCTGCTCACCGGATCGATGGGGATGCCCGCGCGGCGCCAGGCGCTGCTCGACCTGATCACCGGCGAGGCCGGGCTCGTGATCGGCACGCACGCGCTCATCGAGGACAAGGTCCAGTTCCACGACCTCGGCCTGGTCGTCGTCGACGAGCAGCACCGCTTCGGCGTGGAGCAGCGCGACGCCCTGCGCTCCAAGGGCAAGCAGCCGCCGCACCTGCTCGTCATGACCGCCACCCCGATCCCGCGCACGGTCGCCATGACCGTCTTCGGCGATCTGGAGACCTCCGTACTGGACCAGCTCCCCGCCGGCCGTTCCCCGATCGCCACCCACGTGGTGCCCGCCAAGGACAAGCCGCACTTCCTGGCCCGGACCTGGGAGCGGGTCCGCGAGGAAGTCGAGAACGGCCACCAGGCGTACGTGGTCTGCCCGCGCATCGGGGACGGGGAGGACGAGAACGGCAAGGGCGCCAAGGGAGCGAAGGGAGCCGCCGCGAAGAAGAAGGCGGCGGCCGAGGAGGACGGCGACCGGCGGCCCCCGCTGGCGGTGCTGGAGATCGCCGAGCAGCTCACCCGGGGCCCCCTCGCCGGGCTCTGCGTCGAGGTGCTGCACGGGCGGATGGACCCCGCCGACAAGGACGACGTGATGCGCCGCTTCACTGCCGGCGAGGTCAAGGTGCTGGTCGCCACCACCGTCATCGAGGTCGGCGTGAACGTCCCGAACTCCACCGTCATGGTCATCATGGACGCGGACCGCTTCGGCGTCTCCCAGCTCCACCAGCTCCGCGGCCGCGTCGGCCGCGGCTCCGCCCCGGGGCTCTGCCTGCTGGTCAGCGAGATGCACGAAGCCAGCCCCGCCCGCGCCCGGCTCGCGGCCGTCGCCGCCACCCTGGACGGCTTCGAGCTCTCCCGCATCGACCTGGAGCAGCGCCGCGAGGGCGACGTGCTCGGCCAGGCCCAGTCCGGTGTCCGGTCCTCCCTGCGGATGCTCGCGGTCATCGAGGACGAGGAGGTCATCACCCAGGCCCGGGAGGAGGCCACCCGCGTGGTCGCCGCCGATCCCGAGCTCACGGAGCTGCCCGGCCTGCGGACCGCCCTGGACGCCCTGCTGGACACCGAGCGGGAGCAGTACCTGGAGAAGGGCTGACGGGTGCGGTGACGGGTACGACCTATCGTTGAACACCTGCACCACCCGTTGCCCCGCTCACCGAAGGACCCCAGATGACCCGCGTGATCGCCGGAAGCGCCGGCGGGCGACGCCTCGCCGTACCGCCCGGCACCGGCACCCGCCCGACCTCGGACCGGATGCGCGAAGGACTCTTCTCCACCTGGGAGTCGCTGCACGGAGTGGAGGGGGCCCGCGTCCTCGACCTCTACGCCGGTTCCGGCGCCGTCGGCCTCGAGGCGCTCTCCCGCGGCGCGGACCACGCGCTGCTGGTCGAGCCCGACGCCAAGGCCGCCAAGGCGATCAAGGACAACATCACGTCGGTCGGCCTGCCCGGCGCCGAATTCCGGTCCGGCAGGGCCGAGCAGATCGTGGCCGGCGCCGCGCACGGGGACCCGTACGACATGGTCTTCCTGGACCCGCCGTACGAGGTCGAGAACGCACACCTCCGCGAGATCCTCCTCACACTCCGGTCCAATGGCTGGCTCACGGACGACGCGCTCGTCACCGTGGAGCGCAGGACCCGCAGCGGGGCCTTCCCGTGGCCGGACGGCTTCGAGCCGCTGCGCTCCAGGAAGTACGGCGAGGGCACCCTTTGGTACGGTCGCGCCGCCTCCACCAGCGAAGAGTCATGAACCCCGCACCCGGGAACGAGGGAATGCAGTTGCGCCGCGCCGTCTGTCCGGGGTCGTTCGACCCCATCACCAACGGACACCTCGACATCATCGGCAGGGCCTCGCGGCTCTACGACGTGGTCCACGTAGCCGTGATGATCAACCAGTCCAAGCAGGGGCTCTTCACCGTCGAGGAGCGGATGGAGCTGATCCGCGAGGCGACCGCCGGCTACGGGAACATCGTGGTCGAGTCCTTCCACGGGCTCCTCGTCGACTTCTGCAAGCAGCGGGAGATCCCGGCCATCGTCAAGGGCCTGCGCGCCGTCAGCGACTTCGACTACGAGCTGCAGATGGCCCAGATGAACATGGGCCTGTCGGGCGTCGAGACCCTCTTCGTCCCGACCAACCCCACCTACAGCTTCCTGTCCTCCTCCCTGGTCAAGGAAGTGGCGGCCTGGGGCGGCGACGTCGCCCACCTGCTGCCCGCACACGTGCACGCCGCGCTGCTGGAGCGGCTGCCCCGGCGCTGACCCCGGCCGCCGCCGCCCCTGACCGGGAGTCAGCCGGTGTCGGCTCCCGGGCCGGTGGCCTTACAGTCGTCCCGTCCGTCTCGGGAACCGCCCGGGGCCGAGAGAGTGCGAGCACCCATGGACGTGCAGAAGAAGCTCGACGAGATCGTCGCGGCCGTCGGCAGCGCCCGGTCCATGCCCATGTCGGCCTCGTGCGTGATCAACCGCGCCGAGCTGCTCGCCCTGCTCGAAGAGGTACGGGGCGCCCTGCCGGGCTCCCTCGCACAGGCCCAGGAGCTCATCGGCGGCCGGGAGCAGATGGTCGAGGAGGCCCGCCGCGAGGCCGACCGGATCATCGAGTCGGCGCACGCCCAGCGCGGTTCGCTGATCTCCGACACCGAGGTCGCACGGCGCTCCCAGGACGAGGCGGACCGGATCCTGGCGGAGGCCCGCCGGGAGGCCGACGAGGTCAAGGCCGAGGCCGACGACTACGTCGACAGCAAGCTCGCGAACTTCGAGGTCGTCCTCACCAAGACCATCGGCTCGGTGGACCGGGGCCGCGAGAAGCTGCTGGGCCGCGGCGCCGGGCTCGACGAGCAGGGTTACCCTGACGCCGAGGCGCCCGAGCGCAGCCACGACCCCGAGACGCAGCGCCAGCAGGCGGACGCGTACGTGGACACCAAGCTGGCCACCTTCGAAGCGGTGCTCTCCAAGACCCTGGAGGCCGTCGGCCGGGGCCGCCAGAAGCTGCTGGGCCGCGTGGCCACCGACGACCTCGGCGCGCACATGGCCGCCCAGGACGCGGTCGGGCACCAGCAGTCGCGCTCCTCCAGCGACGCGGACTTCCTGGCTGGGCTGGCCGAGCCGCAGGCGCCGCTGATCCCCGCACAGGCGCAGCCGGAGCCGCAGCCCTCGTACGACGCGTACTCCTACCAGCAGCCCGTCCAGCAGGACGCCTACGCCTACCAGGACCCGTACTCCGGCTACCAGCAGCCCCAGCAGCAGCCCGACCCGTACGCGGTCTCGTACGAGCAGCAGCCCGACCCGTACCCCGGTGCAAGCACCGGCTCCACCGGAGCGGCTTACGCCGCGCACTACGATGCGCAGCAGCCGCAGCCCGTACAGGACCAGCAGGCGGCGCTCGACGAGACCAGCTTCTTCGACACGGGCATGATCAATCTGGACCAGCTGCGCCAGTACGAACAGGGCCGCTGAGCTCGCCCGGAACCTGGATTGGGCTCAGAGCGAAGCGGCGGGTATCCTGGCTCTTCGGTCGCGTATGCACCGCGATCCATGCTGCCCCCGAGTGGCGGAAATCTTGATCTTCAGCAGTCTCCAGTGATTTTGTGAAAGCGGGAACAGCCCTGAACACCCACCTCGACCACCGCAATCCTCTCGTGTTCGACACGCACGAGCTGGGTCGGCGTCCTGGTGCCATGCTGCGGCTGTCCCGTGAGATCGCGGCGCCGGCGGACCTCGGTCTCGCCGGAGTCATCGGAGTGCCCCAGGGCAACAAGCTGAACCTCAAGCTCCGCCTCGAGTCGGTCATGGAAGGGGTGCTTGTCACAGGCACCGTCCGTGGCTGGGCGACCGGGGAGTGCGTAAGGTGTCTGGAGGCCGTCGAGCGTGAGCTCAAGGCGGAGTTCCAGGAGATGTTCTCGTACCCTGACGCCGACGACCGGATCCGCTCCAAGGCGGAGCCGGCCGACGACGCCGAGGACGACGAGGACACACTCTTTCTCGAGGACGGCTTGTTCGACCTCGAATCCGTGCTGCGCGATGTGGTGGTGCTCGCACTGCCGCTGCAGCCGGTGTGCCGGGAGGATTGTCTCGGACTGTGCCCCGATTGCGGGCTCAGCCTGAACGACGACCCGGACCACCATCATGACGCCGTCGACATCCGTTGGGCGGCACTGCAGGGACTCGTCACCGATCAGGGCGTCGAGAAGGACAATATGAGCGGCACTGCCTCCGACGGAGTTCAGGGCGCCGCCGAGAAGCAGGAGAAGTAGCCGTGGCTGTTCCGAAGCGGAAGATGTCGCGCAGCAACACGCGCCACCGCCGGTCGCAGTGGAAGGCTGCGGTCCCCACCCTGGTTTCGTGTGAGCGTTGCCAGGAGCCGAAGCTCCAGCACATTGCGTGCCCGAGCTGCGGCACCTACAACAAGCGCCAGGTCCTCGAGGTCTGAGCGGCTGGTGAGAGGCGCAATGTCTGAGCTGTCCAACGCTGAGAAGCAGGCAGACAGTAAGAACGCGGCCTCGTCCCACGTGCTTCTGGAAGGGCGGCTCGGGTATCGACTCGAGTCCGCCCTTCTGGTGCGTGCGCTGACCCACCGCTCGTACGCGTACGAGAACGGCGGTCTGCCCACCAACGAACGCCTGGAGTTCCTCGGGGACTCCGTGCTGGGCTTGGTGGTCACGGACACGCTGTACACGACCCACCCCGATCTGCCGGAAGGCCAACTGGCCAAACTGCGGGCCGCGGTAGTCAACTCGCGTGCACTTGCCGAAGTCAGCCGCGGGCTCGAACTCGGCTCCTTCATCCGGCTCGGCCGGGGTGAAGAGGGCACGGGTGGCCGGGACAAGGCTTCCATCCTCGCCGACACCCTTGAAGCGGTGATCGGCGCGGTCTACCTCGACCAGGGTCTCGACGCGGCCTCGGAGCTGGTTCACCGGCTCTTCGACCCGCTCATCGACAGGTCCTCGAACCTCGGCGCCGGCCTGGACTGGAAGACCAGTCTCCAGGAACTCACGGCCGCCGAAGGTCTCGGGGTGCCCGAATACCTGGTCACCGAGACCGGCCCGGACCACGAGAAGACCTTCACCGCCGCCGCGCGCGTCGGTGGGATCTCTTACGGCACCGGTGTCGGGCGCAGCAAGAAGGAAGCGGAACAGCAGGCGGCGGAGTCCGCGTGGCGCGGTATCAGTACCGCGACGGGCGAGCAGACCTCGACGACTGCCGGGACCACGGCCGCTCCGGCCGAGGACGACGGGACGCCGACTCCCGCCGACCCGGCGCCGGACGCCTGACCCGTTCTTCCGGGAACTCCCCGCCCCGCCACCTGCTCCGGCAGGCGGCGGGGCGGACCCGTTTCCGGGGAAAGGCCCCCGCGGGGCGGGCGGGGCGGGCCCGGTAGGCTCGGCGGCAGCGTCCCGATCCGCACTCCCTCCGGAGGACCCCGTGCCCGAGCTGCCCGAAGTCGAAGTGGTGCGGCGCGGGCTGGAGCGCTGGGTGGCCGGGCGGACCGTCACGGCCGTCGAGGTCCTGCACCCGCGCGCCGTACGCCGGCACGAGGGCGGCGGCGCCGATTTCGCGGCGCGGCTCACGGGGGAGACCTTCGGGGTCCCCATGCGGCGCGGCAAGTACCTGTGGCTGCCGCTGGAGGACCGGGAGCACTCCGTGCTCGGGCACCTCGGGATGAGCGGCCAGCTCCTCGTGCAGCCCGAGGGGGCGCCCGACGAGAAGCACCTGCGCATCCGGGTGCGGTTCGGGGACGACGCCGGGACGGAGCTGCGCTTCGTGGACCAGCGGACCTTCGGCGGGCTGTCGCTGCACGCCTGCGTCCCCGGCAGCGCGGAAGGGCTGCCCGACGTCATCGCGCACATCGCGCGGGACCCCCTGGACCCGCTCTTCGACGAGACGGCCTACCACCTGGCGCTGCGCGCCAAGCGCACCACCGTGAAGCGGGCGCTGCTCGACCAGTCGCTGATCAGCGGGGTCGGCAACATCTACGCGGACGAATCGCTCTGGCGCGCCAAGCTGCACTACGAGCGCCCCACGGCCACGCTCACGCGCCCCCGGAGCGCGGAACTCCTCGGCCACGTCCGCGACGTCATGAACGAGGCGCTCGCCGTCGGCGGCACCAGCTTCGACAGCCTCTACGTCAACGTCAACGGCGAGTCCGGCTACTTCGACCGTTCGCTCGACGCCTACGGCCGGGAGGACGAGCCCTGCCGGCGCTGCGGCACTTCGATGCGGCGCAGGCCTTGGATGAACCGGTCGAGCTACTTCTGCCCGCGCTGCCAGCGGCCCTCGCGCGTGGCGTCGTAGGCGGACCTGGAAGAGAGCACCGCGGGCATGCTGCCCTCCAGCAGCCCGATGAGCGCGTCCACGCGCTCCGCGACCGATACGCCGAACGGGGTCAGCTCGTAGTCGACCCGGGGC
The DNA here is from genome assembly GCF_026340675.1 of Streptomyces sp. NBC_01264. Classification (NCBI taxonomy): domain Bacteria; kingdom Bacillati; phylum Actinomycetota; class Actinomycetes; order Kitasatosporales; family Streptomycetaceae; genus Streptomyces; species Streptomyces sp. NBC_01264. The sequence goes on from NZ_JAPEOX010000001.1 coordinate 6,774,912, forward strand.
GGGTTGGTCGGCTGGGCCTCCCGGTTGACGATGCCGTCGCGCTCCAGCGCGTGCAGGGTCTGGGAGAGCATCTTCTCGCTTATGCCGTCCACGCGGCGGCGCAGCTCGTTGAACCGGCACGGCCCCTTGGACAGGGCGCCGACCGTGAGGCTGCCCCAGCGACCCGTGACGTTCTCCAGCGTCTCGCGGGACGGGCACGCACGAGCGAACACATCGAAGGCTTCGGAGGCCTGTTCGGGCACGCCGTCACCCTCGGTTTCGCTACACCCTGGAATCTGCATGGTTTCAGCCTACTACTGAGCAGCGCCAGCCATCAGGTTGCGCTTTCGAAAAGTTAGTGGTTACCTCTGTGTTGTTGCATCACGCCGCACAGCCCGCACAACGCCGTGTACCCCACGGTGTTTTCCGAGGGAGACCGTCTTGTCCGGAACCACGTACACCCCCGTCGTCTCGATCGCCTACCACTCCGGCTACGGCCACACCGCCGTGATCGCCGAGGCCGTCAAGGCCGGCGCCGTCGATGCCGGCGCGACCGTCCACCTGATCAAGGTCGACGAGATCGACGACGCGCAGTGGGAGCTCCTGACCGCGTCCGACGCGATCGTCTTCGGCGCTCCGACCTACATGGGCACCGCCTCCGGTGCCTTCCACGTCTTCGCCGAGGCCACCTCGAAGATCTGGTTCGCGGCCGGCTGGCAGGACAAGGTCGCCGCGGGCTTCACCAACTCCGGCTCCAAGTCCGGAGACAAGGGCAACACCCTCGACTACTTCCAGACCCTGGCCTCGCAGCACGGCATGAGCTGGGTCAACCTGGGTCTGAAGCCGGGCTGGAACTCCAGCACCGGTTCCGAGAACGACATCAACCGCCTCGGCTTCTTCGACGGCGCCGCCGCCCAGTCCAACGGCGACCAGGGCCCCGAGTTCGTCCACAAGGCCGACATCGCCACCGCCGAGCACCTCGGCGCCCGCGTCACCGAGCAGGCCCGCGTGCTGCTCGCGGGCCGCGCCGTACTCGCCGGGGTCTGACGAGGGCCCGGGTGCCGGGCGCTGCCCGCCCGGCACGGGGGCGTTGCGCGGAAAACGGGCGGGGGCACGGTCGGGCGCGGCGACATCCGCCGCGCGTGACCGTGCCCCCGCCCGTTTGTGCTGCTAGAAGCCGAAGTCCTGCGTCCACCAGGGGCCGCCGGCGGCGTTGTACACGCCGACGCCCAGGGTGCGGAACTCGCAGTTGAGGATGTTGGCCTTGTGGCCCGGGCTGTTCATCCAGGCCTTCATCACGGCCGCCGCGTCACCCTGACCGCGGGCGATGTTCTCGCCGCCCATCCCCGATATGCCGGCCTTGGTGGCGCGGTCCCACGGGGTGTTGCCGTCGGGGTCGGTGTGGTCGAAGAAGCCCCGGTCGGCCATGTCCTTGCTGAAGGCCCCGGCCAGCGCCGCCAGCGGCGGGTTCGCCCGGACCGGAACGCAGCCCGCCTGCGCGCGCTCCTGGTTCACCAGGGTGAGTACGGCGCTCTCCTCGGCGGAGTGACCGGCCGAGGCGGGCGCTGCGGGCGGGGCCGCGGGGGCGGAGGGCTTCGGAGCGGCGGTCTTCGGCTTCGGCGTCACCGGCGTCGGGGTGGGGCTCGCCTTCGGGGTCTTCGCCGGCGCCGTGGAGGGGGACGGAGAAGGGGAAGGGGAGGCCGACGGGGAAGGCGGGGCCGAGGGGGTGGGGGAGGACGGAGGGGTACCCGCTCCCGAAGGGGTCCGACCGGAGAGGTTGGCGAGGCCGCCCTGTTGCTCCAGCGCGCTCCCGGTGCTCGGCGAGACCGGGGTCCGGGCCCCGGCGTTCGCGGTTTTCGCGTCGGAGCCCGCGGTCGTGACCCCTACATAGGGGAAGGAGGAGCCGACCGGGACGAAGCCCGTGGTGACGGCCGCCGTGCCGAGGGCCACCGCCACGGATACGCCGAGGAGACCGCCTCGCAGGGCGGCGCGGCGCTTGCCGCCGGGGCGCGGTGCGGCGTGGAGTCGGTGACGTCCCATCGCGGCTTCACCTTCCTGGGGTTCGGATCAATGCTTCAAGATCAACCTTTACTCACCCAAATGGGTGAGCTCATTGCTGCGCGACTGTACGCCATGGCGACAGGGGGCGAGGTGACCCGGATTTGTTTGCCCGGTTAGCGTTCAGACATGAACGAAGATGTGCGCATGACCGCCTGGGTGCGCGGCCGTGTACAGGGAGTGGGCTTCCGCTGGTTCACCAGGGCCAATGCCATGGAGATCGGCGGACTGATCGGCTTCGCGCTCAACCTGGACGACGGGCGAGTACAGGTGGTGGCCGAAGGTCAACGTGAGAATTGCCACCGGCTCCTGGAGTGGCTGCACGGCCCCGACACGCCCGGGAACGTCGACGGGGTGACAGAGATCTGGGGCACACCGCGCGGTGGTTATGACGGGTTCGCGATCCGGTGAGCGATCGACTGATCATGTACTGAACACATCGCCGGATGGTCCGCATGCGGTCGGAACTGCGCATTCATCGCCGACGCGTTGCCGACGGGGCGGATCCGTGGAAGGCTCGGAGACGAGGATGATCTCCACGCCCCTTGCGGGGGCCGGGATGCCCGCCGATACGGGGCGTGATCGTGTTGACCGTCAAACTTTTTGGTGAGACGCTGGAAGCCCCGCGCACCTGAGCTGTTTGGCAGTGCTGGCAGTACACAGTGTCAGCCAAAGATCGATGCAGTGACTGACAGTCGCTGCCGGACCTCGCGGGTGCGATTCCCTCACGACCCACACCGCTTCGGTCGGTCACTCAGTGTGGAGGACCATCCATCATGGCAAAGGCGCTTCTCGGTTACGTCGGCGGTTCCGACCCGCGACTCCTCGCCGAGATGCGACGGCTTCAGCAGCGCGTCCAGGACCTCGAGTCCGAGCTCGGACGAATCCAGTCCGAAAACGACGCTCTGAACGCGGCCGCCGCACAGCACGGAGACTCGTTGCTTGACAGCATCGACCTCGACGTACCCCAGGCGGAGCCTGCGCTCACCTGATCCGCGCTCCCTCGTCGCTCGATCAACGGAACCGCATGATCTGCAAGGGACGCTTCGGCGTCCCTTCTTTCTTTCCGTTCTTCCCTACTCCGCTTTTCCTCCGCCTTTCCCACCTCGGACAAGGCCGCCGGGCGGCGTTGCGCCAGGTGGGGGGCCCATTCCTTTAACGTCTGATGTGCCCTGCACCTTCATGGGCGAAACCGAACGTGAAAGGTAGAGTCCGGCGGCGTGCACCTCAAGTCCCTGACCCTGCGTGGCTTCAAATCCTTCGCTTCCGCGACCACCCTGCGCTTCGAGCCGGGCATCACCTGCGTCGTGGGCCCCAACGGCTCCGGCAAGTCCAATGTGGTGGACGCGCTCTCCTGGGTCATGGGCGAACAAGGGGCCAAGTCCCTGCGCGGCGGGAAGATGGAAGACGTCATCTTCGCCGGCACGACCGGCCGCCCGCCGCTCGGCCGCGCCGAGGTCTCGCTCACCATCGACAACTCCGACGGCGCGCTGCCCATCGAGTACGCCGAGGTCACCATCACGCGGATCATGTTCCGCGGCGGCAGCAGCGAGTACCAGATCAACGGCGACACCTGCCGCCTCCTCGACATCCAGGAACTGCTCTCTGACTCCGGCATCGGCCGCGAGATGCACGTCATCGTCGGACAGGGCCAGCTGGACTCCGTCCTGCACGCCGATCCGATGGGCCGGCGCGCCTTCATCGAGGAGGCGGCGGGTGTGCTCAAGCACCGCAAGCGCAAGGAGAAGGCGCTGCGGAAGCTGGACGCGATGCAGGCCAATCTCGCGCGCGTGCAGGACCTGGGCAACGAACTGCAGCGGCAGCTGAAGCCCTTGGGGCGGCAGGCGGCGGTGGCCCGGCGGGCGGCCGTGATCCAGGCGGACCTGCGGGACGCGCGGCTGCGGCTGCTCGCCGACGACCTCGTCACGCTGAAGGGCGCGCTCGACGCGGAGATCGCGGACGAGGCCGCCCTGAAGGAGCGCAAGGAGGCGGCCGAGGCGCAGCTCGCGGCCGCGGTGCGGCGGGAATCCGAACTGGAGGAGGCCGTACGGGAACTCGCGCCCCGGCTCCAGCGGGCGCAGCAGACCTGGTACGAACTGTCCCAGCTCGCCGAACGCGTGCGCGGGACGGTGTCGCTGGCGGACGCCCGGGTCACCTCGGCGTCGGCGCCGGCCGAGGAGGACCGGCGAGGGCCGGACCAGAGGGACCCTGAAAGCATGGAGAAGGAGGCCGCGCGGATCCGCGAGCAGGAGGCGGAACTGACGGCCTCGATGGAGGCGGCCGCGCGGGCGCTGGAGGACACCGTCTCCCACCGGGCCGAGCTGGAGCGCTCGCTGGCGGACGAGGAACGGCGGCTACGGGACGTGGCGCGGGCCATCGCCGACCGGCGCGAGGCGCTGGCGCGGCTGACGGGCCGGCTCGGCGTGGCCCGCTCCCGCGCGGGCGCGGCGCAGGCGGAGATCGACCGGCTGGTCGTGGCGCGGGACGGGGCGCGGGCGCGGGCGGAGGAGGCGCGCGAGGAGTACGAGGCGTTGGCGGAGGAGGTCGGGGAGGAGTCCCCGGGGGCCTCCGCTGCCTCCGGCTCCCCTTCGGGGCCGGGGGAGTACGAGGAGGCGCGGGCCGAACTGGCGGCGGCGGAGGCCGGACTCGGGGAGGCCCGGGACGCGTTGGCTGCGGCGGAGCGATCGCGGGCGGCGGTGTCGGCGCGCCGGGACGCCCTGGCGATGGGGCTGCGCCGCAAGGACGGTACGGCGGAGCTGCTCGCGGCGCGGCTGGAGGGACTGCTCGGGCCGGCGGCGCAGCGGCTGTCCGTGACCCCGGGGTACGAGGTCGCGGTGGCCGCGGCGCTGGGTGCGGCGGCGGACGCGGTGGCCGTCACCTCGGCGGCGGCGGCGGCCGGGGCGATCCGGTACCTGCGGGACGGGGATGCGGGGCGGGCCGCCTTCCTGATCGCTCCGGCGGCGGCCTCCGGCGGTCCGGCGGCGGCGCCCGGCGTGCCGGGCCAGGGACAGGGCCCGGACGCGGGCCCGGCTGCGGCTCCGGCCGTGGCTCAGGTTCCGGCTTCGGCTCCGGTTCCTGTCCCGGCCTCGGCCCAGATCCCGGTCCCGGCCTCCGCTCAGGTCCAGGTCCCGGCCCAGGTCCCGGACGCGGGCCCGGCTGCGGCTCCGGCCCAGGCCCAGGCCCCGGTCCCGGCCTCGGCCCAGGGCCCGGACGCGGGCCCGGCTGTGCTTCAGGCGCCAGCGGCGGGGCCGGCCGCCCTGCCGACGCCGGTGGGGCCGGGTGTGTCGGGCTCCGTGGTCCAGGTGTCGGCGGGGGTGGTCTCGCCGTCCCAGGTGCGCCTGATTGCGGCCGGGGGGCTTGTGCAGGGGGACGCGGAAGTGCTGCGGGCCGTGGCCTGGGTGTTGCGGGACTTCGTCGTCGTCGGGGGGCTCGACGAGGCCGAGGCGGTCGTCGCCGCGCGGCCCGAGCTGGTGGCCGTGACCGCCGAGGGGGACGTGCTCGGAGCGCACCTCGCGCACGGCGGGTCCGCCGGGGTGCCCAGCCTGATCGAGGTGCAGGCCGCGGTCGACGAGGCCGCGGCGGAGCTGGCCCGGCTGGACGGCCGGTGTCTGGCGCTGGCGGGCGAGAAGGAGGCCGCGGCCGCGCGCCGGGTGGCGGCCGGGGCCCGGGTCGAGGAGCTCGGGGAGCTCCGGCGGGCCGCCGAGCGGGCCCGGGCCGGGGTCGCGCAGCAGCTCGGGCGGCTGGCCGGGCAGGCGAAGGGGGCACTGGGCGAAGCCGAGCGCGCCGCCGCGGCCGCAGCGACCGCGCAGGACGCGCTGGAGCAGGCTCTGGCCGATGTAGAGGAGTGTGCGGAACGCCTCGCCGTAGCTGAGGAGATGCCGGCGGAAGAGGAGCCGGACACCTCCCGAAGGGACCGGCTCGCGGCCGACGGGGCGAACGCGCGGCAGACCGAGATGGAGGCCCGGCTCCAGCTCAGGACCCATGAGGAACGGGTCAAGGGGCTCGCGGGCCGGGCCGATTCCCTCGACCGCGGCGCCAGGGCCGAGCGGGAGGCCCGCGCCCGGGCCGAGCGCCGCCGGGTACGGCTGCGGTACGAGGCCCAGGTGGCCGCCGCCGTCGCCGACGGAGCCCGCCAGCTGCTGGCGCACATCGAGGTGTCGCTGACCCGCGCCGTCGGGGAGCGCACGTCCGCCGAGTACGCGAAGGGCGTGCGGGAGCGCGAGCTCGACGAGGCCCGGGGTCTGGGGCGCGGCCTGAAGGGCGAACTCGACAAGCTCACGGACTCCGTGCACCGCGGCGAGGTCCTCGGAGCCGAGAAGCGCATGCGGATCGAGCAGGTGGAGAGCCGTGCCCTGGAGGAGTTCGGGATGGCGGCGCAGGGCCTCGTCGACGAGTACGGTCCCGACCAGCCGGTGCCGCCGGGCCCGTCCGCAGACGGGGAGGACCCGGATCCGGACGCCGCGCCGGAGCCCTTCGTACGCGCCCGGCAGGAGAAACGGCTGAAGGCGGCCGAGCGGGCCTACCAGCAGCTCGGCAAGGTCAACCCGCTGGCGCTGGAGGAGTTCGCGGCGCTGGAGGAGCGGCACAAGTTCCTCAGTGAGCAGCTGGAGGACCTGCGCAAGACCAGGGCCGACCTCCTCCAGGTCGTGAAGGAGGTCGACGAGCGGGTCGAGCAGGTCTTCACGGAGGCCTACCGGGATACGGCCCGTCAGTTCGAGGGGGTGTTCTCGCGGTTGTTCCCCGGCGGCGAGGGCCGGCTGATCCTGACGGATCCGGACAACATGCTCACCACGGGCGTCGACGTCGAGGCCCGGCCGCCGGGCAAGAAGGTCAAGCGGCTGTCGCTGCTCTCGGGCGGCGAGCGCTCGCTGACCGCCGTGGCCCTGCTGGTGTCCATCTTCAAGGCGCGGCCCAGCCCGTTCTACGTGATGGACGAGGTGGAGGCCGCCCTCGACGACACCAACCTGCAGCGGCTGATCCGAATCATGGAGGAGCTGCAGGAGAGCTCGCAGCTGATCGTGATCACGCACCAGAAGCGGACCATGGAGGTCGCGGACGCGCTCTACGGGGTCTCGATGCAGGGCGACGGCGTCTCGAAGGTGATCAGCCAGCGCCTGCGGTGACGGGGCGGCCGGGTGCGGCCGGGTGCGGCCAGGTGTGACCGGGTGCGGCCGCGCCGATGCGGGGCACGTGCGCCCCGATGGCCCCTCCGGGTGGTGCCCGATGTTGACCTGTGCGCCACTGGGAGGGATCACACACCCAGCCCGTCACCGCAGCCGGCACGCAGGAGCGCACCTTGAGCAGCAGCAGTACGACGCCGCCCCAGGCCTCAGGCGGCGGCCACGTATCGCAGCCCGACCACCTCGGGCACGTCATCTTCATCACCGCGGCCGCCGCGATGGGCGGATTCCTCTTCGGGTACGACAGCTCCGTCATCAACGGCGCCGTCGTGGCCATCCGCGACCGCTTCGACGTCGGCCCCGGCACCCTCGCCCAGGTGATCGCGGCCGCGCTGATCGGCTGCGCCCTCGGCGCGGCCACCGCCGGCCGGATCGCCGACCGGATCGGCCGCATCCGCTGCATGCAGATCGCCGCCGTCCTCTTCACGGCCAGCGCCATCGGCTCCGCCCTGCCGTTCGCCCTCTGGGACCTGGCGCTCTGGCGGGTCATCGGCGGCTTCGGCATCGGCATGGCCTCGGTGATCGGCCCGGCCTACATCGCCGAGGTCTCCCCGCCCGCCTACCGCGGCCGGCTCGCCTCGTTCCAGCAGGCCGCGATCGTCACCGGCATCGCCATCTCCCAGCTCGTCAACTGGGGGATCCTGAACCTCGCCGACGGCGACCAGCGCGGAAAGATCGGCGGCCTGGAAGCCTGGCAGTGGATGCTCGGCGTGATGGTCGTCCCGGCCGTGCTCTACGGGCTGCTCTCCTTCGCCATTCCCGAGTCCCCGCGCTTCCTCGTCTCGGCCGGCCGCATGGAGAAGGCCAAGACGGTCCTGCGCGAGGTAGAGGGCGAGGGCATCGACGCCGACGCCCGCGTCCGCGAGATCGACAACGCCATCCATTCGGAGCAGAAGTCCAGCTTCAAGGACCTCCTCGGCGGCCGCTTCGGCTTCCTGCCGATCGTCTGGATCGGCATCGGCCTCTCCGTCTTCCAGCAGCTCGTCGGCATCAACGTGATCTTCTACTACAGCTCCTCGCTGTGGCAGTCGGTCGGCATCGACCCGAGTTCCTCGTTCCTGTATTCCTTCGAGACCTCCGTGGTGAACATCGTCGGTACGGTGATCGCGATGGTCTTCGTGGACCGCATCGGCCGCAAGCCCCTCGCCCTCATCGGGTCCGTGGGCATGGCGATCTCCCTCGCGCTCGCCGCGTGGGCCTTCTCCTACAAGGACACCAGCGGCGGCGACATCGCCCTCCCGCACACCCAGGGGCTCGTGGCCCTGATCGCGGCCAACTTCTTCGTGCTCTTCTTCGCCCTGTCCTGGGGCGTGGTGGTCTGGGTCCTGCTCGGCGAGATGTTCCCGGGCCGCATCCGCGCCGCGGCCCTCGGCGTGGCGGCCGCCGCCCAGTGGATCGCCAACTGGGTCATCACCGTCTCGTTCCCGACGCTCTCGGACTGGAACCTGTCCGGCGCCTACGTCATCTACGCGGTCTTCGCCGTGCTCTCGTTCCCGTTCATCCTCAAGTGGGTGCCGGAGACCAAGGGCAAGGCGCTGGAGGAGATGGGCTGACCACCCCGCCAACGCCCCCTTCGCCGGTCCGGCCCTGCCCCGTCTCAGTCCTCGAGGCGGGGCAGTACCTGTTCGCACAGGAGCTGGAGGCTCCGCCATCCCTCGTCCAGCGGCATCCCGCCGCACAGTGGGTGCAGCACCAGGTTTCCCGCCTCGCCGGCGCCGCGGGCGTACGTGACCGCCTCGTCCGGGGTGAGGATGCGGTACACGCCCTCGGCGCGCAGCTCCGCCACCGTGTGCGCGCCCGACCGTACGGCGCTGCGGATGTCCTTGGACTGCCAGGAGGCGTACATCCCGGCCTCGTGCAGGAACCGCTCGCCGTACTGGTCCCATGCCCGGTCCGGGTCCTCCGCGATGTGCAGCAGCGGGGTCTCGGCCGCCGGCATCATGCAGAAGCCCTCCGTGTCGTACTCCGCGAGCTTCGCGTTGTAGTACGCCTGCAGCGCGGGCAGGTGCGCGCTGGGGAAGAACGGCAGCCCCAGGCGCGCCGCCCGGCGGGCCGCCGCCTCCGAACTGCCGCCGACCAGGAGCAGCGGGTGCGGCTGGGTGAAGGGCCGCGGGGTGACCCGTACGGTCCGGCCGCGGTACTCGAACGGCTCGCCGGTCCACGCCTTCAGCAGGGTCTCCAGCAGCTCGTCCTGGAGCTTGCCGCGCCGGCCCCACTCCACGCCGTGCTGCTCGTACTCCTCGGGCCGGTAGCCGATGCCGGCCACCGTGACGAGACGGCCGCCGCTGAGCAGGTCCAGTACGGCGACGTCCTCGGCGACCTTCAGCGGGTCGTACAGCGGGCCGATGATCGCCGAGACGGTGACGGTGATCCGGCGGGTGGCGCCGAAGACCGCGCCCGCGAAGGCGAAGGGGGAGGGCAGCCAGTTGTTCTCGGCGCCGTGGTGCTCCTCGGTCTGGATGGTGTCGATCCCGCGGTCGTCCGCGTACTTCGCCATCTCCAGCGCGGCCTTGTAGCGGGCGGAGAGGGTTTCCGGGGTGCCGTTGGGATCGATGAGGTTGAACCGGGCCACGGTGATGGGCATGGAGAAGTCCCCCTTCGCCGGAGGTGGGTGGGCGGGCGAAGGGGGACGTTAGCTGACATGGCGTCAGTTTGACAGGGATCCGACGGGAACCCGCTCGTCCGCCGGGACCTCGGTGGCCGCCGGAGCCGGAGCCGCCGGGGTGCGCGGCAGGACCGCGTACAGCACGGCCGAGGTCACGATGCCCGCCATCCAGCCCAGGCCGTTCTGCCCGATCCAGGTGGTGGCCAGCGGGCCGCTGAACCAGTCGACCTTCGTGAACAGCAGGCCCACCACCAGGGCGAGGCCCCAGGCGGTCATGGCCTGCCAGGCGAAACCGCCCCGGTACCAGTAGGTGCTGGTGCGCGTGGTGTCCAGCAGCGCGGCCCCGTCGTAGGAGGTGCGGCGCAGCATGTCCACGCCGAAGACGCCGATCCACGCGGAGAAGGCCACGGCCAGCAGGGTCAGGAAGGAGATGAACGAACCGAAGAAGCTGGTCGCCACCACCATGAGCAGGAAGCCGAAGACCAGGCTGATGACGGCGTTGACGCTGACCGCCGCCGCGCGCGGGACCTTGATGCCGAGGGTCTGGGCGGTGAAGCCCGCCGAGTACATGGACATCGAGTTGATGAGCAGCATGCCGACGAGCGCGATCAGCAGGTACGGGACCGCGATCCAGGTCGGCAGCAGTTCGCCGATGAAGGACACCGGGTCCTGCGCGGTGGCCAGGTCGGGGGTGGCGACGGCCATCACCGCGCCCATGAGCACCATCGGGATCACCACGACGGCCGCGCCGCCGATGGTCGCGCCGACCATGCCCTTCGCCGAGGCGGTGCGGGGCAGGTAGCGGGTGAAGTCCGGGCCGGAGGGGACCCAGCTGATGCCGCCGGCCGCGATGGTGCCGATGCCCGCGACCATCATCGCGGTGGAGCCGGCGGGCTTGTCGAAGACGGCGGACCAGTCGGTCTCGGCGATCAGGTAGCCCAGCACGAGCACGCTGAAGGCACCGAAGAGGTACGTGGACCACTTGGAGCAGACGCGCAGGGCGTTGATGCCGAGACCGGAGACGAGGAAGGTGCAGCCGACGAAGAAGAGCAGGGTGACGACGATCAGCGCGGTGTTCTTCCTGATGCCGAAGACCAGGTCCAGGACGGTGAGGACGGCGTAGGCGCCGCTGACCGCGTTGATGGTCTCCCAGCCCCAGCGGGCGACCCAGATCAGGGCGCCGGGGAAGAGGTTGCCGCGCTGGCCGAAGACGGCCCGGGAGAGCGCCATGCCGGGGGAGCCGCCGCGCTTGCCCGCGATGGATATGAGTCCGACCATCCCGTAGGAGACGACCGGGGCGGCGATCGCGACGACGAGCACCTGCCAGATGTTCAGCTTGTTGAAGATGACGAGACCGGCGCCCATGGTCAGCAGCAGCACGCTGATGTTGGCGGCGACCCAGGTCGGGACGAGCTCGCGGACCCGGCCGCGACGCTCGTCGTCCGGGACGGGCTCCAGGCCGCGCGACTCGACGGCGGTCTCGGCAGACATAGGTGTACTCCGTGGGGGAGGTGGGGCGTGGGGGGCTGCTCATCATCGTAGATTTGCCGCAAAAAATACAAACAGAGGCTTACGTCCTCGTGTGAACCTCCAGGGTCCCCGGCTCGGGGCGCGCGTGGCCGATACTGGGGACGTTATGGAAATCCTCATCCTTGCCGTAGTCATCGCCCTGGTCGCGGTCGGTGCGATCAGCGGGCTCGTGGTCAGCAGCCGCAAGAAGAAGCAGCTGCCCCCCACGGCTCCGCCCAGCACGCCGACCATCACTGCCCCGCCCGCCGAACCGCAGGTGGGGGAGGACGCCGCACCGACGGCGGAAGAACCGCGCCGCACGATCGAGGAGGTCGCCCTCCCCGACGCGGAGGCCGCCCTCGAATCGCCGGTCGCGGTCGAGGACTCGGTCGTCGAGGCTCCGCCCGCCCCCGAGATCGAGGTGCCCGAGCCCACCGCCGGCCGCCTGGTCCGGCTGCGCGCCCGCCTCGCCCGCTCGCAGAACACGCTCGGCAAGGGGCTGCTCACGCTGCTCTCCCGCGAGCACCTCGACGAGGACACCTGGGAGGAGATCGAGGAGACCCTCCTCATCGCCGACGTCGGTGTCGCGCCGACCCAGGAGCTGGTGGACCGGCTCCGCGAGCGGGTCAAGGTGCTCGGCACCCGCACCCCCGCCGATCTGCGCGCCCTGCTCAAGGAGGAGCTGGTCACGCTCCTCGGTACCGACTTCGACCGCGCGGTGAAGACCGAGAGCGGCGTGGACACCCCGGCCGTGATCATGGTCGTCGGCGTGAACGGCACCGGCAAGACCACCACCACCGGCAAGCTCGCCCGCGTGCTCGTCGCCGACGGCCGCAGCGTCGTGCTCGGCGCCGCCGACACCTTCCGCGCCGCCGCCGCCGACCAGCTCCAGACCTGGGGCGACCGGGTCGGGGCGCGCACCGTGCGCGGACCCGAGGGCGGCGACCCGGCCTCGATCGCCTACGACGCGGTCAAGGAGGGCATCGCCGAGGGCGCCGACGTGGTGCTCATCGACACGGCGGGCCGGCTGCACACCAAGACCGGCCTGATGGACGAGCTCGGCAAGGTCAAGCGCGTCGTGGAGAAGCACGGCCCGCTCGACGAGATCCTGCTGGTCCTGGACGCCACCACCGGGCAGAACGGCCTGACCCAGGCCCGCGTCTTCGCGGAGGTCGTGGACATCACCGGCATCGTGCTGACCAAGCTCGACGGCACCGCCAAGGGCGGCATCGTCATCGCCGTCCAGCGCGAGCTCGGCGTCCCGGTCAAGCTCATCGGTCTCGGTGAGGGCGCGGACGACCTGGCGCCCTTCGAGCCGGAGGCCTTCGTCGACGCCCTGATCGGCGACTGAACGCCCCCGACGCTCCTCCGCCGGCCCAGTGCCCCCGAGGTCCCCAGGACCCGGGGGCACTGCCGTGCGCGCGGCCGGGAGCGGCGGTCGACGGGGCTACGCGCGGCGCAGCCGGTGGCACAGGTAGGCGAGGGTGCCCAGCAGGAGGCGGGCCTGCGGGGGGTCCCCGGCCGAGTCCAGGGCCGGCGGGCGCAGCCAGCTCATCGGCCCGAGGCCCGCGAAGTCCGAGGGCGGGGCGGTGACGTAGGAGCCCTGGCCCAGTGCGCGCAGATCGAGATCGGCGTCGTCCCAGCCCATCCGGTACAGCAGCTGCGGCAGCCCGGCCGCCGCGCCCGTGGCGACGAAGAACTGGGCCCGGCCGTCCGGGGTCGCGGTCACCGGACCGAGCGGCAGCCCCATCCGCTCCAGCCGGACCAGGGCCCGCCGCCCGGCCTCCTCGGAGACCTCGATGACGTCGAAGGAGCGCCCGACGGGGAGCAGCACCGCGGCTCCCGGGTATCCGGTCCAGGTCTCGGTGACCTCGTCGAGGGTGGCGCCGGCCGGGACTGTCGGAGCGAGGGCAAGTGGATGCGCCCCCGGCGCACCACAATTCGTATGACCGCACGAGCAGTCGCTGGCGGGCCCCGCGGCCCGGGCGCCGGGGACGACGTCCCAGCCCCACAGTCCGGTGTACTCCGCCACCGCCGTGCACTCCGACGTCCGGCCGCGGCGCCGGGCGCCGGAACGGAACTCCTTGGTACCGCGGCTGCCGCCGATCGTGAAGCCCATGCCCATGCCCCCTCCAACGGGTCGGACGTGCCGGTGGTTACGACTTCGGCTGGTTGCGTTCGCCGACCGGATGACCGGCGCACTCCGTGACGCGCACGCCCCGGCGCGCTCCTGTCCAACCGATCGGTCCTGCCTTCGTGTCAAGTGAATCGCGCCTGGCGGGTGGCGAGTTCATTCGAAGGGGTGGCGAATGGTGGCGTTTCCGGGATCGACCTCGCCGAAGGGGTGATCGTAGGATTACTTTCGGTGCATGAAGCGCGGCGAGGGAACGGGTTCGCGGGTATGCCGCAGGCATGCGTGAAGGACCTGTGAAGACCGTTTCCCGGCAGGGTTTCGTGTGAGAAGAGGCTGACGGATGGGGGGCGTTCCAGTGAGCGGCAACGGCGCAAGCGGAACGAGCACGGGACAGGACTCCGCCATGGACTCCCAGGACTCCGCCCAGGGCGCCACCGTCCGCAACGAGCAGCTGACGTCCTGGTTCGTCCGCAGCGGCTGGTCCAAGGGCGAGCTCGCCCGCCAGGTCAACCGCCGCGCCCGCCAGATGGGCGCCCACCACATCAGCACCGACACCTCACGGGTCCGCCGCTGGCTCGACGGCGAACAGCCCCGCGAGCCCGTCCCGCGCATCCTGTCCGAGCTCTTCTCCGAACGCTTCGGCTCCGTCGTCGCCATCGAGCACCTGGGCCTGCGCACCGCCCACCAGACCCCCTCCGTCTCCGGCGTCGACCTGCCCTGGGCCGGACCGCAGACCATCGAGCTGCTCGGCGAGTTCTCCCGCAGCGACCTGATGCTGGCCCGCCGCGGCTTCCTCGGGACCTCGCTCGCCCTGTCCGCCGGCCCCGCCCTCATCGAGCCCATGCAGCGCTGGCTCGTACCGGTCCCGGCCGCCGACCCGGGACCCCGGGAGGCGGGGCCGACGGGCGCCCTCAGCGGTCACCGGCCGCCCAGGCTCTCCGAGCCCGAGGTGGACCTCCTCGAAGCCACCACCGTGATGTTCCGGCAGTGGGACGCCCAGTGCGGCGGCGGACTGCGCCGCAAGGCCGTCGTGGGCCAGCTCCACGAGGTCACCGACCTGCTCCAGGAGAACCACCCGGCCCCGGTCATGAAGCGGCTCTTCAAGGTCGCCGCCGAACTCGCCGAACTCGCCGGCTGGATGAGCTACGACATCGGCCTGCACCCCACCGCGCAGAAGTACTTCGTCCTCGCGCTGCACGCAGCCAAGGAGGGCGGGGACAAGCCCCTGGGCTCGTACATCCTCTCCAGCATGAGCCGCCAGATGATCCACCTGGGCCGCCCCGAGGACGCCCTGGAGCTCATCCACCTGGCCCAGTACGGCAGCCGCGACTGCGCGGGGCCCCGTACCCAGGCCATGCTGTATGCGATGGAGGCCCGCGCCTACGCCAACATGGGCCAGCCCAGCCGCTGCAAGCGGGCCGTGCGGATGGCCGAGGACACCTTCTCCGACGTGGGCTTCGACGCCGAGCCCGAGCCCGACTGGATCCGCTTCTTCTCCGAGGCCGAGCTCAACGGCGAGAACTCCCACTCCTACCGGGACCTGGCCTACGTCGCGGGCCGCAGCCCCATGTACGCCTCCCTCGCCGAACCGGTCATGGAGCGCGCCGTCGAGCTCTTCGAGAAGGACGAGGAGCACCAGCGCTCCTACGCCCTCAACCTCATCGGCATGGCCACCGTGCACCTGCTCCAGCGCGAGCCCGAGCAGGCCACCGTCCTCGTCGGCCGAGCCCTCGACGTGGCGGGAAAGGTGCGGTCCGAACGGGTCAACACCCGGCTGCGCAAGACCGTCGACACCGCCGCGCGTGAGTACGGCGACGTCGCCGACGTGGTGCGGCTGACCGACCACCTCGCCTCCCGCCTCCCCGAGGCCGCAGAGGCCGTCTGACGGCCACCCGGCCGCCCCCAAGGCCCCCGGCCGCGGCAGTCACCCCGTGAAGCCCGATCAGGCTCCCCCAGCCAGGTTCCCCGGGTCATCGCCGCGGCCGGGTCTCCACCCGTCACCCCCATGAACCACTCGTTCATGGAGGCGTAACACGCACGACCTCTTCGTCATCGACGCGAAACACCCAGCGGCGCCGCCGGAAACCGGCCTGCGCGAATCTCAGGGCCAATAACCGGCCAGCCCCCGGGCCGGAACACCCTCAGGCCTGATTCACGAACCAGCGCCGCTCAGGTTTTCACGATCGCCCGCACGCGAACGTACCGACGACGAGGAGACGCCGATGGCATCAGCCATCACGACCCTCGCGGCAGACGCCCCCACGCTGTCTTCCGCGAACACCGGGTTCATGCTCATCTGCTCCGCCCTGGTCATGCTGATGACCCCGGGACTCGCCTTCTTCTACGGAGGCATGGTCCGCGTCAAGAGCAGCCTCAACATGCTGATGATGAGCTTCATCAGCCTCGGGATCGTCACGATCCTCTGGGTCCTCTACGGATTCAGCCTCGCCTTCGGCGCCGACTCCGGCTCGCTGATCGGCTGGACCTCCGACTACGTCGGACTCAGCGGCATCGGCATCACCGAGCTGTGGGACGGCTACACCATCCCCGTCTACGTCTTCGCCGTCTTCCAGCTGATGTTCGCGATCATCACCCCGGCGCTGATAAGCGGCGCACTGGCCGACCGCGTCAAGTTCAGCGCGTGGGCGCTCTTCATCACCCTCTGGGTCACGATCGTCTACTTCCCCGTCGCCCACTGGGTGTGGGGCGCCGGCGGCTGGCTCTTCGAGCTCGGGGTCATCGACTTCGCCGGCGGCACCGCCGTCCACATCAACGCGGGCGCCGCGGCCCTCGGCGTGATCCTCGTCATCGGCAAGCGCGTCGGGTTCAAGAAGGACCCGATGCGCCCGCACAGCCTCCCGCTCGTGATGCTCGGCGCCGGTCTGCTGTGGTTCGGCTGGTTCGGCTTCAACGCGGGCTCCTGGCTCGGCAACGACGACGGCGTCGGCGCGGTCATGTTCGTCAACACGCAGGTCGCCACCGCCGCCGCCATGCTCGCCTGGCTCGGGTACGAGAAGCTGCGCCACGGCTCCTTCACCACCCTGGGCGCCGCCTCCGGCGCGGTCGCGGGCCTCGTCGCCATCACCCCCTCCGGCGGCTCCTGCTCCCCGCTCGGCGCGATCGCCATCGGCGCCATCGCCGGTGTCGTGTGCGCCATGGCCGTCGGCCTGAAGTACAAGTTCGGCTACGACGACTCCCTCGACGTGGTCGGCGTCCACCTCGTCGGCGGTGTCATCGGCTCCCTGCTCGTCGGGTTCTTCGCCACCGGCGGGGTCCAGTCCGACGCGGCCGGCCTCTTCTACGGCGGCGGCCTGGAGCAGCTCGGCAAGCAGGCGGTCGGGGTCTTCTCCGTCCTGGCCTACTCTCTCGTGGCGTCCGCGGTACTCGCCTTCCTGCTCGACAAGACGATCGGGATGCGGGTCCCCGAGGACGACGAGGTCTCCGGCATCGACCAGGTCGAACACGCCGAGACCGCCTACGACTTCAGCGGAGCCGGCGGCGGCTCCTCCTCCCGGAGCACCGCCGTCCCCGCCCCTGTTGCCGCCGCGAGCAAGAAGGTTGACGCATGAAGCTCATCACCGCGATCGTGAAGCCGCACCGGCTCGACGAGATCAAGGAAGCCCTGCACCGCTTCGGAGTCCAGGGACTCACGGTCTCCGAGGCCAGCGGCTACGGCCGCCAGCGCGGACACACCGAGGTCTACCGGGGCGCCGAGTACACCGTGGACCTCGTGCCGAAGATCCGCATAGAGGTACTGGTCGAGGACGGCGACGCCGAGGACGTGATGCGGATCGTCGTCGACGCCGCCCAGACCGGCAAGATCGGCGACGGCAAGGTATGGAGCATCCCCGTGGACTCGGTCATCCGGGTCCGCACCGGCGAACGTGGCGCTGACGCGCTTTAGGGCCTGTCCGGCCCGACCGGCCGGACAGGCCCCAAGTGATGGGAACCTCTGGGTGACGAGTGTCGAAGAGACCACTGTCGGCGGTCACACCGCCGACCAGGGACCCAGCGGGTACGCCGCGGCCCGGCTGCGACTCCTCCAGGAGGAGTCGCGGTCCGGGCCTTCCCGGCGTTCCGCCCTGGCCGCCCTGACCGACGACTGGCTGAAGGCGCTGTTCGCGACCGCCGTGAAGGAGACGGGCGTCCGGGGCGCCGCCCTCGTCGCCGTCGGCGGATACGGCCGCGCCGAACTCTCCCCGCGCAGCGACCTCGACCTGGTCCTGCTCCACGACGGCAAGGCCGAACCGCGCGCCCTGGCCGCGCTGGCCGACCGGCTCTGGTACCCCGTCTGGGACCTGGGCGTCGCCCTCGACCACTCGGTGCGCACCCCCGGCGAAGCCCGCAAGACCGCCGCCGAAGACCTCAAGGTGCACCTCGGACTGCTCGACGCCCGGCTCGTCGCCGGCGACGCCGGGCTCCTCGCGGGACTGCGCACCTCCGTGCTGGCGGACTGGCGGAACCTCGCGGCCAAGCGGCTGCCCCAGCTGCATTCCCTGTGCCGCGAGCGGGCCGAGCGTGCCGGGGAGCTCCGCTTCCTGCTGGAACCCGACCTGAAGGAGGCCCGCGGAGGGCTGCGCGACGTCACCGCGCTGCGGGCCGTCGCCGCGTCCTGGCTGGCCGACGCCCCGCGCGAGGGGCTCGCCGAAGCCCGGCGCCGGCTGCTCGACGCCCGGGACGCGCTGCACCTGGTGACGGGCCGCGCCACCGATCGGCTCTCCCTCCAGGAGCAGACGCCGGTGGCGGCGCAGCTCGGGCTGCTCGACGCGGACGCCCTGCTCAGGGAGGTGTACGAGGCCGCGCGGGTGGTCTCGTACGCCGGTGACGTGACCTGGCGCGAGGTCGGGCGCGTGCTCCGGGCCCGGTCGGCCCGCCCCCGGCTGCGCGGATTGCTCGGCACCCGCGGCTCCGTACCCGAGCGGGCTCCGCTCGCCGAAGGCGTCGTGGAGTCCGACGGCGAGGCCGTACTGGCCCTGGCCGCGCGGCCCGACCGGGACCCGGTGCTGCCCCTGCGCTTCGGCGCGGCCGCCGCCCAGGCCGGACTGCCCGTCTCGCTGCACGCCGTACGCAGGCTCGCGGCGCAGGCGAAGCCGCTGCCCGTGCCCTGGCCGGCCGAGGCCCGGGAGCAGCTGCTGACCCTGCTGGGCGCGGGGGAGCCGACGGTGGCCGTGTGGGAGGCGCTGGAGGCCGAGGGGATCATCACGAAGCTGTTGCCCGACTGGGAGCGGGTGCGGTGCCGGCCGCAGCGCAACCCGGTGCACACCTGGACCGTGGACCGCCACCTCGTGGAGACGGCCGTCCGGGCCTCGGAGCTGACCCGCCGGGTGGGGCGCCCCGACCTCCTCCTCATGGCCGCGCTGCTGCACGACATCGGCAAGGGCTGGCCCGGCGACCACTCCGTGGCCGGCGAGACGATCGCCCGCGACATGGCGCTGCGGGTGGGCTTCGACGCGGAGGACGTCGCCGTGCTGGGCGTGCTCGTACGCCACCACCTGCTGCTGATCGACACCGCCACCCGGCGCGACCTGGACGACCCGGCGACGGTCAAGGCCGTCGCCGAGGCGGTCGGGTCGCCCGGCACGCTGGAGATCCTGCACGCGCTGACCGAGGCCGACGCGCTGGCCACCGGACCCGCGGCGTGGAGCGCGTGGCGCGGCTCGCTCGTGGCCGACCTGGTCGCCCGGGTCGCCGCCGTGCTGAGCGGGGCGGCCCCCGAGGCGACGGAGCTGGAGATCCCGACCACGGAGCAGGAGCGCCTGGCCGTGGAGGCGCTGCGCACCGGGGAGCCGGTACTGGCCCTGCACGCCCGCCAGGAGGAGGACGCGGTCGGCGTGGAACTGGTGGTGGCCGTCCCCGACCAGCCGGGCGTGCTGCCCGCGGTGGCCGGCGTACTGGCCCTGCACCGGCTCACCGTCCGCGCGGCCGACCTGCGCTCGATGGAGCTCCCGGAGCAGCTGGGCGAGGTACTGGTCCTGCGCTGGCGGGTAGCCGCCGAGTACGGCTCCCTGCCGGAGGCCGCGCGGCTGCGCACCGACCTGGTCCGGGCCCTGGACGGCTCGCTGGACGTCCCCGCGAAGCTCGCGGACCGCGAGGCGGCGTACCCGCGCCGGCGCGGGGTCGTCCCGCCGCCGCCGCGGGTCGCGGTGGTCCCGGAGGTCTCCTCCCTGGCCACGGTCCTGGAGGTCCGCGCACCCGACGCGGTCGGTCTGCTGCACCGGATCGGGCGCGTGCTGGAGTCCTCCGGGGTCAGGGTCCGCAGCGCGCACGTCTCGACGCTCGGCGCCAACGCGGTGGACACCTTGTACGTGACCACGGCGGACGCCAAGCCGCTGGACCCGGCGGACGCGGCCGCCCTGGCCGCCTCGGTCCAGACGGCCCTGGCGTAGCGGGGGCGGCCCTGCGGGGGGGTGTCTCTATGTCCTTCGTCAAGGACGTGGTGCCGGGTATGGGGCTGTTTGGGGTGGTCATGCGGCGAGGGTGATGGCGGGGGTTCTGGACTCGTAGAAGGTGCCGTCGCGGAGCATGGCGAACAGGACGCTGATGCGTTGGCGGGCGAGGCGGAGGAGGGCCTGGGTGTGGGTTTTCCCGCGGGCTCTTTGTCTGTCGTAGTAGGTGCGGGAGGCCGGGTCGGCGTTCATGCAGGCGAAGGCGGAGAGGAACATGGCGCGTTTGAGCTGCCGGTTTCCGCCTCTGGGTGCGTGTTCGCCGTGGATCGAGGTCCCGGACGACTTCGTCGTCGGCGCGAGCCCGGCGTAGGAGGCGAGGTGGGCGGCGCTGGGGAAACTGGTGCCGTCGCCGACGGTGACCAGCAGGACGGCAGCGGTCCTGACGCCGACTCCCGGCATCGAGGTCAGGACCTGGTGAAGAGGGTGAGCCTCCAGCAGGCTGTTGATCTGCGCTTCCAAGGCCCGGCGCTGGTCGTGAACCGCCGCGAGGGAAGCGGCCAGGGACGGGATCACGATGTCGAGAGTCCCGGTTCCCGGGACCACGACGGTCTGTTCGTCGAGAGCGTCGAAGACCTCGTCGATCAGCCGGACGGCCATCCGCGGGGCCTTCGGGCGGATGAGTTCGACGAGCCTGCGGCGGCCGGCTTTCCGCAGAGCGGCCGGGGATCCGTAGCGTTCGAGGAGCCAGGTGACGGCCCGGTGGTCCAGCCGGGGTCCGAGTACGCGTTCCAGCGAGGGGTGGAACTGGGTGAGCAGGCCGCGTATCCGGTTGCTGGTGCGGGTGGCTTCGGCGGCGAGGTCCTGGTCGAAGCCGGTCAGCACCGTGAGCTCGGCAGTGACCTCGTCGGTCAGCTCCAGCGAACGCAGGACATGGGGCATCGTCCTGGCCGCGTCCGCGATCACCGCCGCGTCCTTCGCGTCCGTTTTCGCCTCGCCCGGATACAGATCAGCGATCCGCCGCATCGCGAGGCCGGGCAGGTAGGCGACTTCGCAGCCCGCGTCCCGGGCGACGGTCAGCGGCAGAGCCCCGATCGATGCGGGCTGGTCCACGATCACCAGCACCGTGCCGAACTTCGCGATCAGCTTGTCGAAGACGGCCCGCAGTCTCGGTTCGCTGTTAGGCATCGGTTTGTCGAAGACCTTCTTGCCCGCCGGCGTCAGACCGTGGCCGTGGTGAGCTGTCTTGCCGACGTCCATACCCAGGAAGACGCCCACATCACCGGTGTCTAACATCGCACCCCTCCCGGGTGGTTGACCTGGCCGGCCTCGGCGTTGGCACCGTGCTCGCGCATCCACGTTATGCAGACCTGCCGCCCACGTCTCTGCCCGGCATTGCGCCGGACCGGGCGGTGGCCGGGTCTCTCATCAGCATCTCCGACGGCACCCCACGGCCCCGGCGACACCACCCCCCAGGCCATCACTTCGACAGAGGGGACACAGTCATACCGGGCCCGGAGGCCAGCGGCCCCATTGCAGGACCGCGAAAAAGATAACGGGGGGTCCCTACCCGCCCTTCCGCCGTTCCCCGGGCGCGGCCCGGACCCGTACGTGCGCTGCGCGCCCGTGCCCTCAAACGCCGGGCGGGCTGGATACATCCAGCCTCGCCGGCGTTCGAGGCGCGGGGTCCGGGGCGGAGCCCCGGGGAACGGGCGAAGGGCGGGTAGGGGCCTCCACCCCGCGCAGCGGCTCGGGTGGCGGCGGGCTCCCGGGAGGGGAAAGCCGCCCGCAGGGCCGGAGGGGTGGCGCGGCCCGATACCCTGGGGACGACCACACGCCCCCGACCCGAGGAATCGCGACCACCGTGTTCGATACGCTTTCCGACCGCCTCAGCGCGACCTTCAAGTCCCTCCGGGGCAAAGGCCGCCTCTCCGAGCAGGACATCGACGCTGCGGCGCGGGAAATCCGTATCGCCCTCCTCGAGGCCGACGTCGCCCTCCCGGTCGTCCGCTCCTTCATCGCGAACGTCAAGGAGCGCGCCCGCGGCGAAGAGGTCTCCAAGGCCCTGAACCCGGGCCAGCAGGTCCTCAAGATCGTCAACGACGAGCTGGTCTCCATCCTCGGCGGCGAGACCCGGCGGCTGCGCTTCGCCAAGACCGCGCCGACCGTGATCATGCTCGCCGGCCTCCAGGGTGCCGGTAAGACCACCCTCGCCGGAAAGCTCGGCCTGTGGCTGAAGGGGCAGGGCCACACCCCGCTCCTCGTCGCCTGCGACCTCCAGCGCCCCAACGCCGTCAACCAGCTCTCGGTCGTGGCCGAGCGGGCCGGCGTGGCCGTCTACGCGCCCTCGCCCGGCAACGGCGTCGGCGACCCGGTCCAGGTCGCCAAGGACTCCATCGAGTACGCGCGCACCAAGCAGTACGACGTCGTGATCGTCGACACCGCCGGCCGCCTCGGCATCGACCAGGAGCTGATGCAGCAGGCCGCGGACATCCGCGACGCCGTCAGCCCGGACGAGATCCTCTTCGTCGTCGACGCCATGATCGGCCAGGACGCGGTCAACACCGCCGAGGCCTTCCGCGACGGCGTCGGCTTCGACGGCGTCGTGCTCTCCAAGCTCGACGGCGACGCCCGCGGTGGTGCCGCGCTCTCCATCGCGCACGTCACCGGCAAGCAGATCATGTTCGCCTCGAACGGCGAGAAGCTCGACGAGTTCGACGCCTTCCACCCGGACCGCATGGCGGGCCGGATCCTCGACATGGGTGACATGCTCACCCTGATCGAGCAGGCCGAGAAGACCTTCAGCCAGGCCGAAGCCGAGAAGATGGCGGCCAAGCTGCAGAAGGGGCCGAAGGAGTTCACGCTCGACGACTTCCTGTCCCAGATGGAGCAGGTCCGCAAGATGGGCTCCATCTCCAAGCTGCTCGGCATGCTCCCGGGCATGGGGCAGATCAAGGACCAGATCAACAACATCGACGAGCGCGACGTGGACCGCACCGCCGCGATCATCAAGTCGATGACCCCGGCCGAGCGCCAGGACCCGCACCTCATCAACGGCTCGCGCCGTGCCCGTATCGCCAAGGGCTCCGGCACCGAGGTCAGCGCCGTCAAGTCGCTCGTCGAGCGGTTCTTCGAGGCCCGCAAGATGATGTCCCGCATGGCCCAGGGAGGCGGCATGCCGGGGATGCCCGGCATGCCCGGGATGGGCGGTGGCCCCGGCCGGCAGAAGAAGCAGGTCAAGCAGGCCAAGGGCAAGCGCAAGAGCGGCAACCCGATGAAGCGCAAGGAAGAAGAGGCCGCGGCAGCCGCGCGCCGCGAGGCGGGCCCGGAGGCCATCGAGCCCGCCGCCGGCGGCAACCCGTTCGGGCTTCCCGCCGGGGGCGCGCAGCCCGGACAGGACTTCGACCTTCCGGACGAGTTCAAGAAGTTCATGAAGTAGCACGCGTGAAGTAGCACGTGTGAAGTAGCAGTACGGAGCCACGCGAGCCCCGGCCGGATCCCTCCGGCCGGGGCTTCGCCGTGTGGCCCGCCGCCAGGGGCGATGGTCCGGTTTGTCGCTTATGGTCGGCCGGGAGGACGGCAGAAGGAGGCCTACGTGCCCAGCCCCACCCCCGTACCGCCCCGCGACCGGGCCGATACGCCCTGGCGCTCCGAAGGCGCACCCCCCGCCCCGCCACCGAAGAAGCGGATGCCCGGCGGCTGGCGCGGCCTGATCCTCACCGCCCTGATCGTCTACCTGATCACCAACCTGGTGCTGTCCTTCTTCAACGAGGGCGACGAGCCGACCATCTCGTACACCGAGTTCAGCAAGCAGGTCGCGAACGGCAACGTCTCGAAGATCTACGCCAAGGGCGACGCCATCCAGGGCGAGCTGAAGGCCGAGCAGCCCAAGCCGGACGGGGACAAGGGCACCTACAAGAAGTTCGTCTCCCAGCGGCCCGCCTTCGCCGACGACGACCTGTGGGCCAACCTCACCAAGCAGAACGTCGTCGTCACGGCTTCCCCGGTCGTCGTGCAGCGCAGCTTCCTGGCCAACCTGCTGATCTCCCTGGCCCCGATGCTGCTGCTGGTCCTGCTGTGGGTGGTCATCGCCCGCCGGATGGGATCGGCGATGGGCGGCGGCATGGGCGGGCTCGGGCGCAAGGCGCCGCCCAAGCCCGTCGAGCTGGAGGGCGCCAAGCGCACGACCTTCGAGGACGTGGCCGGCATCGACGAGGTCGAGGGCGAGCTCAACGACGTCGTGGACTTCCTGAAGAACCCGGACGAGTACCGCAAGATGGGCGCCCGCATGCCCGGTGGCGTGCTGCTCGCCGGCCCGCCCGGCACCGGCAAGACCCTGCTCGCCCGCGCGGTCGCCGGCGAGGCCGGGGTGCCCTTCTTCTCCGCCTCCGCATCCGAGTTCATCGAGATGATCGTCGGCGTCGGCGCCTCCCGGGTGCGCGAACTCTTCGCCGAGGCCCGCAAGGTGGCCCCCGCGATCATCTTCATCGACGAGATCGACACCATCGGGCGGGTGCGCGGCGGCGGCGCGGGCATGGGCGGCCACG
Source organism: Streptomyces sp. NBC_01264 (assembly GCF_026340675.1). NCBI lineage: Bacteria > Bacillati > Actinomycetota > Actinomycetes > Kitasatosporales > Streptomycetaceae > Streptomyces > Streptomyces sp. NBC_01264. Next base: position 6,799,307 of record NZ_JAPEOX010000001.1, read on the forward strand.
ACGAGCGCGAGCAGACCCTGAACCAGATCCTCACCGAGATGGACGGCTTCTCCGGCTCCGAGGGAGTGGTCGTCCTCGCCGCGACCAACCGGGCCGACGTCCTGGACCCGGCGCTGACCCGGCCGGGCCGCTTCGACCGCACCGTCATGGTCTCCCCGCCCGACCGGGCCGGCCGCGAAGCCATCCTGCGCATCCACACCAGGGACATCCCGCTCGCCGACGGGGTCGACCTCGCGCAGATGGCCCGTACGACCCCGGGCATGACCGGAGCCGAACTGGCCAACCTCGCCAACGAGGCCGCCCTGCTCGCCGTGAAGCGCCAGCAGAAGGAGGTCACCCAGTCGGACCTCTCCGACGCGCTGGAGAAGGTCCAGCTCGGCGCCGAACGGCCGCTGGTCATGCCGGACGAGGAGCGCCGGCGCACCGCGTACCACGAGAGCGGACACGCCCTGCTGGGCATGCTCCAGCCCGGCGCCGACCCCGTCCGCAAGATCACCATCGTCCCGCGCGGGCGGGCGCTCGGCGTCACCCTCTCCACCCCGGAGGCGGACCGGTACGCCTACACGGAGGAGTACCTGCGCGGCCGCATCATCGGGGCGCTGGGCGGCATGGCCGCCGAGCAGGTGGTCTACGAGGTCATCACCACCGGCGCGGAGAACGACCTGGAGCAGGTCACGAACATCGTCCGCGGCATGGTCGGCCGCTGGGGGATGAGCGAGCGCATCGGCCGCCTCACCGCCATCCCCTCGGACGGACAGAGCCCCTACGGCCTCTCCGCGGCCCCCGCCACCCTCGACGCGGTGGACCACGAGATGCGCCGGATCGTCGACGAGTGCTACGAGAAGGCCTGCCGCCTGCTGCGCGAGAACCGCGACAAGCTGGACGCCCTCGCGGAAGCCCTGATGGCCGCCGAAACCCTGGACGAGGCGGCGGCCTACGCGGCCGCGGGCATCCCCCGCCTCCACAAGGGAGCGGCGCACACGTGAGCGCCGTGCGGGGCCGGTCCGCGGCCCCGCACGGCGGTGGTCCCGCCGGTGCGGGCGGTCAGGCCGTACGGGCGATGACGTACCGGAAGATGTTCGGCAGCCAGACGGCCCCGTCACCCCGTTCGTACGGGTGAAGCGCCTCCGCCAGTTCCTTCTCGACCTGCACCGGGTCGGAGCACTCGTAGAGCCCGGTCGACAGCAGCCCGCGCACGGCGCTGTCCACGTCGGCGTACCCGAAGGGGCAGAACACCCGGCCCGACCCGTCCGGCACCAGCCCGGCCGCGGCCGCCATGGCGTCCAGGTCCCGCGGGGCCGGCCCGCCGCCCAGGACGGAGGGCACCGTGCACCGCTCCGCCGGACCCCAGTCGGCCAGCACCACCGCGGCCCCGGGCCGGCGCAGCGCCGGCAGGGCCGCGGCCAGGGCGCCCGGGGAGGGCGAGAAGGCCAGCAGGACGTCGTAGGGCACCGCGGGCGCCGGAGGGGCCGCGAGCACCTCCAGGAGGCGTTCCCGGGCCAGCGTGCGGCGTGCCGGATCCGCCTCCACACCCGTGGCCAGGGCTCCCCGGCCCGAGGCCAGCAGAAGGGCCAGCCCGGCCCCGCAGTCGAGGCCGAGCAGCCGGTCGCCCGGCCCGACCTCCAGCCGGTCGTAGACCGCCTCGTACAGCGGTACCAGCATCCGTTCCTGGATCTCCGCCCAGTCCCGCGCGACAAGCGTCGCCGTCGGCGTCGGTGTCATCGAAAGAGCGCTCCTGATTCCGTTTCGCCCCCATGCCCCCGCTGCCAGAGAACTCCCGATTCGCCCCCGCGTCCAGAGGAGCGCGCCACCCGATTCACACCCGATTCACGTTCGGCACTCCGGGCGCCGTACCATTCGCGCCATGGCAAAGGCACCCGTTCTCACCCCCCAGGCGGAGGATTTCCCCCGCTGGTACCAGGATCTGATCAACAAGGCCGAGCTGGCCGACAACGGTCCGGTACGCGGCACCATGGTCATCCGACCGTACGGCTACGGGCTGTGGGAGCGGATGCAGCAGGAGATGGACGCGCGCATCAAGGACGCGGGCGCCCAGAACGCGTACTTCCCGCTGTTCATCCCGCAGTCGTACCTGACGAGGGAAGCGGAGCACGTCGAGGGCTTCGCCCCCGAGCTCGCGGTCGTCACGCACGGCGGCGGCAAGGAGCTCGACGAGCCCGTCGTGGTCCGTCCCACCTCCGAGACGATCATCAACGACTACTTCTCCAAGTGGGTCCAGAGCTACCGCGACCTGCCCCTGCTGATCAACCAGTGGGCGAACGTGGTCCGCTGGGAGATGCGCCCGCGCGTGTTCCTCCGTACGAGCGAGTTCCTCTGGCAGGAGGGCCACACGGCCCACGTCACGTACGAGGACGCCCGCGACTACGCCGCCCGCATCCACACGGACGTGTACGGCGACTTCATGACCAACGTGCTCGGCATCGACGTCGTGCTCGGCCGCAAGACCGCCAAGGAGCGCTTCGCCGGCGCCATCAACACCCTCACCCTCGAGGGCATGATGGGCGACGGCAAGGCCCTGCAGCTCGGCACCAGCCACGAGCTCGGCACCAACTTCGCCAAGGCCTTCAACACGCAGTACCTGTCGAAGGAAGGCAAGCAGGAGCTCGTCTGGCAGACCTCGTGGGGCGTCTCCACCCGCATGGTCGGCGGCCTGATCATGTCGCACGGCGACGACAACGGCCTGCGGGTCCCGCCGCGCCTCGCGCACGTCCAGGTCGTCGTCATGGCGATCAAGGGCGACGAGGCCGTTACCAAGGTCCGCGAGCTGGGCGCCCAGCTCAAGGCCGCGGGCCTGCGGGTGTTCGTCGACGACCGCGTCGACACCCCCTTCGGCCGCCGCGCCGTGGACTGGGAGCTCAAGGGCGTACCGGTCCGCGTCGAGATCGGTCCCCGCGACCTGGAGGCCGGCACCGCGATGCTGGCCCGCCGGATCCCGGGCGGCAAGGAGGCCGTGCAGATCTCCGACCTCGCCGCCCTGCTGCCCAAGGTGCTCGAGGAGGACCAGGAGCAGCTGCTGCGCGAGTCCCGCGAGCGCCGCATCTCCCGCACCTCCGACGTCTCGACCATCGAGGAGGCCGCCGAGGCCGCCATCGCCGGTGGCTGGGCGCGGATCCCGTGGGCCGACCTCGGACCCGAGGGCGAGGCGAAGCTCGCCGAGCAGGCCGTCTCCGTGCGCTGCCTGATCGCCGAGGACGGGTCGGTGCCGCAGGCGGACGACGCCCCCGGTAACCTCGCGATCGTCGCGCGCTCGTACTAGCCGGTCCGGCTGAGGGCTCTCACGCCCCGGCGCGCGGCATCCGCCGCGCGCCGGGGTGTAGTCGTCCTTACGTACCGACTCATCCTGAGATATGCGCACCCGTCCTCGTCGGGACGCATGAGACTGAACTGACTGGTACGTGCAAAAAATTTGGAATGGCCCGGAATCGGAACACCGGGGCACCCCGGCTCGTTGTCACGACGTGAGCACGACACCACCTGTTCTCGCCGCAGAGCTGGCGCAGGCGTGGGCCGATATTCAGCGGTACCACCCCGAGCTGCCTGACCTTGCCGCGCCCGAGTCCCTGATCGGAGAGTCCTCGTCCGCCTGCGGCGCCGAACTCTCCTTCGAGCGACTGCTGCACGAGGCAGTCCACGGCATCGCCGCAGCCCGCGGAGTGCGTGACACTTCGCGGGCCGGCCGCTACCACAACCGCAGGTTCCTCGCGATCGCCGAGGAGATGGGGCTGGACCACACCGAGGAGCCACACGCGAGCAGCGGCTTCTCCCTGGTCTCGCTCAATCCCGAGGCGAAGAAGCGCTACCGCCCCACCATGGAACGGCTCCAGCGCGCACTGAAGGCCCATACGGTCGCCACGGCCACCGACACCAAGCGCAGCTTCCGCGGTCCGGCCGCCCGGCACGGGTCCTCCGGCGGCGGCGTTCGCGTCAAGGCGGTCTGCGACTGCGGGCGCAACGTGCGCGTAGTCCCGTCCGTGCTGGCGCAGGCCCCGATCGTGTGCGGAGGCTGCATGAAGCCCTTCCGCATCCCGGACGTGGCCATCGCGGTGGCCTCCTGACCCGACGGGTGGGCTTCGCGACCTCCCGGCCGAGCGGGCGGCGGGCGTGTGGCACAATGGACAGCTGTACTCGACAGTCGCATAGGACCCCTCTCTCCTCCGGCTGACGCGTCCATCGGGCACCCGAGTACCGCAACCCCACGTGGCATCTCATGTGCCCAACCACGTCAAGTTCAGGAGACACCACTCCAGTGGCAGTCAAGATCAAGCTCAAGCGCCTCGGCAAGATTCGCCAGCCGCACTACCGCATCGTCGTCGCCGACGCCCGTACCCGTCGGGACGGTCGCGCGATCGAAGAGATCGGTATCTACCACCCGACGTACAACCCGTCGCGCATCGAGGTCAACGCCGAGCGTGCGCAGTACTGGCTGTCGGTCGGCGCCCAGCCCACCGAGGCTGTGCTCGCCATCCTGAAGCTCACCGGTGACTGGCAGGCGCACAAGGGCCTCCCGGCCCCCGCGCCGCTGCTGCAGCCGGCGACGAAGGAGAACAAGCGTCGCTCCTTCGACGAGTTCGCCAAGGCCCTCGAGGGCATCGGCGAGGGCAAGGGCGAAGCCATCACCCAGAAGGCGAAGAAGGCCGACAAGAAGGCGGACGAGGCTGAGGCCGAGACCGCCGAGTCGACCGAGGCCTGAGCATGCTCGAGGAGGCTCTTGAGCACCTCGTGAAGGGCATCGTGGACAACCCCGACGAAGTGCAGGTCGCCTCGCGCAACCTGCGCCGCGGGCAGGTGCTGGAGGTTCGGGTCCACCCCGACGACCTCGGCAAGGTGATCGGCCGCAACGGCCGCACCGCACGTGCTCTGCGTACCGTCGTGGGCGCCATCGGCGGCCGGGGGATCCGCGTCGACCTCGTCGACGTGGACCAGGTCCGCTGAGCAGTTGAATCACCGGCACGGGCCGGGGAGGGCATACGTGCCCGCCCCGGCCCGTCGTCGTCTGAACAGGAGAAAATGCAGTGGAGCTGGTAGTCGCGCGGATCGGCCGCGCCCACGGGATCAAGGGTGAGGTCACCGTCGAGGTGCGGACCGACGAGCCGGAGCTGCGGCTCGGGCCGGGCGCCGTGCTCCGGACCGACCCGGCGTCGGCGGGACCGCTGACGGTCGAGACGGGCCGGGTGCACAGCGGCAGGCTGATGCTGCGCTTCGCCGGGGTCAAGGACCGCACCGGGGCCGAGGCACTGCGCAACACCCTGCTGATCGCCGACGTGGACCCGGCGGAGCTGCCGGCCGAGGACGACGAGTACTACGACCACCAGCTGATGGACCTTGACGTCGTCCTGGAGGACGGCACCGTGATCGGCCGGATCACCGAGATCTCCCACCTGCCCTCGCAGGACCTGTTCATCGTCGAGCGGCCGGACGGCACCGAGGTGATGATCCCCTTCGTCGAGGAGATCGTCGCCGAGATCGACCTCGAGGAGCAGCGCTGCGTCATCACCCCGCCGCCCGGGCTCATCGACGAGCGCGAGGCGATCGTCGTCTCCACCCGGGACGGGGACTCCGACGGTGACACCGACGAGGACTCCGACGGGGACGCGGCCGAGGGCGTGAACGGGGAAGACGCCTGATGCGTCTCGACGTCGTCACGATCTTCCCGGAGTACCTCGAACCGCTCAACGTCTCCCTCGTCGGCAAGGCGCGGGCGCGCGGCCAGCTCGACGTGCACGTCCACGACCTGCGGGACTGGACCTACGACCGGCACAACACGGTGGACGACACCCCGTACGGCGGCGGTCCCGGCATGGTCATGAAGACCGAGCCGTGGGGCGAGGCCCTGGACGCGGCGCTGGCCGACGGCTACGAGGCGGGCGCGCACGGCCCCGTCATCGTCGTCCCCACCCCCAGCGGCCGGCCGTTCACCCAGGAACTGGCCGTCGAGCTCTCCGAACGCCCCTGGCTGATCTTCACCCCGGCACGGTACGAGGGCATCGACCGCCGCGTCATGGACGAGTACGCCACCCGCCTCCCGGTCTACGAGGTGTCCATCGGCGACTACGTCCTGGCCGGCGGCGAGGCGGCCGTCCTGGTCGTCACCGAGGCCGTGGCCCGGCTGCTGCCCGGGGTGCTCGGCAACGCGGAATCGCACCGCGACGACTCCTTCGCACCCGGGGACATGGCCAACCTGCTGGAGGGGCCCGTCTACACCAAGCCCCCGGAGTGGCGCGGGCACGGCATCCCGGACGTGCTGGTCAGCGGCCACCACGGCAAGATCGCCCGGTGGCGCCGCGACGAGGCCTTCCGCCGCACGGCGGCCAACCGCCCGGATCTGATCGAGCGCTGCGAGGCCGCCGCCTTCGACAAGAAGGACCGCGAGCTGCTGAGCATCCTCGGCTGGAAGCCGTCCCCCGACGGCCGATTTTGGCGCAGGCCCCAGCCCGTGGAAGAATAGGCGGCTGCTGTGTGCTCGCGTACGCCCCTGCCACAGGGGGACCGTCGTCCGCCGAGTCCCGCGGCTCCCGAATTCTCTCCGGAAACCCCGCATCGGCGACCTGTGGCGTCATGCGAAGAAAGCAGACGAATCTCATGTCTCACCTGCTCGATGGCGTCAACGCCGCCACCCTGCGCTCGGACCTCCCGGCCTTCCGCCCGGGTGACACCGTCAACGTGCACGTCCGCGTGATCGAGGGCAACCGCTCCCGTATCCAGCAGTTCAAGGGTGTCGTCATCCGCCGCCAGGGCTCGGGCGTCTCCGAGACCTTCACGGTCCGCAAGGTCTCCTTCAGCGTCGGCGTGGAGCGCACCTTCCCGGTCCACTCCCCGATCTTCGAGAAGATCGAGCTCGTCACCCGCGGTGACGTGCGTCGCGCCAAGCTGTACTTCCTCCGTGAGCTCCGCGGCAAGGCCGCGAAGATCAAGGAGAAGCGCGACCGCTGATCTGCTCCCGGGGTTCAGGGGAAGGCCGGATAGGCTCGCCCCCGATGGACACCGAAGCACCTCACACGCAGCGCGGCCACTCTTCCCCCGGCGAGGGGGAGGGGCGGTCGCGTTTCGTGCTTTCCGGGACTGGTCCCGCCCCGGACGCCTATGCGGACGAGGCCCCGGACCCCGGCACGGCGGGCGGGCTGACCTGGCGGCGTGCCGGGCTGGTCGGTCTGGCCTGCACCCTCTTCCTGCTGCTGTTCAGCAATTTCGTGCTCCAGCCCTTCCTGATCCCCAGCCACTCGATGGAGCCCACGCTCGTCGTCGGGGACCGGGTCCTGGTCAACAAGCTGGCGTACCGATTCGGCGGCCGGCCGGAGCGCGGGGACGTCGTGGTCTTCGACGGCACGGGTTCCTTCGTGCAGGAGGGCCCGGGCGGGAGCCCGATCGGCGACGTCCTGCACGGGGCGGCCTCCGCGCTCGGCCTGGCCGAGCCCTCGGACACCGATTTCGTGAAGCGGGTCGTGGGCGTCGGCGGCGACGACGTGGTGTGCGACGAGCACGGCCGGATCGAGGTCAACGGGGTCCCGCTGGACGAGCCGTACCTCTTTCCCGGCGACTCCGGATCGAAAGTGCCGTTCCGTGTCGTCGTGCCCCTTGGGAGCCTGTGGGTGATGGGTGATCATCGTTCCCAATCCCGGGACTCCCGGGACCACCTCGGGGAGCCGGGCGGGGGGATGGTGCCGGTGGAGAAGGTGATCGGGCGGGCCGACTGGATCGGCTGGCCGGTGTCGCGCTGGGGTGGCACGGGTTCCTCGGGTGGTGGCCGTGGGTAGCCGCGGGCGCCCGAGAAGCGACCGGTACGAGGGCGGCGAGGACGCCGACCCGGATCCCAAGCCCGAGCCGGAGCCGGCCGCCGGACCCGCGGAGCCCGGCGGACGGGCCGAACGGCGGCGCCTCGCCCGCCGGGTCCGGCGCAGGCGGCGCACCCGGCGGGTGGGGGAGCTGCCCCTGCTCGTGGTGGTCGCGCTGTGCATCGCCCTGATCCTCAAGACCTTCCTCGTACAGGCCTTCTTCATCCCGTCGGGCTCCATGGAGCAGACGATCCGGATCGGCGACCGGGTCCTGGTGGACAAGCTCACCCCGTGGTTCGGCTCCGAGGTCGAGCGCGGGGACGTGGTCGTGTTCAAGGACCCGGGAGGCTGGCTCGGCGCCGACGGCGTCCGGCCGGCCGAGGACTCGGTGGGCATCAAGCAGATCAAGCAGGCCCTCACCTTCATCGGCCTGCTGCCCTCGGCGAACGAACAGGACCTGATCAAGCGGGTCATCGGAGTCGGCGGGGACACCGTGAAGTGCTGCGACGCCCGGGGCCGGGTCAGCGTCAACGGATCGCCGCTCGACGAGCCGTACGTGAACCCGGGCAACGCGCCCTCGGAGATCCGCTTCGAGGTGCAGGTGCCCGCCGGACGGATCTTCGTCATGGGCGACCACCGGGCGAATTCCGCCGACTCCCGCTACCACCTCGACGAGGCCTTCCACGGCACGATCGACGAGAAGGACGTGGTCGGTCAGGCCGTGGTGATCGCCTGGCCCGTGGGGCACTGGCACCGGCTGGAACAGCCCGCCACCTTCCGCATGGTTCCCGACCAGGCGCGCGGCGGCCGCCGCGCGCCCCGTAGGCGCCGGGGCGGCTCCTCGTTCGCATAGTGTGTCCTTGGTCTCCCGCGCCTTAGGGAACTCCCGCTCGTTAGGGGAGGGGAGGGCCCGTGCCTCATCAGGGCCGGGCGTCGATTTCCGAACGAGGAGTGGATGTGGGGGACGTGGCGGTTGGTGCACGGTCCGGACGCGACGAGGGCGGCGAGGAGCCGAAAGACTTCTCCAGGTCCGATGCCGTCGAGAACGACGGCGACGCGAAGGACGGCGCCGCGGCACGCCCGCACCGTTCGTTCTGGAAGGAGCTGCCGCTCCTGGTCGGAATCGCCCTGCTGCTCGCCCTCCTGATCAAGACCTTCCTGGTGCAGGCGTTCTCGATCCCCTCCGACTCGATGCAGAACACCCTGCAGCGCGGCGACCGGGTCCTCGTGGACAAGCTGACGCCGTGGTTCGGATCGGAGCCCGAGCGCGGTGAGGTCGTGGTCTTCCACGACCCGGCGAACTGGCTGAGCGGGGAGCCCACCCCGGACCCCAACATCGCTCAGAAGGCCCTGAGCTGGATCGGCCTCATGCCTTCCGCCGAGGAGAAGGACCTGATCAAGCGGACGATCGCCATCGGCGGTGACACGGTCGAGTGCAAGAAGGGCGGACCGGTCGTCGTCAACGGCAAGGAGCTCGACGAGCCGTACATCTACCCGGGCAACACCCCGTGCGACGACTTCCCCTTCGGCCCGCTCACCGTGCCCAAGGGCAAGATCTGGGTGATGGGCGACCACCGGCAGAACTCGCAGGACTCCCGCTACCACCAGCAGGACTCCACCCATGGCTTCGTGCCCGTCAGTGATGTCGTCGGACGTGCCGTGGTGGTCGCCTGGCCGGTCACCCGCTGGTCGACCCTGCCGGTTCCGGACACCTTCGACCAGCCGGGCATCGGCACGCAGACCAAGGCCACCGCGCTCGGCCTGGGCGCCGCCGGACTGGCGCCGGTCGGGCTCGGCCCGGCCGCCCTCGGGTTCGCCGGCGCGGTGCCGGTCGCTCTGTGGCGCAGGCGGAGGCTGACCGCAGGGCCTACCGGCAGGTAGGGTGCCGCCCAGGTCGACGATCTCCGAGTGTGGGGGCGCTTGCAATGGGCGGAACACGAGCAATACGAGCAGGTGACGGCGATGGCCGCGGTGCTCTCGGCAGCATCCTGTCGGGAGTCGCCGTGGCCATCGGCTTTGCGCTCTTCCTCGGAGGGTTCGTGTGGGGAGCCGTCGTGTACCAGCCGTACACGGTGCCGACCGACTCGATGGTGCCGACGGTGCGGCCCGGGGACCGGGTGCTGGCCCAGCGCATCGGCGGCGGCGAGGTGCACCGCGGGGACGTGGTGATCTTCAAGGACGAGCTGTGGAGCGATTCGCCCATGGTCAAGCGGGTCGTCGGCATCGGCGGGGACACGGTCAAGTGCTGCGGCGCCGGCGGCAGGATCACGGTGAACGGCAAGGAGCTCGACGAGCCGTACATCGAGCAGGAGAAGCTCGACCTGCCGGGCGCCCCGGATGGGTCCGCCTCCAGGACGCCCTTCGAGGTGACGGTGCCGGAGGGCAACCTCTTCCTGCTCGGTGACTGGCGCGGGGCCTCCCTGGACTCCCGGGCCCACCTGCAGGACGCCGCCCAGGGGACGGTCCCCCGCTCGGCGGTGAAGGCCCGTGTCGACGCCCTCGCGTGGCCCTCCCAGTCGATGCTGGAGCGGCCCGTGGCCTACGCCGCCCTGCCCGGAGGGACCTCGACGGCGGGGCCGCTGCTGCTCCAGGTGGCCGCGGTGGTGGCCGGAGCCGCGCTGGTGGTGCTCGGAGCGGCGTACGGGCCGGTCGTACGGGTTCTCGGGCGCGGCCGGAGGCGGGAGCGGGCCGGTGTCCGCTGACGCGACGGCGGGGCCGGGTCCGGGGGCGGGCGCCCCGCGCAAGGTGGCGCGGGTGATCCTGCTGGACCCCGAGGACCGGATCCTGCTGATGCACGGCTTCGAGCCGGGAGATCCGGCGGACGACTGGTGGTTCACGCCGGGCGGCGGCCTGGAAGGGGACGAGACCCGGGAACAGGCCGCGCTGCGCGAGCTCGCGGAGGAGACCGGGATCACCGACGTGGAGCTGGGCCCGGTGCTGTGGCACCGCTACTGCTCGTTCCCCTTCGACGGGCGCCGCTGGGAGCAGGACGAGTGGTACTTCCTGGCCCGTACCAGCCAGACGGCGACGGTGCTGGGCGGCCTCACCGCGCTGGAGCGCCGCAGCGTCTCGGGCACCAGGTGGTGGACCTCCGAGGAACTTCTTGCGGCCCATGAGACGGTGTACCCGACCAGACTCGCAGAGCTGCTCCGCACGCTGCTCGACGACGGTCCCCCGGGTGCGCCCGTGAACCTGGCCCCGGAAATCGTTTAGGGGCGCACGGGCCTGGCGCACAATAGGGGGACGCACGGCTGAAGGGGAACATGCCATGAGTGCCGAGGACCTCGAGAAGTACGAGACCGAGATGGAGCTCAAGCTCTATCGCGAGTACCGCGACGTCGTCGGGCTGTTCAAGTATGTGATCGAGACCGAACGCCGTTTCTACCTCACCAACGACTACGAGATGCAGGTGCACTCGGTGCAGGGGGAGGTCTTTTTCGAGGTCTCGATGGCCGACGCGTGGGTCTGGGACATGTACAGGCCGGCTCGCTTCGTCAAGCAGGTGAGGGTGCTGACCTTCAAGGACGTGAACATCGAGGAGCTCAACAAGAGCGACCTCGAGCTTCCGGGCAGCTGATTCCCTCTCCGGGGTGATGCGGTTGTCCACATCGCCCCGGCTGTCCACCAAGATCCACCAGGTGGGCGGGGACGCGGGATCGTCGGTGCCGGAGGTGGTGCCGGATGAACGCGAAGGGCGTGGCACAGCAGGCATTGGGGCGGTACGGCGAGGACCTCGCGACGCGGCGGCTCACCGAGGCCGGGATGACCGTGATCGCGCGGAACTGGCGGTGTCGCGGCGGGGAGATCGACATCGTCGCCCGCGACGGGGACGCCCTCGTCGTGTGCGAGGTGAAGACCCGGCGGGCGGGGGAGTTCGAGCATCCCATGGCCGCGCTGCGGCCTGCCAAGGCCGAGCGCCTGCGCAGGCTCGCCGGTCGCTGGCTGGCCGACCACGGGGGACCACCCCCGGGCGGGGTGCGCATCGACCTCGTCGGGGTCCTCCTGCCGCGGCGCGGCGGACCCGTGGTGGAGCACGTCAGGGGGGCGGCCTGATGGGGTTCGCACGAGCCTGCTCGGTGGCCCTCGTGGGCGTCGACGGCGTGGTGGTCGAGGTGCAGGCCGACCTGGAGCCCGGGGTCGCCACCTTCGCCCTGGTGGGGCTGCCCGACAAGACCCTCGTCGAGAGCCGGGACCGGGTCAGGGCGGCCGTCGTGAACTCGGGCGCCGCCTGGCCGCAGAAGAAACTCACCGTCGGCCTCAGCCCGGCGTCGGTCCCCAAAGGGGGCGCCGGCTTCGACTTGGCTGTCGCGGCCGCCGTCCTGGGCGCCGCCGAAGTGGTCGACCCGAAGGTGATCGCCGATCTCGTCCTCATCGGGGAGCTGGGGCTCGACGGCCGGGTGCGGCCCGTCCGCGGGATCCTGCCGGCGGTGCTCGCCGCCGCCGAGGCCGGATACCGGCAGGTCGTGGTCCCCCAGCAGTGTGCCGCCGAGGCCATGCTCGTCCCCGACGTCTCGGTGCTCGGGGTCCGCAGCCTGCGGCAACTGATCGCTGTGCTCACCGACGGGGAGGTCCCCGAGGAGGATCCGCCGGATCCGCCCGGGCGGCCGGACCCGATGCTCGCCGGGCTGGTCGTCCCCGGAGCCGGACTCGGCACGGGGGTGGCCCGCGACGGCGACGGGCGGGACTTCCCCGATCTCGCGGACGTCGCCGGACAGCACGCGGCACGCCGGGCCCTGGAGGTGGCGGCCGCCGGGGGCCACCACCTCTTCCTCAGCGGACCGCCGGGCGCCGGCAAGACGATGCTGGCCGAGCGGATCCCCTGGATCCTGCCCCCGCTCACCCGACAGGACTCACTGGAGGTCACGGCCGTCCACTCGGTCGCGGGAATCCTGCCCCCGGGTGAACCACTCGTCGCCCGGCCCCCTTACTGCGCCCCGCACCACTCGGCGACCATGCAGTCGCTCGTCGGCGGAGGGGCCGGTGTGGCCAGGCCCGGAGCGGTGTCCCTGGCCCATCGAGGGGTGCTCTTCCTCGACGAAGCCGCGGAGTTCAGCACCAAGGCCCTGGACGCCCTGAGGCAGCCCCTCGAAGCGGGACACGTGGTCATCGCCCGCGCCGCCGGGGTGGTACGCCTGCCGGCCCGGTTCCTGATGGTGCTGGCCGCCAACCCCTGTCCCTGCGGGCGGCACACCCTGCACGGGACCGGATGCGACTGCCCGGCCTCGGTGGTCCGGCGCTACCAGGCCCGGCTGTCGGGGCCGCTGCTGGACCGGGTGGACCTGCGCGTGGAGGTCGAGCCGGTCACCCGCTCCGATCTGCTGGGGCGCGGTGGCCGCGGCGAAGCCACGATGGTGGTCGCCGCCCGGGTACGGGAGGCCCGCGACCGGGCCGCGGCGCGGCTCGACGGCACGCCCTGGCGGCTCAACGCGGAGGTCCCGGGTCATGAGCTGCGGACGCGCTGGCCGGCCGAGGCGGGAGCACTGGCCCAGGCCGAACGGGACCTGGAGCGCGGCCTGCTGACCGCGCGGGGGCTGGACCGGGTGCTCCGGGTCGCCTGGACGGTGGCCGACCTGAGGAGCCGGGACCGCCCCGACGCCCTGGACGTGGCGGTCGCCCTCGAACTGCGCACCGGGATCGCCCGCGGAGCCTCGGCGCACCTGGACGCCGCCTCATGACCGCGGCGGAGCCGGCCCCGGTCCCCGGCCGGGAACCGGAGGCGGAGGCGGAGTTCGCGGGCGAGGTGCTCGCGCGGGCCGCGCTCACCCGGGTCCTGGAACCAGGGGAGGAGCACGGCGGGCGCTGGCTGCGGGCGTTCGGGGCCGTCGGGCTGATACGGCTGCTGACCGGGCCCGAACCGGAGCCCGGGGTGTTGGCCGGGGTCGGCGGCGACCGGCTCGCCGGATACCGCCGCCGGGCCGCGGCGGCCGATCCCCGGCGGGACCTGGCGGCCGCCGCCGACGCCGGGGGGCGGTTCGTCTGCCCGGGGTCGGCGGAGTGGCCGAGCCAGCTGGACGACCTCGGCGACGCCCGGCCCGTCGGGCTGTGGGTGCGGGGCGGGCCGAGCCTGCGGGCCTGGGCGCTGCGCTCCGTGGCGGTGGTCGGAGCCCGGGCGTGCACCCCGTATGGGGCACACATGGCCCAGAGCCTGGCCGGTGAACTGGCCGAGCACGGCTGGGTGGTCGTCTCGGGCGCCGCCTACGGGATCGACGGCGCCGCCCACCGCGGCGCCCTCGCCGCCGGCGGGGCCACGGTCGCCGTGCTGGCCTGCGGGGTGGACGTGTCCTATCCGCGCGGGCACGCCGGCCTGCTCGGCCGGATCGCCGCCCAGGGGCTGCTCCTCGGAGAGCTGCCGCCCGGCAGCCATCCCACGCCGAGCCGTTTCGTCCTGCGCAACCGCGTCATCGCGGCCCTGACCCGGGGCACCCTCGTCGTGGAGGCGGCCCACCGCAGCGGATCCCTGGTCACCGCCCGGCGGGCCCAGGCGCTCGGGAGGATCACCATGGGCATCCCCGGCCCGGCCACCAGTGGACTCTCGGCCGGTGTGCACGAACTGCTGCGCGGCGAGGCCTCGCTGGTCACGGACGCGGCGGAGGTCATCGAGCTGGTCGGCGGGATGGGGGAGCTGGCCCCCGAGCGGCGGGGCCCCGTGGTCGCCCGGGACCTGCTGGGCCCCGACGCGGTCCGGGTCCTCGAGGCCCTCCCGGCGGGTCGCCTCGCCGACCTGGAGGAAGTGGCCCTGGCGGCGGGCACCGGCACCGATGAAGTCATCGGCAGACTGTACGAACTTCACTCTCTGGGGTTCGTCGAACGGCAGGGCGACGGCTGGCAGTTGACCTCGAAGCGGCCGAGAGGAGGCGCATAAAGCGGAGTCACCCGGCGAGGCGGTCGTTGACCTGGGGCGTTCCGGTGAAAGAGTGAAGCCGATGAGAGACGCGGTCCTCCCGGTGCCACCTGCCGGGACCGTGCGCCAGGCGCCGGTCCCGGGTCGCCCGCGCGAGTCGGGGTGCCCTCGCGGGCCCGCGCGATCCCGTACTCTTCGCGCACCGCGACACTTCCGTCACGCTACGCTCCCAAGGAATCCGGCTCCGGCAAAGGCGAAGCATGCCCCAGCACACCTCAGGGTCCGACCGCGCTGCGGTGACCCCCGCTGCGCGCGGCAGCGAGCGGTCCACCGCGCCCTCGTCGCTGGAGGTGCTGTGGCGCTCGTACAAGGACTCGGGTGACGAGCGGCTGCGGGAGCAGCTGATCCTGCACTACTCGCCCCTCGTGAAGTACGTGGCCGGCCGGGTCAGCGTCGGGCTGCCGCCCAATGTGGAACAGGCCGATTTCGTCTCCTCCGGAGTCTTCGGACTGATCGACGCCATCGAGAAGTTCGACATCGAACGGTCCATCAAGTTCGAGACGTACGCGATCACCCGCATCCGCGGCGCGATGATCGACGAGCTGCGTGCCCTGGACTGGATCCCCCGCTCGGTGCGGCAGAAGGCGCGCGCCGTGGAACGGGCCTACGCCACGCTGGAGGCCCAGCTGCGGCGCACCCCGACCGAGCACGAGGTCGCCGGCGAGATGGGCATCGGGGTGGAGGATCTCCACGCCGTTTTCAGCCAGTTGTCACTGGCCAATGTGGTCGCCCTGGAAGAGCTGCTGCACGTGGGCGGGGAGGGCGACCGCCTCTCCCTGATGGACACCCTGGAGGACACCGCCGCGGACAACCCGGTGGAGGTCGCGGAGGACCGGGAGTTGCGCCGGCTGCTGGCGCGGGCCATCAACACGCTGCCCGAGCGGGAGAAGACGGTGGTGACCCTCTACTACTACGAGGGCCTCACGCTCGCCGAGATCGGCAACGTCCTCGGGGTCACCGAGAGCCGCGTCAGCCAGATCCACACCAAGTCGGTCCTGCAGCTCCGCGCGAAGCTGGCGGACGTCGGGCGCTGACCTCCCGGTACCCGGGTGCGGGCCGGGGAGAGGGCGCGGATGGCGGGCCGGGAGCGTGCGACGGCCTTGCGGTACGTCCGTACAGTGGACGCGTGCCCAGGATTCGAGCGGCCTCCGTGGCCGAGCACCGGTCGATGCAGCGCGGCGCCCTGTTGGACGCCGCCCGTTCCCTGCTGTCCGAAGGAGGGACGGAAGCGCTGACCTTCCCCGCCCTCGCCGAGAGGACCGGCCTCGCCCGGTCCTCCGTGTACGAGTACTTCCGGTCCCGCGCGGCCGTCGTCGAAGAGCTGTGCGCGGTGGACTTCCCCGTGTGGGCGGCTGAGATCGAAGCGGCGATGTCCGAGGCGCAGGCGCCGGAGGCGAAGATCGAGGCCTACGTGCGCAGCCAGCTGGGGCTGGTGGGGGACAAGCGGCACCGGGCGGTGGTGGCGATCTCCGCGAGCGAGCTGGACGCCGGTGCGCGGGAGAAGATCCGCGCGGCGCACGGGAGCCTGATCGCGATGATCGTGGAGGCGCTGGCCGCGCTGGGCCAGGCGGAGCCGCGGCTGGCCGCGATGCTGCTCCAGGGCGTGGTGGACGCCGCCGTCCGGCGGATCGAGGCGGGCACGGGGGAAGACCCCGTGGTCGTCACGGACGCCGCGGTGGCCATGGCCCTGCGAGGCGTCGGGGGCTGACCCGGTCCTCGGACGCCGGACGGCCGAAGGGGCAGCAGCCGGGGAGTCGGGCGGGGGAGCAGCGCCAGGGGGTTGAGGTAGGTCTCCGCGTGGAGGAGGCCCCAGTGGAGGCAGGAGCGGGGGCAGTGCGTGCCGTCCGTGAGGAGGGCCACCACCTGGCCCGTCCTGACCTCGGCGCCCTCCGCCACCAAGGGGCGGACCGGCTCGTACGTGGTGCGCAGGCCGTTCGGGAGGGTCAGTGAGAGCACCCCGCGGCCCGCGACCGGGCCGGCGAAGTGCACCCGGCCCGGACCGACCGCGCGGAGCTCCGCGCCCACCGGCGCCGCCAGGTCCACCCCGCGGTGCCCCGCCGCGTACGGGGTCGGGGGCGGGTCCCACCAGCGGACCACCGTGAGCGGGGCGGGGAGCGGGCGTCCGGCCGCCGGCCCCGGTGGGGTCGGCGGCGGGCCCGGGGGGAGCCCCAGGGTCAGGGCCGTGGCCAGGACCAGGGTGAGTAGCAGCTTTGTCATGGGGGTCAGGGTCCCGCCTCCGGACCCGGTCGCACCGGGGCCTGTGGACGGGCGGGGCCCTGTGGACAACCGCGTCATCCGGCATACCGCCGGGTCCCGTACACTTCTTGTGGCGATCCGGGTCACCGGGTCGACTTCGCACGCCCCAGCACCGGCCCCTCAGGGCCAGGTGACAGCGTCTCTCGGTCCCCTCCACGGGGGCAGGGCGCGACAGGGGCGTCAGGAACCAAACCGAGAAAACAAGGAGATGGCCATGGCCGTCGTAACGATGCGGGAGCTGCTGGAAAGCGGCGTCCACTTCGGTCACCAGACCCGCCGTTGGAACCCGAAGATGAAGCGCTTCATCTTCACGGAGCGCAACGGCATCTACATCATCGACCTGCTGCAGTCGCTGTCGTACATCGACCGCGCCTACGAGTTCGTGAAGGAGACCGTCGCCCACGGCGGTTCCATCATGTTCGTCGGTACCAAGAAGCAGGCCCAGGAGGCCATCGCCGAGCAGGCGACGCGCGTTGGTATGCCCTACGTCAACCAGCGGTGGCTGGGTGGCATGCTCACCAACTTCTCCACCGTCTACAAGCGCCTTCAGCGTCTGAAGGAGCTTGAGGCGATCGACTTCGAGGACGTCGCCGCCTCGGGTCTCACCAAGAAGGAGCTCCTGGTCCTCTCTCGCGAGAAGATCAAGCTGGAGAAGACCCTCGGTGGTATCCGCGAGATGTCGAAGGTCCCCAGCGCCGTCTGGATCGTCGACACCAAGAAGGAGCACATCGCCGTCGGTGAGGCGCGCAAGCTCCACATCCCGGTCGTCGCGATCCTCGACACCAACTGCGACCCCGACGAGGTCGACTACAAGATCCCGGGCAACGACGACGCGATCCGCTCCGTCACCCTGCTCACCCGCGTGATCGCCGACGCCGTCGCCGAGGGCCTCATCGCCCGTTCCGGTGCCGCCACTGGTGACTCGAAGCCGGGCGAGAAGGCCGCCGCCGAGCCGCTCGCGGAGTGGGAGCGCGACCTGCTCGAGGGTGAGAAGAAGGCTGATTCCGACGAGTCGGTCGAGGCAGTGGCCGCTCCGGCCGCCGAGGCCGTCGTCGACGCCCCCGCCGTTGAGGCCGAGGCCGCCCCGGCCGCCGAGGCTGAGGTCGTCGCCGAGGCCGTCGTCGAGGCTCCGGCCGCCGACGCCGAGCAGGCCTGACCCACTGAGGGCGCCCGGCGTTCATGCGCCGGGCACTCGCAGAACGGACGATGACGGCGGGGGAGCCGCGCCACGAGCGCGCTCCTCCGCCGTTCACCCGTAGATCTACGACTTCGAGAGAGAATCACAGACTCATGGCGAACTACACCGCCGCTGACGTCAAGAAGCTCCGCGAGCTCACCGGCGTCGGCATGCTGGACTGCAAGAACGCGCTGGTCGAGGCCGACGGTGACGTCGACAAGGCCGTCGAGGCGCTCCGTATCAAGGGTCAGAAGGGCGTCGCCAAGCGCGAAGGCCGTTCTGCCGAGAACGGTGCCGTTGTCTCCGTCATCTCCGACGACAACACCTCCGGTGTCCTCGTCGAGCTGAAGTGCGAGACGGACTTCGTCGCCAAGGGCGACAAGTTCCTGGCGGTCACCAACGAGCTGGCGAACCACATCGCCGCCACCTCCCCGGCCGACATCGAGGCGCTGCTCGCGTCCGAGATCGCCCCGGGCAAGACCGTGCAGGCGTTCGTCGACGAGGCCAACGCCAACCTCGGCGAGAAGATCGTCCTGGACCGCTTCGCGCAGTTCACCGGCGGTTACGTCTCGGCGTACATGCACCGCACGATGCCCGACCTGCCGTTCCAGATCGGTGTCCTGGTCGAGCTCGACAAGGAGAACGCCGAGGTCGCCCGCGGCGTCGCGCAGCACATCGCCGCGTTCGCGCCGAAGTGGCTGTCCGCCGAGGACGTGCCGGCCGAGGTCGTCGAGTCCGAGCGCCGTGTGGCCGAAGAGGTCACCCGCGCCGAGGGCAAGCCGGAAGCCGCGCTGCCGAAGATCGTCGAGGGTCGTGTCAACGGCTTCTTCCGCGACAACACGCTGCTCGGCCAGGCGTACGCCCTGGACGCCAAGAAGTCCGTCCAGAAGGTTCTGGACGAGGCCGGTGTCACCCTGGTGCGCTTCTCGCGCATCAAGGTCGGCATCTGAGTCCGTCCGTACGCGACGGACACCGGACCCCGGTAGGGTCTGAAGCAGTCGCCCGCGTTCGCGCAGGGCGACCGCAGATCTGACGAGGAGGCCATTGCCGTAGAGGGAACCGCGAGGACCCACCGGCAATGGCCTTCTTCGTATGTGCACGAGGAGATCTCCATGAATCAGGGCGTGGACACCCACACCGCTTCCGACGACAAGAGCGACCAGGACAAGAAGGGCCGCCGCTTCATGCTGAAGCTGTCGGGCGAGGCCTTCTCCGGCGGCGGAGGACTCGGCGTAGACCCCGACGTCGTCCACGCCATCGCCCGCGAGATCGCCGCGGTGGTCCGCGACGGCTCCGAGATCGCCGTGGTGATCGGCGGCGGCAACTTCTTCCGCGGCGCCGAGCTCCAGCAGCGCGGCATGGACCGGGCCCGGTCCGACTACATGGGCATGCTCGGCACCGTCATGAACTGCCTCGCCCTCCAGGACTTCCTGGAGAAGGAAGGCATCGACTCCCGCGTCCAGACGGCCATCACCATGGGCCAGGTCGCCGAGCCGTACATCCCGCTGCGCGCCGTGCGCCACCTGGAGAAGGGCCGCGTCGTCATCTTCGGCGCCGGCATGGGCATGCCCTACTTCTCCACCGACACCACGGCCGCCCAGCGTGCCCTGGAGATCGACGCGGAAGCCCTGCTCATGGGCAAGAACGGCGTCGACGGGGTCTACGACTCGGACCCGAAGAAGAACCCGGACGCGGTGAAGTTCGACGCGCTGGAGTACAGCGAGGTGCTGTCGCGCGACCTCAAGGTCGCCGATGCCACCGCCATCACGCTGTGCCGCGACAACAAGCTGCCGATCCTGGTCTTCGAGCTGCTCGCCGAGGGCAATATCGCCCGAGCCGTCAAGGGTGAGAAGATCGGCACGCTCGTGAGCGACCAGGGCACCCGGGCCTGAGCAGGCCCCCCGTCCGCCTGAACCATCCATTTCTGACATGCAGGAGCACGTGGTGACCGAAGAGATCCTCCTCGAGGCCGAGGAGAAGATGGAAAAGGCCGTCGTCGTCGCCAAGGAAGACTTCGCCGCGATTCGCACCGGTCGTGCGCACCCGGCGATGTTCAACAAGATCGTGGCGGAGTACTACGGCGCCATCACGCCCATCAACCAGCTCGCCTCCTTCTCGGTCCCCGAGCCGCGCATGGCGATCGTGACCCCGTTCGACAAGAGCGCCCTGCGCAACATCGAGACGGCCATCCGCGACTCCGACCTGGGCGTCAACCCCAGCAACGACGGCAGCATCATCCGGGTGACCTTCCCCGAGCTGACGCAGGACCGCCGCAAGGAGTACATCAAGGTCGCGCGCACCAAGGCCGAGGACTCCAAGGTCTCGATCCGCGCCATCCGCCGCAAGGCGAAGGACGCCCTTGACAAGCTCGTCAAGGACAAGGAGGCCGGCGAGGACGAGGTGCGCCGCGCCGAGAAGGAGCTCGACGACACCACCGCGAAGTACGTCGCGCAGGTGGACGAGCTCCTGAAGCACAAGGAAGCCGAGCTCCTCGAAGTCTGATGAACGACACTTCCTGGCAGCCGGAGCCGGTTCCGGCGGGTCCCGCCTACGATGCGCTGGTGGGCCCGCACACTCGGCCCATGCCCATCGTGCCCGATGCCGCCGGCCGTGACTTCGACGACCGGGAAGCACGCGATCGGGGGGCCGCCGCTGACGGCGGCCCCCTCTTCCGCGCCGATACGCCGCCGCAGGAGCCCATGCCCAGCCCCCCGCCGACCCCGCCTTCGCCGGCACCGCAGGACGCTTCGCCCCCGCCTCAGAAGAAGCGTGCCGGGCGGGACCTGCGTGCCGCCATAGGGGTCGGAGTGGGCCTCGGAGCGGTGATCTTCGCTTCGCTGCTCATCGTCAAGGCGGTCTTCGTCGGCGTCGTCGTCGTGGCGGTCGTCGTCGGCCTGTGGGAACTGACCTCCCGGCTCCAGGAGAAGAAGGGCATCAAGGCCCCGCTGGTCCCGCTCGCCATCGGCGGCGCGGCCATGGTGATCGCCGGATACGTCCGCGGCGCCGAGGGTGCCTGGGTGGCCATGGCGCTGACGGTGCTGGCGGTCCTCGTCTGGAGGATGACCGAGCCTCCCGAGGACTACCTCAAGGACGTCACGGCGGGCGCCTTCGCGGCGTTCTACGTGCCTTTCCTCGCCACCTTCGTCGCGATGCTGCTCACCGCCGACGACGGACCGCAGCGGGTGATCACCTTCCTGCTGCTGACCGTGGTCAGCGACACCGGGGCCTACGCGGTGGGGTGGCGCTTCGGCAAGACCAAGCTCGCCCCGCGCATCAGCCCCGGAAAGACCCGCGAGGGGCTCTTCGGAGCGGTGGCCTTCGCGATGGGCGCCGGCGCGCTGTGCATGGAGTTCCTGATCGACGGGGGCGTCTGGTGGCAGGGCCTGGTGCTCGGCTTCGCCGTCGCGGTCAGCGCCACCCTCGGTGACCTCGGGGAATCCATGATCAAGCGGGATCTCGGGATCAAGGACATGGGCACCCTGCTGCCGGGTCACGGCGGCATCATGGACCGGCTGGACTCGCTGCTCCCGACGGCCCCGGTGGTCTGGCTGCTGCTGGCGCTGTTCGTCGGTACCGGCTGACCTGCGAAAAGGCGCCCGTACAGGCGGGGCGGTTACTCTTGGAAGGCGCGCTGCTTCTGCGGCGCGCCTTTCGTCTTACAAGGAGTACCTGCCATGGCCCGCCCCGTCCCGGGAGAGCTCACTTTCGTCGCCCCTCGTGGAGCGAAGAAGCCGCCCCGGCACCTCGCCGACCTCACCCCCGAGGAGCGCCGGGAGGCCGTCGCCGCGATCGGTGAGAAGCCGTTCCGGGCCAAGCAGCTCTCCCAGCACTACTTCGCCCGGTACGCGCACGACCCGGCCGAGTGGACCGACATTCCGGCGGCGTCCCGCGAGAAGCTCCAACAGGAGCTGCTGCCGGACCTGATGAACGTCATCCGCCACATCTCCTGCGATGACGACACCACCCGCAAGACCCTGTGGAAGCTGCACGACGGCACGCTCGTCGAGTCCGTGCTGATGCGCTACCCGGACCGGGTCACCATGTGCATCTCCTCGCAGGCCGGCTGCGGCATGAACTGCCCGTTCTGCGCCACCGGCCAGGCCGGTCTCGACCGCAACCTGTCGACCGCCGAGATCGTCCACCAGATCGTCGACGGCATGCGCGCCCTGCGCGACGGCGAGGTCCCCGGCGGGCCCGCCCGGCTGTCGAACATCGTCTTCATGGGCATGGGCGAGCCGCTCGCCAACTACAACCGCGTCGTCGGTGCCATCCGCCGCCTCACCGACCCGGAGCCCGACGGCCTGGGCCTGTCCCAGCGCGGGATCACCGTCTCCACCGTGGGCCTGGTCCCGGCGATGCTCCGCTTCGCCGACGAGGGCTTCAAGTGCCGCCTCGCCGTCTCCCTGCACGCCCCAGACGACGAACTGCGCGACACCCTGGTCCCCGTGAACACCCGCTGGAACGTCCGCGAGGTGCTCGGCGCGGCCTGGGAGTACGCGGAGAAGTCCGGCCGCCGGATCTCCATCGAGTACGCCCTGATCCGTGACATCAACGACCAGGCCTGGCGCGGTGACCTGCTCGGCCGGCTGCTCAAGGGCAAGCGCGTGCACGTCAACCTGATCCCGCTGAACCCGACGCCGGGCTCGAAGTGGACCGCCTCGCGGCCCGAGGACGAGAAGGCCTTCGTCGAGGCCATCGCCCGCCACGGCGTGCCGGTGACCGTACGGGACACCCGCGGTCAGGAGATCGACGGGGCGTGCGGCCAGCTCGCGGCCTCGGAGCGCTGATTTTCGCCAGTTAAGGTTTGCTTTCGGCCGCGGGGTACCCTGTGGCCGAAACCAATTTCATATTCCGACAGGGGAGCGCCACAGCGCTGAGAGTGCGGTAACCGTCACCGCAGACCCTCTGAACCTCGCCCCGGTCATTCGGGGTAGGAAGTTCGGTCACCACTCAAGCTGTTGCGCCCTGCCCGGCGTCCGCTCCACAGAGCGCCGGGCAGGGCCGCGTCTTCTCCTGGACATCCCAGGAGGAATGCACCAATGAGCACCACCAAGAAGATGGCCGGCGTCGCGCTCGCGGCCGCGCTCGGCGTCACCACGCTCAGCGCCTGCGGCGGCGGCGACGCCAAGGACAAGTCCGCCGGGGCGAGCGACGCTCCGGCGTCCAAGTCCAGTGCCGTGAAGACCATCACCCTCGTCTCGCACGACTCCTTCAACGTGACCGACACGGTCCTCAAGGAGTTCGAGCAGCAGAGCGGCTACACCGTCAAGGTCCTGAAGTCCGGCGACGCGGGCGCGGCCCTGAACCAGGAGATCCTGACCAAGGGCTCCCCGCGCGGCGACGTCTTCTTCGGCGTGGACAACACGCTGCTCTCCCGGGCCCTCGACAACGGCATCTTCACGCCGTACGAGGCCAAGGGACTGGCCGGCGTGAAGCCCGAGTTCGTGCTCGACAAGGAGCACCGGGTCACCCCGGTCGACTCCGGCGACATCTGCGTCAACTACGACAAGGCCTACTTCGCCGACAAGAAGCTCGCCCCGCCGCAGACGCTGGACGACCTGATCAAGCCGGAGTACAAGAACCTGCTGGTCACCGAGAACGCCGCGACCTCCTCGCCCGGCCTCGGCTTCCTCCTCGCCTCCGTCGGCAAGTACGGCGACGAGGGTTGGAAGGACTACTGGAGCAAGCTGAAGGCCAACGGCGTCGAGGTCGTCGACGGCTGGGAGCAGGCCTACAACGAGCGCTTCTCCGGCTCGGCGGGCGGCAAGAAGGCCAAGGGCGACCGCCCGCTGGTCGTCTCCTACGCCTCCAGCCCGCCGGTCGAGGTCCTCTACGGCGAGCCCCAGCCGACCGAGGCCCCCACGGGCGTCTCGACGGGCACCTGCTTCCGGCAGACCGAGTTCGCCGGTCTGCTCAAGGGCGCGAAGAACGAGGAGGGCGGCAAGGCGCTCCTGGACTTCCTGATCTCCAAGAAGTTCCAGGAGGACATGCCGCTCCAGATGTTCGTGAACCCGGTGACCAAGGACGCGGCGCTGCCCGAGCTGTTCACCAAGCACGGCGTGGTCATCGAGAAGCCCGAGACGGTCGCCCCCGAGGCCATCGCCAAGAACCGCGACCAGTGGGTCAAGGCCTGGTCCGCCCTCGTCGTGAAGTAGGACGAGTGAGCGAGGTTCCGAAGGAGACCGGGCGGGCCACGGCCGTCAGGCTCGGTCTGATGGCCGTGCCGCTCGTCTTCTTCGGGCTGTTCTTCGCCTACCCCGTCGCCGCGATCGTCGGGCGCGGGCTCAAGACCGACGCCGGCTGGCAGTTCGGCCGGATCGGCGAGGTGCTGGCCCGGCCCGACATCGGCGACGTGCTCTGGTTCACCACCTGGCAGGCGCTCGCGTCCACGGCGCTCACGCTCCTGATCGCACTCCCCGGCGCGTACGTCTTCGCGCGCTTCGAGTTCCCCGGCAAACAACTGCTGAGGGCGCTCGTGACGGTGCCGTTCGTGCTGCCGACCGTCGTGGTCGGCACCGCGTTCCTGGCGCTCGTGGGGCGGAACGGTCTGCTGGACGAGGTGTGGGGGATCCGCCTCGACACGACCGTGTGGGCGATCCTGCTCGCGCACGTCTTCTTCAACTACGCCGTCGTCATCCGCACGGTCGGCGGACTGTGGGCGCAGCTCGACCCGCGCCAGGAAGAGGCAGCCCGGGTGCTGGGCGCCGGGCGGTTCGCCGCCTGGCGCCGGGTGACCCTGCCCGCGCTGGTTCCGGCCGTGGCGGCCGCCTCGCTGATGGTGTTCCTGTTCACGTTCTCCTCCTTCGGCGTCGTGCAGATCCTGGGCGGGCCCGCGTACTCCACCCTGGAGGTGGAGGTCTACCGGCAGACCGCGCAGCTCCTGGACCTGCCGACGGCCGCGGTGCTGACGATGGTGCAGTTCGCGGCCATCGGCGGGATCCTGGCCGTGCACGCCTGGACGGTGCGCAAGCGGGAGACCGCGCTGCGGCTCGTCGACCCGAGGCGGACCACGCACCGGCCGCGCGGCTGGGCCCAGCGCACCCTGCTCGGCGGGGTGCTGCTGACGGTGGCGCTGCTGATCGTGCTCCCGCTCGGGGTGCTCGTGGAACGCTCCCTGGACGCCCCGGGCGGCTACGGCTTCGGCTTCTACCGGGCTCTCCAGGAGGTGGGCGCCGGCGGCGGAACGTTCCTGGTGCCGCCGCTGGAGGCGATCTGGAACTCCCTGCAGTACGCGCTGGCCGCCACCGCCATCGCGCTGGTCGTCGGCGGGCTCGCGGCCGCGGCGCTGACCCGGCGCGGGGGCCGTTTCGTACGGGGCTTCGACGTGCTGCTGATGCTCCCGCTCGGGGTGTCGGCCGTGACCGTCGGCTTCGGCTTCCTCATCACCCTCGACGAGCCGCCGCTGGACCTGCGGACCTCGTGGATCCTGGTGCCGCTGGCGCAGGCGCTGGTGGGCGTTCCCTTCGTCGTACGGACCATGCTGCCGGTCCTGCGCGCCGTGGACGGACGGCTGCGGGAGGCCGCCGCCGTGCTCGGGGCCTCACCGCTGCGGGCCTGGCGAGAGGTGGACCTGCCGATGGTGCGGAGGGCCCTGCTGATCGCCGCCGGCTTCGCTTTCGCGGTGTCCCTCGGGGAGTTCGGGGCGACCGTCTTCATCGCGCGGCCTGACCATCCGACGCTGCCGGTCGCCGTGGCGCGGCTGCTGGGGCGGGCCGGGGAGATGAACTACGGGCAGGCGATGGCCCTGAGCACGATTCTGATGCTGGTGTGCGCGGTGTCCCTGCTGCTGCTGGAGCGCCTGCGCCCCGACAAGACCTCCGGAGAGTTCTGATGACCCTGCTTCAGCTGGAAGGGGTGTCGGTCCGCTTCGGTGAGCGTGCGGTCGCCTACGCCCTGGACGGTGTGGACATGGCGGTCGCCGAGCACGAGATCGTGTGCGTGCTGGGGCCGAGCGGGAGCGGCAAGTCCACCCTGCTCCGGGTGGTGGCCGGACTCCAGCCCGTCGCCGGCGGGAGGGTGCTGCTGGGCGGCGCCGACCAGGCCGCAGTGCCCGTACACCGGCGGGGGGTGGGCCTGATGTTCCAGGACCACCAGCTGTTCCCGCACCGGGACGTGGGCGGGAACGTGGCGTTCGGGCTGCGGATGCGGGGCGCTTCGAAGCAGTCCTCCGAGGCCCGGGTCACCGAACTCCTGGAGCTGGTCGGGCTGCCCGGGGCGCAGAACAGGGCGGTGGCTTCGCTGTCCGGCGGCGAGCAGCAACGGGTCGCGCTGGCGCGGGCGCTGGCGCCCTCGCCGCGGCTGCTGATGCTGGACGAGCCGCTCGGGCAGCTGGACCGCGGGCTGCGGGAGCGGCTGGTGGTGGAGTTGCGGGGGCTGTTCTCGCGGCTGGGCACGACCGTGCTGGCCGTCACGCACGACCAGGGCGAGGCGTTCGCGCTGGCCGACCGGGTGGTCGTCATGCGGGACGGGCGGATCGCGCAGGCGGGGACCCCGCTGGAGGTGTGGCAGCGGCCGGCGTCGGAGTTCGTGGCGCGGTTCCTGGGCTTCGAGAACGTCGTCCCGGCGGAGCTTTCCGCCGGGGTGGCGGCGACTGCGTGGGGGAAGGTCCCGGTTCCGGCCGGGTCACCGGCGGGGGAGCACCGGGTGCTGATCCGGCCCGCGGGGGTCGTGCTGTCGCCGGGGGGAGGGCTGGGGTGCGAGGTGGTGTCGCGGACCTTCCGGGGGACGCATGTCGCGCTGCTGCTTCGGCCCGAGGTGGGGCCGGTGCTGGAGGCGGAGTGTGATTTGGCCGGGGCGCCGGCGGTCGGGGACCGGGTTGCGGTGACCTTCGCCCCGAGCGAGGTGGTCGTGCTGCCGGGGGAGTAGGGCCGGGCCGTTGCCGCTGTGCGGGGCTGGATCCCCGCTGTTTGCCGCTTCGCGGGGCGAAGTCCCCTACCCGCCCTTCCACCGTTCCCCGGGCTCTGCCCGGACCCCGGTCCTCAAACGCCGGACGGGCTGAAAGCGGGGGTCCCGGGCTGCGCCCGGACCCCCTGGGGCTCCGCCCCAGACTCCGCGCCTCAAACGCCGGCGAGGCTGGATTTGTCGGACTCCGGTTCCGAAGGGGTCTCCGCGCCCTCGTGGTTGCCATACCAGGCGACCGCTACCGCGCCGGTCACCGCCAGGACGAAGCCCAGGACCGCCAGCCAGGCCATGCCGGGGCGGGACGCGTCGCCCAGCCAGAGGACGCCGATCGCTCCGGGGAGCACGGTTTCACCGACCACCAGGGCGGCGGTGGCGCCGTTCACCGAGCCGATCTGGAGGGCCACGGTGTGCAGGTACATGCCGCCGACCCCGGCCAGGACGATGGCGTACAGGGCCGGGTCCGAGAGGAGGGAGGGGAACGAGAACGGCTCGACGCCGTTCAGGATGCGGACCCCGACGCCCAGGGCGCCGAACGCCAGACCCGACAGCAGGCCCGCCAGGATCGCGGCACGGCCGCCGAGGAAACGTACCGCCACCGTGCCGCCCACGATGATCAGTACGGTCACGCCCAGGAGCCACCAGTGCGTGGACGCGGGAGCGTAGTGGCCGCCCTCGTGGCCCGCCGCCGTCGCGAGCAGGACCAGCGCCGCGCAGACGACCCCGATGGAGGTCCTTTCCTTGCGGGTCAGCCGGATGCCGAGCATCTTCACGCTCAGCACGGCCGTGATCACCAGGTTGGCGCTGATGACTGTTTGAGAGAGGAAGAGCGGCAGGAGCCGGGCGGCCAGGGCGCCTAGGCCGAAGCCCACGAAGTCCAGGATCGTGCCGACGATGAACTCCCAGGTCATCGCGGCCTTCGCCGTGGAAGTGAGGTTCGGTCCGCCGTGCTGGGTGACCCCGGCGGCGGCGGGCGACATCCGGGCCGCCCGCCGGGAGCCCACGGCTTGCAGGACGGATCCCGTGCCGTAGCAGATGGACGCCGCGATGGCGGTGAGCAGGCCTATGAGCACCCGAGGGCTCCGTTCACGTCTGGCAGGCTTTGCGTTTTTACGTAGTGCGTACCTCTTCCAGACGTGGAAAAGGGGGGAGAAGTTGCCTGCCCGGGTCAGGCGGTCGAGGTCAGCTCATCGCGGCGAGGGCCGCCGGGACCTCGGTCACCGAGTCGACCAGGGCGATCCGGGACTCCATCGCCCGGCCCCGGGCGAGCGCCTGGAGCAGTGGCCAGGCGGGCAGCCGCTCGGTCCAGTGGGCGCGGTCGACGAGGATCATCGGCGTCGGCTCGCCGCGGGACTCGTAGTAGTTGGGCGTCGCGTTGTCGAATATCTCCTGGACCGTGCCCGCCGCGCCGGGCAGGAAGACCACGCCCGCGTTGGACCGTGCGAGGAGTCCGTCCTCGCGGGTGGCGTTGGCGAAGTACTTCGCGATGTGCCCGGCGAAGGGGTTCGGCGGCTCGTGTCCGTAGGACCAGGTCGGGATGCCCACCGAGTCGCCGCCCGTGACCGCCGGCCAGCGTTCCCGTACGGCGAAGGCCGCACGCGCCCAGTCGGAGACGGACGGGGTGAAGGACGGGGCCTTGGCCAGCATCCGCAGGGCTTCGGGCAGGGCCTCGTCGGGGGCCGGGGCGAGGTACGCGCCGAGGTTGGCCGCCTCCATGGCGCCCGGGCCGCCGCCGGTGGCCACGGTCAGCCCGGAGCGGGTCAGCGTCCGGCCCAGCTCGGCCGCGCCCCGGTAGGCGTCGCCGCCGCGGGTCATGGCGTGGCCGCCCATCACCCCGACGACGCGGGCGCCCACGAGGTGTTCGTCGAGGGCGTCGGAGATGGCGTCGTCGTGGATGGAACGCAGCATCGAGGAGTAGATGTCGCCGTCCGCCTTGGTCTCCTGGAACCAGGCGTACGCCTCGGCGTCCGGAGTGGCCTCGTAGCCCGCGGACAGGCCGGTGAAGAGCTCCTCCGGCGTGTAGAGCAGGCCCCGGTAGGGGTTGAACGGCAGGTCAGGGACGGGCGGGAAGACCAGGGCGCCGTCCGCGCGCACCTTGACCGAGGCGTCCGGCTCCATCGCGCAGCCCAGGAACACGGCTGACGAGGTGTCGGCGGACAGCAGGGCGAAGGTTCGCTCCAACAGGTTGACCGCCTGGATGCGGTACCCGCTGAGCGAACCGCGGGCCACAACCCGGTCGAATTCGGCGAGCGTCTCGATCTCGGTATCGGTCTCGATGTGTGGGTTGGCCATTCGGCCCACCCTAAGGGCTGCCCGCCTCAGCGGGTCAATGCCAGCGACGTCAGCTGTGACACACCCCAGCTGAGCGGCAGGCACACCGCCACCAGCGCGGTGGCCCGTACGGTCGCGGCTGTACGCAGGACCTTGCCCGGTGCGCCGAGCCCGGTCAGGGTCTCGCGGGCGGCGGTCCTGGCCTGGCGCACCTCGACCGCCGATGTGAGAAGGGTCGCGGCCGCACACACGGCCACCAGCGCGGCGGCGGGTGCGGTCAGCGGGCCGAGCGGGACCTGGAGCCCGCCGTGGTCGCGCAGGGCCACGGCGCTGAGGGCGCCCGCCCCGACGGCGCACAGCACGCCGAGGGGTGCGCCCAGCCGGGGGGCCTCCTCCTGGAGGGCCCGCCCGGCCAGCAGCCGGAGCGCACCCGGGCGGACGGCCTGGACCAGCGCCCCGCAGGCGTAGGCCAGGCCCGGACCGGCGAGGGCCAGGCCGAGGGCGGTCAGTGCCCAGCCCGCGGGTACGCCGGCTCCGCCGGGGCGGGCATAGGCCAGCGCGGCGAGTCCGCAGGCGGTGAGGGCGATGCCCCAAGGCAGCGCGGTCTGCGGCGCGGGCCGGGGGTGCGGGCGCAGGGCCAGGGCGGTGGCGGTCGAGGCGGCCAGCGGGAGCAGGGCCAGCAGGGTGAGGGCGGCCGCCACGGGCAGGGGCTGGTCGGCGTGGAGCAGCCCGGCCCCGGCGCCGTCGAAGGGCAGCCCGGTCACCTCCCCGCGCAGGTGGAGGAAGATGGCCAGGGCCACGGCGCTGCCGAGGGTGCAGGCCACGGCGGTGGAGATCGTCGCGACCAAGGTGAGCCGTACGGGCCCCAGTCCGGCGGCGTCCATCCCCTCCAGGGGCCGGGTCGCGGGGTCGGTACGGGCCACGGCGACGGCGAACTGGACGGTGACGGCGAGGGGGACCAGGGCCCAGAGCAGCTGAGGGAACGATCCGGCGGGCCGGGCCGTGGCCTGCGCGAGCACGTACAGCAGCAGGAAGCCGCTGCCGGCCGACGCGGCGGCGACGAGCAGCCGGCGTAGCTGCACCAGCGGCCGGGAGCCGCGGGCTAGGCGGAGAGCGAGCACGCGGCCTGGTCCTCCGGGGGCTGGGGGAAGGAGCTGGGGGAGTGCCCGGCCGCGGCTGCCGCGGCGGCCGGCCGGCCGTCGAGCAGGGAGAAGTCCCGGTCGGCGACGGCCGCGGTCTCCTCGTCGTGGGTGGCCAGCAGCACGGTGATGCCGTGGGAGCGGGCGGCCGTGGTGAGCGTGCGCAGCAGCAGGGAGCGCTCGGCGCGGTGCAGCGGGGCGGTGGGCTCGTCGGCGAAGACCACGGCGGGCAGGTGCGCGAGGGCGCGGGCGAGCGCGACGCGCTGGGACTCGGCCCGGTTGAGGGCGCCGGGGTGCTTGCGGGCGAAGGCGCCGATGTCGAGGCGGTCCAGCCATTCGCAGGCGGCCCGTTTGGCGGTGCGGTGACTCGCGCCGGCGATCAGCAGCGGCAGGGCGGCGTTCTCCCAGACCCGGAGCTCGGGCAGCAGCTTCGGCTCGGGGCCGATCCAGCCGAAGCGGTCGCGGCGCAGCCGTTCGCGGGCCAGGGTGCCCATGGTGTGCACGGGGACGCTGTTGAACCAGACCTCGCCCTGCTCGGGCCGGAGCTGTCCGGACAGGCAGCGCAGCAGCGTGCTCTTGCCGCTGCCGCGGGGGCCGGTCACGGCGAGGATCTCTCCCGCGCGGACGCCGACCGAGACTCCGATGAGGCCCGGCGAGCCGCTGTGGGAGTAATGAAGGGACCGTGCCCAGAGCAGATCGTCCTGGGGCGGGACGTTGTCCGAAGGAGTTCTGTCCGACGGAGCGTTGTCCGGCGGAGCGTTGTCCCGTGGAGCCACCATGGCGTACACCTCCGTCCGGGGGAACGAAGCGGAGCCCGCTTGGTCACTGGCGCCGCAATGAGATGTAAAGAGATGAACGTCTTGGATGGTGACAGCACACGGCCCGGACCCCCTCGTTCTCACTCGAACGGAGGATCCGGGCCGTGTGGTCCGGCAGTTTGCCGCCTGCGGGACGGTGCGAGGACGCGGGCTGGTTAGAGCTTGGTCCAGGCCTCGGTGAGCACGCGGCGCAGGATGCCCTCGATCTCGTCGAAGGTGCCCTGGTCGGCGATCAGCGGCGGGGCCAGCTGGATGACCGGGTCGCCACGGTCGTCGGCGCGGCAGTACAGGCCGTTCTCGAAGAGCGCCTTGGAGAGGAAGCCGTAGAGCACGCGCTCGGTCTCCTCGTCCGTGAAGGACTCCTTGGTGACCTTGTCCTTGACGAGCTCGATGCCGTAGAAGTAGCCGTTGCCGCGGACGTCGCCGACGATCGGCAGGTCGTGCAGCTTCTCCAGCGTCGAGCGGAAGGCGTCCTCGTTGTCCAGCACGTGCTGGTTGAGGCCTTCCTTGTCGAAGATGTCGAGGTTGGCGAGCGCCACCGCGGAGGACACCGGGTGTCCGCCGAAGGTGTAGCCGTGCAGGAAGGTGTTGTCACCCTTGTAGAACGGCTCGGCGAGGCGGTCCGAGATGATGCAGGCACCGATCGGGGAGTAGCCCGAGGTCATGCCCTTGGCGCAGGTGATCATGTCCGGGATGTAGCCGAACTTGTCACAGGCGAACATCGTGCCGAGGCGGCCGAACGCGCAGATCGTCTCGTCGGAGACGAGCAGGACGTCGTACTCGTCACAGATCTCGCGGACGCGCTGGAAGTAGCCGGGCGGCGGCGGGAAGCAGCCACCGGCGTTCTGCACCGGCTCCAGGAAGACGGCGGCGACGGTGTCGGCACCCTCGAAAAGGATCTCCTGCTCGATCTGGTCGGCGCACCAGCGGCCGTAGGCCTCGGGGTCGTCGCCGTAGATCGGGGCGCGGTAGATGTTGGTGTTGACCACCTTGTGCGCGCCGGGGACCAGCGGCTCGAAGGGGGCCTTGAGGGCCGGCAGACCGGTGATGGACAGGGCGCCCTGCGGGGTGCCGTGATAGGCGACCGCACGCGAGATGACCTTGTACTTGGTGTGCTTGCCCTGCAGCTTGAAGTACTGCTTGGCGAGCTTCCAGGCGGTCTCGACGGCCTCGCCGCCACCGGTGGTGAAGAAGACCTTGTTCAGGTCGCCCGGGGCGTAGTGCGCGAGACGCTCGGCGAGCTCGACGGCCTTGGGGTGCGCGTACGACCAGATGGGGAAGAACGCGAGTTCCTGCGCCTGCTTGTAGGCGACCTCGGCCAGTTCCTTGCGGCCGTGACCGGCGTTGACCACGAACAGTCCGGCGAGACCGTCCAGGTAGCGCTTGCCCTTGTCGTCGAAGATGTAGGTGCCCTCACCCCGCACGATGGTGGGGACGGGCGAGTTCTCGTACGACGACATGCGGGTGAAGTGCATCCACAGGTGGTCGTACGCGGTCTTGGAGAGGTCCTGGCTCACGGGCTATCTCGTTCCCCACATGTAGGTCTGCTTCTTCAGCTTCAGGTAAACGAAGCTTTCGGTTGATCGCACGCCGGGGAGCGCACGGATCTTCTTGTTGATCGTTTCGAGCAGGTGGTCGTCGTCCTCGCAGACGATCTCCACCATCAGGTCGAACGAGCCCGCGGTCATCACCACGTACTCGCACTCGGCCATCGCGGTCAGCGCGTCGGCCACGGGGTCGAGGTCTCCCTCGACGTTGATGCCGACCATCGCCTGGCGCCGGAGCCCCACGGTGAGCGGGTCGGTGACGGCGACGATCTGCATGACGCCCTGGTCGAGCAGCTTCTGTACACGCTGGCGCACCGCCGCTTCGGACAGGCCGACGGCCTTGCCGATCGCCGCGTAAGGACGACGGCCGTCCTCTTGCAGTTGCTCGATGATCGCCAGGGACACAGCATCGACCGAAGGGGACGGTTGTCTGTTCCTGGAATCTGCGCTTCGACTGACCACGACCTCACTGTGCACGAGGAGTCGTCTGTTCCGCAAGGCGAGAACGATGTAATTCGTTGTTTGGGGAGTCAGATCTCACTGATTCCGTAGTTCGTGATGTGTGGGCCTGTCGAAAACGGCGTCTGAGAGGCTAGGCTAAGTAGCTGTCTCAACCATTGGACATGTGATCACAGGAGTGTGGCTGTAGTGACCACCGAACTGCGTCGTCTGCGCAACTACATCGGCGGGGAGTTCAAGGACGCCGCCGACGGGCGGACCACCGAGGTGGTCAACCCCGCCACGGGCGAGGCGTACGCGACCGCCCCCCTCTCCGGCCAGGCGGACGTCGACGCCGCCATGGCCGCGGCCGCGGCGGCCTTCCCGGCCTGGCGTGACGCGACCCCCTCCGATCGCCAGAAGGCCCTGCTGAAGATCGCGGACGCCTTCGAGGCGCGCGCGGACGAGCTGGTCGCCACCGAATCGGAGAACACCGGCAAGCCGCTCGGCCTCACGGCCAGCGAGGAGCTGCCGCCGATGGTGGACCAGATCCGCTTCTTCGCCGGCGCCGCGCGCCTGCTGGAGGGCCGTTCGGCCGGCGAGTACATGGAGGGGATGACCTCGATCGTCCGCCGTGAGCCGGTCGGCGTCTGCGCGCAGGTCGCGCCGTGGAACTACCCGATGATGATGGCCGTCTGGAAGTTCGCCCCGGCCCTGGCCGCGGGCAACACCGTGGTCCTCAAGCCCTCGGACACCACCCCGGCCTCCACCATCCTGATGGCGGAGATCATCGGCGAGATCCTGCCCAAGGGCGTCTTCAACGTCGTCTGCGGTGACCGCGACACCGGCCGGGCCATGGTCGAGCACCGCACCCCGGCGATGGCCTCCATCACCGGCTCGGTGCGCGCGGGCATGCAGGTCGCCGAGAGCGCTTCCAAGGACGTCAAGCGCGTCCACCTGGAGCTCGGTGGCAAGGCCCCCGTCGTGGTCTTCGAGGACGCCGACATCGCCAAGGCCGCCGAGGACATCGCGGTCGCGGGCTTCTTCAACGCCGGCCAGGACTGCACCGCGGCCTGCCGCGTACTGGTCCACGAGTCGATCCACGACGAGTTCGTCGCGGCGCTGGCCAAGAACGCGGCCGACACCAAGACCGGGCAGCCGGACGACGAGGACGTGCTCTACGGTCCGCTGAACAACCCGAACCAGCTGAAGCAGGTCGCGGGCTTCATCGAGCGGCTCCCCGCCCACGCCAAGGTCGAGGCGGGCGGCCACCAGGTCGGCGAGAAGGGTTACTTCTACGCCCCGACCGTGGTCTCGGGCCTCAAGCAGGACGACGAGATCATCCAGAACGAGGTCTTCGGCCCCGTCATCACCGTCCAGTCCTTCACGGACGAGGACCAGGCCCTGGCGTACGCCAACGACGTCGAGTTCGCCCTCGCCTCGTCGGTGTGGACCAAGGACCACGGCCGCGCGATGCGGATGTCCAAGAACCTCGACTTCGGCTGCGTGTGGATCAACACCCACATCCCGCTCGTCGCCGAGATGCCCCACGGCGGATACAAGAAGTCCGGCTACGGCAAGGACCTCTCCGCCTACGGCTTCGAGGACTACACGCGCATCAAGCACGTCATGACCTCGCTCGACGGCTGACCGGAAGCCGGGCGGGCGGCCGGCCGCCGCATCGGCCAGGGCACTGCCTTCAAGGGGCGGGTAGTAGACAACATGTCTATTGCCCGCCCTTCGGCGTTCACCGAGGCTTTGGCCATGCCTGAACTCGCCTTCTCCCGCCGCGCGGCGCTGCGCGGCCTCGGTGCCGCGTGCCTGCTGGCCGGCCTCACCGGCTGTGGTGTCCCGGCCGCGTACGTCCCAGAGAACCGGCGGGAGGGCCGGGACCGCTCCGGCGCCGACCGGAGCGTCTCCTTCTCCAACTGGCCCCTCTACATCGACACCGACGAAGAGGACGAGAGCCGGCGCCCGACGCTGGAGGCCTTCTCGGAGAAGACCGGCATCGAGGTCCGGTACACCGAGGAGATCAACGACAACGACGAGTTCTTCGGCAAGATCAGCCCGGCGCTGATGAACCACCAGCAGACCGGCCACGACGTGGTGGTGGTCAGCGACTGGATGGCCGCCCGCTTCGTCCACCTGGGCTGGGCCCAGAAGATGGACCGCCCGGCGCAGGCGAACGTGTCGAAGTACCTGGACCCGCAGCTGCGCTCGCCCGCCTTCGACGAGGGCCGGCTGCACACCGTGCCCTGGCAGTCGGGGATCACCGGCATCGCCTACAACCGCAAGGCGCTCGGCCGGGAGATCAAGTCCGTCAAGGACCTGTGGCACCCGGACCTGGCCGGCAAGGTCACGCTCTTCTCCGGTCTCGACGAGTCCTTCTCCCTGCTGATGCAGGGCAGTGGGGTCGACGTGACCCGGTGGACCGAAACCGACTTCCACCGGATGTGCGACCAGGTCGAGAGCATGGTGAAGAAGAAGCACATCCGCCGCTTCACCGGCAACGACTACACCTCCGATCTGAGCAAGGGCGACGTGCTGGCCTGCCAGGCCTACTCCGGGGACGCGATCCAGCTCCAGGCCGACAACCCCGACATCGAGTTCGTGGTCCCCGAGGAAGGGGGTGAACTCTGGGCGGAGAGCCTGCTCATCCCCAACCTGGCCCCGCGCAAGGCCAACGCCGAGGCACTCATCGACTTCTACTACGACCCGGAGGTGGCCGCGCTGCTCGCCGCCTCCGTCAACTACGTCTGCCCGGTTCCGGCCGCCCGTGAGGTGCTGGCCGCCTCCGAGGACGAGGAGACCGCCGCGCTCGCCGAGAACCCGCTGATCTTCCCGGACGAGGACATGCGCAAGCGCCTCGTGGTGGCCCGCGACATCTCCTCCGCGGAGCGCTCGTCCTTCGCCAAGCGCTGGAACGGCATCGTCGGTCTTTGAGGGCGGGGCCCGATCACGATCTCGCGGCGAACTGAACATGTTCAACAATTGTGCTGAACATGTTCAGAAAGCTGCGTAGGCTGTCTTCCATGAGCGAGAGAAGCGCCCTTCTGCGGCGGATCCGTGCCTGGCTTGCCCTGTTCCTCGTCTGCCTGGTGCTGAGCGGACTCACCGCCTTCCCCCTGGTGAGCGAGCTCCACTGGGCCAACGCCCTGGTGGACAACGAGTGGTTGCGCCGCGTCGGCGACGGGCTGGAGCGCGCGGACTCCGAATACCCCTTCCTCCTCTACGGCACCGACTGGCTGGCCTTCGCCCACCTGGTGATCGCCGTCTTCTTCTACGGGGTCCACCGCGACCCGGTGCGCAACATCTGGATCGTCGAGGCCGGCATGGTCGCCTGCGCCGGCATCGTCCCGCTGGCCCTGATCTGCGGGCCGATCCGGGGGATCCCCTTCTCCTGGTCGCTGGTCGACATCTCCTTCGGCGTCTTCGGGGTGATCCCCCTGCTGGTGCTGCGCCGCATGATCAAGCGCCTGGAGGCCATGCCGGCGGATCCCGGCCCCGCCACGGCCGCGGCTCCGGCCCCGACTCCGACTCCGGACCCGACCGTGAACCTGGCCGGGACCCGGGGCTGAGTCCGCGCTACTGGGCGAAGGCCGCCATGACGATGCCGAGGGCCACCGGGTTCATGTCCTGGCCCTTGGCATCGGTCGAGTTGACTGAGTACACGAGGGTGCGGGACAGGTCGCGGGTCCCGCCTATCGCCGTGTTGTAGCCGTGCCGGCCGCCCGTCTTGCCCCAGGCGACCGTGCCGTCGGGCAGCACGATCCGCGCCAACCCGGCCGTCATCGTGGCGGACTTGCCCGTGACGAAGTCCTTCACCCCGGGGACCGTGAACATCTCCTCCAACTGCGCCGCCGGGACGATGCGTCCACTGAACAGGGCGACGGTGAACCGCTCCAGATCGGCCGTGGTGGAGATGATGTCTCCCGCCGCCCACCGGTCCGAGGAGTTCCACTCCGTCACGTCCCGCAGCCCGGTGGAACCGTCCTCCCGCGCCACCGCCTGGTACCCGTGGTTGTGGCGACCCGGTATGCGGGTCTGGAGACGGCCCGGGAACGAGGTGTCCCGGAGCCCCAGCGGCTTCAGCACCCGCGCCGCGACCGCCTTCTCGTACGTCGTGCCCGTCACCTTCTCGATCAGCACGCCCAGCACCGTGTAGTTGATGTTCAGGTAGTGCTGGGCCGTGCCCGGGACGAACTCGGGGTTCTTGGCCACCGCGCCGGCGATCTGGTCGTGCGGATCGGTCACGTCGAAGCGGTGCTCCCACTGGGCCTCGAAGGAGTCGCCCGGGCCGTCGGCCGCCGGGATCCCGCTGGTGTGGTTGAGGAGCTGCCGGACGGTGACCGTGCCGTACGCCCCGGGGACGGAATCGGGCAGGTACCGGCCGACCGGCCCGTCGAGGTCCAGCCTGCCCTCGGCGGCGAGCTGGAGCACCACCGCCGACGTGAAGGCCTTGGTCACCGACCCGGCCCGGAAGCGGCCCTGCTCGATCGCCGGGCGCCCGGTGCGGATGTCCGCGACACCCGAACCGCCCTGCCAACTCCCGCTCGTGCCACCCACCCGTACCAGTGCGGCCGTGGCGTCCTCGTGTCCCACCCCGAGCCCCGCGATCGCCTGCTCCAGCGCCGTGGCGTTCGGCGGGGTCGGGACCTGCGGTACGGGGCCCTGCGCGGCCGGGGCCGCGGTGGCCGAAGCCCGCGCCGGCCCGGCCTGGGCGGCGGCGGCCGGTCCGGCCGCGATGCCCAGGACCAGGGCGGTGGCGATCAGCGTGCGGGTCGCTCGGTTCATGGTGGGATCCCCCTGTCGGCTCTCCGGGCGACTTCCGCCCCGATGACCTCAATGCTGCAGGTCACAGCGGTAGTTGCGGATCACCACAGAGAGGGGTCTTTGCCGGTACGACAACTCACTACCGAGAGCGAGGAGACCCGCCTCGTCTCACTCCCCAGAGGGAGATACCGGAGAGCCAGCCGCGATCAGACCCGTCTCGTACGCGCAGATCACCGCCTGGATCCGGTCCCGCAGCCCCAGCTTCGACAGCACGTTGCCCACATGTGATTTGACCGTGTGTTCGCTCACCATCAGCTCCGCCGCGAGCTCCGCGTTCGACAGACCCCGGCCCAGGTGCAGCAACGTCTCCCGCTCACGTGCCGTCAGCACCTCCAGCCGCTGCGCGGACAGCGCCTCCCCGGCCGTCTCCCCGGCCGTCGGCCGGGCGGTCGCCGCCGTGTACTGCGCGATCAGCCGCCGGGCCACCGAAGGCGCCAGCAGGGAATCGCCCGCCGCCACCACCCGTACGGCGTGCACCAGATCGTCCCGCCGCACGTCCTTGAGCAGGAACCCGCTGGCCCCCGCGTGCAGGGCCTCGTACACGTACTCGTCCGAGTCGAAGGTCGTCAGCATCACCGTCCGGCAGGCACTCGTCCCCGAGATCTCCCGGCACGCCTCGATCCCGTCCAGCACCGGCATCCGGACGTCCAGCAGCGCCACGTCGGGCGCGAGGGACCGTACCGCCGCGACCGCCGCCGCCCCGTCGCCGACCTCCGCCACCACCTCGATGTCCTCCTGGGCGTCCAGGATCATCGCGAAGCCGCTGCGCACCAGCTCCTGGTCGTCGGCCACCACCACACGGATCGTCACTTCCCCACCTCCGCGCCCGACGTTACAAGGACGACGCGCAGCTCGAAGCCGGTGCCGTCGGGACCGGGTCCCGTCCGGGCCGTGCCCCCGTGGGCGGCGGCCCGCTCGCGGATCCCGATCAGGCCGTGCCCGCCCGGCCGCGCCCGCGGCACGGAGCCCGCATCCGCCCCCGGATCCGCACCCGCATCCGCCCCCGCGTCCGGACCCCGCCCGTCGTCCGTCACCGTCACCGTGAGCTCCCGCTCCCCGTACTCCAGACGCACGGCCACCGCCGAGGCTCCCGCGTGCTTGACCACATTGGTCAGGGCCTCCTGCACCACCCGGTACACCGTCGCCTCCAGCGCCGCCGGCAGGGCGCGCACCGTACCCGTGCGTTCCAGACGCACCTGGGGCCCGCTGCCGCGGACCCGCTCCAGCAGCCCCGCCAGTTCCCCGGTGCCGGGCTGGGGGGAGCGCGGAGCCGCCTCGTCCGTGCGCAGCACCCCCAGCATCGTGCGCAGCTGGGCCATGGCGTCGCGGCCCGTCTCCGCGATGGCCTCGAACGCGGCCTCGGCGCGTTCGGGGGCCCTGCGTACGGCCACCGGACCGGCCTCCGCCTGCACGATCATGATGCTGACCGCGTGCGAGAGGATGTCGTGCATCTCCCGTGCGATCCGGGCCCGTTCGCGGGCGGCGGCCTGCTCCGCCTCGATCCGGTTGGCGCGCTCCAGCTGGGCCGCCCGGTCCAGGAGGGCCGCGGTGTACGCCTGCCGGGTGTGCTGCAGCCGCCCCAGCGCGTACGCGGCGCCGGAGACGAAGAAGGTGAAGAGCAGTTCGCGCGCGGTCCCGGTGTTCCAGTACACCGACAGGACGACCGTGAGGACCGTGAGTCCGCCGACCATCAGCCGCACCCGGGGCGTGCACCGCAGGGCGACCGTGTAGAAGGCGAGCAGCCCCGCGTACGGAAGCGGCTGCCCCGGGCCGTCACCCGCCAGGTTGTACACGCCGCCGGCCGCCAGGATCGCGACCAGCACCGTCACCGGAGCCCGCCGCCGCCACACCAGCGGCAGCACCCCGAGCGTGGTCATCGCGTACGAGGCCCAGTCCGCGGGCGGCAGTTCCGCCGACCGCGGCACCACGAAGGGCATCGTGACGGCCAGTTGCACCAGCAGTGTCAGCCCCAGGTCCTGCCGGAGCGGACCGGCCCGCCGGATCCGCGCCCCGATCTCCTCCCAGGCACGCTTCACCAGTCGAGCGCGGCTCACCGGCCGAGCTCGGCCCGTACGGCTCTCAGCGCGTCCACCCGGTTCGTCGTGATCGAGTCGACCCCGGCCCTGATCAGCGCGCGCATCGACCGCTTGGTGTCCGGGGTCCAGGCCGACACCAGCAGGCCGTCCCGGTGCAGGGCTTCCACCAGCTCCGGGCCGACCAGCGGGAAGCGGTAGTTGAGCCAGCCGGGTGCCACCGCGTCGGTCAGCACCCGGCGCGGGGGAGCCAGCGTGGTCCAGGTCAGCGCGATCTCGGCGCCCGGATCGGCGGCGCGCACCGCCAGCATGGTGGTCGGACCCGCGCAGTAGTACGTACGGTCGCGGGCCCCGCATTCGCGGACCTGGCCGACCACGGTCCGTACGGTCGCGGCCGTCGCACCCGGCAGGTCGATCATGACCCGGCCCGCGCCGGCGGCCATCAGGGCGTCGCGCAGCGTCGGGATCCCGCCGTCCGTCAGCTCCTTCAACTGAGGGGCCGTGACGTCTTCGAGCCGTACGTCATGGCCCCACAGCCGCTGGAGGTCCTCGTCGTGGAGCAGTACGGGGACCCCGTCCCGGGTCATCCGTACGTCGATCTCCACCGCGTCCGCCCCCCGCTCGAAGGCGGACCGGATCGAGGGCAGGGTGTTCTCGCGGACGCGGTAGGGATCCCCGCGGTGTCCTACGGCAGTCAGGGTGCGCATGCACCCATTCTGCGCAGCCGTCAGGAAGCCAGCCAGGCGGAGGTGTACGTGTCGATCTCGGCGGTGAGCTTCGCCTTGCCGGCCGGGTCGAGGAAGGAGGCCTCGACGGCGTTCTTCGCGAGCTGCGCGAGGCCCCGCTCGTCGAGGTCCAGCAGGCGGGCGGCCACCGCGTACTCGTTGTTGAGGTCGGAGCCGAACATCGGCGGGTCGTCGCTGTTGATGGTGACGAGCACGCCGGCCGCCACCATCTCCTTGACGGGGTGCTCGTCCAGGGTGGCGACGGCGCGGGTGGCGATGTTGGAGGTCGGGCAGACCTCCAGCGCGATGCGGTGCTCCGCGAGGTAGGCGAGCAGCTCCGGGTCCCGGGTCGAGCTGGTGCCGTGGCCGATGCGCTCGGCGCCCAGTTCGCGGATCGCGTCCCAGACGGTCTCCGGGCCGGTGGTCTCGCCGGCGTGCGGCACGCTGTGCAGTCCGGCGGCGCGGGCGGCGTCGAAGTACGGCTTGAACTGCGGGCGCGGCACCCCGACCTCGGGGCCGCCCAGGCCGAAGGAGACCAGGCCCTCGGGGCGCAGGTCGACGGCGAGGCGGGCGGTCTCCGCGGCGGCTTCGAGGCCGGCCTCGCCGGGGATGTCGAAGCACCAGCGCAGGATCACGCCGAGTTCGGTCTCGGCGGCCTTGCGGGCGTCCTCGATGGCCTCCATGAAGGCCTTCTCGTCGATCCCGCGGCGGGTGGAGGAGTACGGGGTGATGGTGAGCTCGGCGTACCGGACGTTCTGCCGGGCCATGTCGCGGGCGATCTCGAAGGTGAGGGTGCGCACGTCGTCGGGGGTGCGGACCAGGTCGACGACGGAGAGGTAGACCTCGATGAAGTGCGCGAAGTCGGTGAAGGTGAAGTAGTCGGCGAGGGCCTCGGGGTCCGTGGGGACCTTGGAGTCGGGGTGCCGGGAGGCGAGTTCGGCCACGATGCGGGGGGAGGCCGAGCCGACGTGGTGGACGTGAAGTTCGGCCTTGGGCAGCCCCGCGATGAAGGGGTGCAGGTCGGGCATGAGGGTGCCTCCGAAGGACGCGGTGCGGATGGAACGGGGTTCATCGTAGGCAGGATCCGCACCGGCGACGGGGCCTGTCGGAGGGAGCGCTTAGCATGGCCGTACGAGAGGGGGGCGCCGTATGACCGATCAGA
The DNA here is from genome assembly GCF_026340675.1 of Streptomyces sp. NBC_01264. Classification (NCBI taxonomy): domain Bacteria; kingdom Bacillati; phylum Actinomycetota; class Actinomycetes; order Kitasatosporales; family Streptomycetaceae; genus Streptomyces; species Streptomyces sp. NBC_01264. The sequence continues at coordinate 6,841,295 of NZ_JAPEOX010000001.1, forward strand.
GCCCCGAGTCGCGAGACCCCTGGGCGCCGCTGGAGCAGCCCGCGGTCGACCTGGGCAAACAGCAGGGCGGGCAGGGAGCACAGGCGGCACCGGGGACGCCGGGGGTGCACGACCAGCAGACCGTCACGGGGATGCCCGGCGGTGGAGGCGTCCCGCCGGCCGCGTCCGGGCCCGCACCCCAGTCAGGGCCCGCATCCCAGTCCGGGCAGATACCCGCCTACGGCTATCCGGCGCAGCCGGATCCGGCCGGGTACGGCTACCCGGCGCAGCCGGGCGCGCCGCAGGCCCCGTACGGCGGCCACCCCACCCATCAGGGCGCTCCGCAACCGTCGTACGGCGGCCAGCCGGGCTACCCCGGGTATCCGGGATACCCCGGGTACCGGCCCATGAGCAACGGCTTCGGCATCGCCGCGCTCGTCCTCGGGATCATCGCCGTGGTCAGCTGCTACCTGGGCCTGCTCTTCGGCGTCCCGGCCGTCATCTTCGGCGTACTGGCCCGAGGCAAGGCCAAGCGCGGTGAGGCCGACAACGACGGCATGGCGCTGGCCGGCATCATCACCGGCGTGGTCGGCATCGTGATCAGCTGTCTGGTCATCGCCGTCATGATCTTCGGTTTCATGATCGGGGACGGGGGATCCGACTCCGACTACGACTCGGACTACACGTCCCCGTTCGAGAACACCCAGGTCCTCCACCGGGGTTGATCCGCACGGCGGCACCAGCGGAAGGGCCGGACGGGGACACCTGCTGTCCCCGTCCGGCCCTCCGTCCCGCCGTCAGGCGACCGGGTCCGTCTGCCCGGTCTCCCAGGGCCACTTCGCGTCCCGGCCGTCCTCGATCAGGGACACCATGCGGAAGGCCGCGTCGGTGAGCCCGCCGAAGGTGTGCCGGTGCGCGGACCCGGAGGGCGCGTGGCCCACCCGGTATCCGGCGAGGTTCCAGGTGTAGACCGGGACCGTGTCCGGCACCAGGGCCGTGGGATCACCGCCGTAGGCGTACGTGGCCTGCTCGTCGGTGACGATCAGGACCCGGTCGTGTCCCGCGTAGTGCGTGCGCACCGCCTCCGCCGTGTAGGTCCCGCCGAGGTCCTCGAACCGCTCCAGCACCTTCAGCACCGATTCGCCGCGACGGAAACCGACCGCCTTGCTGGTGGAGCCGAACTGCACCAGGTCCGCGTCCTCGGCGCGCAGCGCCAGCGCCGTCCCGAAGACGGCCGCCGCGTCCGCCCGGTTGAGCTGCGAGCGGTCCGACAGCGGCGACCACATCGACCCGGACCGGTCCACCAGGACCAGCGTCCGCCCGGGCAGGGACGGTACGTGGGCCAGGGAGTGGCCCAGCGCCCGCTCCAGCGGGTACGCCCAGCGCAGCGAGGGCGCGTGCCGGTGTGCGGCCAGGTAGCGGAAGGGGAACTGCCGGGCCCGCGCGACGGTCTCCGGGTCGGAGATCTTCGCCGCGACCCGCTCGGCCACCGCGTCCGAGACCCCGGCCTCGTCGAAGTTGCGCAGGTTGCGCAGCAGCGCCATCGCGCCCATGGACGGGATGACCGCCTCCCAGGCGGCCGCGTCCATCGGCCCCTGCAGCCAGCCGGCCAGCGCCTCCCAGGTCATGCCCGCCGCGGCGAGCCGCTCGGCGCCGTCCGCCGCGGTGACCACGGCCCGGCGCTCCGCCACGGGCAGCTCCATCAGGGCCCGGTGCGCGCGCAGGGTGCGGTTGTCCGACGGCACCTCGGCGGTCTCCGGGGCGTGCCGGCGGTCGAGGGCGTACCGGAACAGCTCGCCCTGCCAGGGCTTGGCCGGGTCGGGGGCGGGGTGCACCAGGTTGAGGACGTCGCCGAAGCGGTATCCCCGGGAAGCCGTGTCGTACTTCAGCAGCGAGTTGCCGGAGTACAGGCGGCGCACCGCATCGGCGATCCCGCGCTTGACGGGCTTGGGCACGCTCCGCCCGTAGGCGGCCGTCCAGTAGGCGAGCAGCTCGCCGGGCTCGTCCGCGCGCAGCAGTACGGAGTCCACGACCTGCCGGTTCGAGGGCCCGCCGGTCGCTCCGGCGTCGAGCCGCGCCTTGACGTACTCGGCGGCTCCGACGAGCGAGGCCGTCCGCATGTTGCCGTCGCGCCGCAGCCAGCCGAGCAGGCCGGCGGTCCACTCGGGATCCTTCACGGCGAGGGTGCGCACGAGCGCGCCGTACCGGTCGTCGCGGTCCTGGCCGGACTCGTAAGCGGTCCGCTGCGTCACGAAGTTGGCGACGGCGAGCAGGAACAGCTCGGAGCGCGGATCGCGCACGAAGCCGGGGCTGCCGTGCGCGTTGGCGGCGCGGCGGCCGGTGGAGCGGACCGGCGAGGTGGGAGACGTGGGTGAGGTGGGCGCGGTGGACGGAGCCGGCGCCGCCTTGGAGCGGAGCAGGTTGAAACGAGCCATGTGAATCCCCCCGAATTCAGTGGAAACCGGGGGAGGCGGGACGTACGGGAGGCCCGAGATCGGAAGTCGACGACGGACTTGTGTCAGCTGCTCTCATCGTCTGAGCTACCGGCCGGAGCCGGGCGGGACTCGAACCCGCGACCCGCTGATCCGGAGAAGTAACCGTTGCCTGCGCACCGGGCTTCCCGTACGTGGGCCTCCCGAGATCAAGGTGGCGGCGGCCTGGGTTTCTCTGCAAAAGAAGGAGCCGCTGCCCGCGCACCGGGAGGTGCGTGAAGAGGTGTCCAGAGATCGAGGTCGGTGAAACCACGTGGTGCTCTGCCAACTGAGCTACACCGGCCCGAAGCCGGTGACGGGACTCGAACCCGCGGCCGCCCCATTAACAGTGGAAGTAGGTCTCACCTGCGCACCTGGACAAGGATCACGCTAGTCGCACACCCGCATCGGCTGCGAGCGATTAAAGGCGGCTAAAGCTCCGCCCGCAGCCGCTCGCGCGCCTCCATGAGCGCGAAGCCCAGCAGGTTCAGGCCGGGCCAGCGCGCCGGGTCCTTTGCGCGCTCGTCGTCGGCGGCCAGGCCTATGCCCCAGATCCGGTCCAGGGGGCTGGCCTCCACCAGGACCCGCTTCCCGGTCGAGAGCAGGTACGAGGTCAGCGCCGGATCGGAGCCGAACTTGTGCACGCTGCCCTCCACCACCAGCGCGAACCGCTCCCGCTCCCACACCGCGTTGTCGAAGCCGCGCACCAGCCGGCCGGCGTTCTTCGCCTCGGCCGGAGTCCTCGCCTCCAGGGCCGCGCGCTCCGCCTCGGCATCCTCGAACAGGCGCGCCTTTCCGGCCATCATCCAGTGCTCGGCGGTGGCGTACCGCACGTCACCCACGGTGAACTCGGACGGCCACCACTGACTGAGGCAGCTCGGTCCGAGCGTCCCGTCGGGCCGCGGGCGGTGTCCCCAGAACGGCAGGAACTTCAGCTGCTCACCCCGGCTGACCTGCCCGATCAGTTCCTCGATGTTCTCCATGCATGCGAGTCTCGCAGGAGCACCGGACACTTCGTACGGGATTTCGGGCGCGCCTCGACACATGGTCGACCGATTCCGTCGCGTAATCAAAAGGCAACAACGGAATCACTTGGCCGAGGGGTTTCCCTCTGCCAGGATCGGCACTCAATTCGAGCTGTAGCTCGAACTGTAGCTACGGAGAGCGTGAGAGCGTGATGGGCAACCGCTTCCAGGTCAAGGTCCAGGTCAAGGACCGATTCGCCGCAGGCGCGCAGTACATCGACGGGCAGCTGCGGCCCGGCACCTCGGGCCGGTCACACACCGTGGTCGACCCCGCCACCGGCGAGGAGGTGCTCACCTACGGGCTGGCCTCCACCGCGGACGTGGACGCCGCCGTCGCCGCCGCCAAGCGGGCCTTCCCGGGCTGGTCGGGAGCCACCCCCGGGGAGCGTTCCGACGCGCTGCACCGGCTCGCCGGCGTGCTGGCCGAGCGGTCGGAGGAGTTCGCGTTCGCGGAGTCCCTGCAGTGCGGCAAGCCGGTCAAGCTGTCGACGGAGTTCGACGTCCCGGGGACCGTCGACAACACCGCCTTCTTCGCGGGCGCCGCGCGCCACCTCCAGGGGCAGGCCGCCGGCGAGTACTCCGGGGACCACACCTCGTACGTACGCCGCGAGGCGATCGGGGTCGTGGGGTCCATCGCGCCGTGGAACTATCCGCTGCAGATGGCCGCCTGGAAGATCCTCCCGGCGATCGCCGCGGGCAACACCATCGTCCTCAAGCCCGCCGAGCTCACCCCGCTGACCTCCCTGATGTTCGCCCAGGCGGCCAAGGAGGCGGGCCTGCCGGACGGCGTGGTCAACATCGTCACCGGCGCCGGCCGGGACGCGGGCGAGCACCTGGTCGGCCACCCGGACGTGGTCATGACCTCCTTCACCGGGTCCACCGCCATCGGCAAGCGGGTCGCCGAGATCGCCACCGCCACCGTCAAGCGCCTCCACCTGGAGCTCGGTGGCAAGGCCCCGTTCCTCGTCTTCGACGACGCCGACCTGGAGGCCGCCGCCAACGGCGCCGTCGCCGCCTCCCTGATCAACACCGGCCAGGACTGCACGGCCGCCACCCGTGCCTACGTCCAGCGCCCCCTCCACGACGCCTTCGTCGCCCGGGTCGCCGAGCTGATGGAGACCGTCCGCGTCGGAGACCCCTTCGACCCCGCCACCGACCTGGGCCCGCTGGTCTCGCACGCCCAGCGCGACCGGGTCGCCGGGTTCGTCGAGCGTGCCCGCGCGTACGCCACCGTCGTCACCGGCGGCGAGATCCCCGGGGGAGACCTCGCGGAGGGCGCGTACTACCGGCCCACGCTGATCTCCGGCGCCGCCCAGGACAGCGAGGTGGTCCAGTCGGAGATCTTCGGGCCGGTCCTCGTGGTCCTGCCCTTCGACACCGACGACGAGGGCATCGCGCTGGCCAACGACACGCCGTACGGGCTCGCCGCCTCCGCCTGGAGCCGTGACGTGTACCGGGCGAACCGTGCCACCCGGGAGATCCAGGCGGGCTGCGTCTGGGTCAACGACCACATCCCGATCATCAGCGAGATGCCCCACGGCGGCTACAAGGCCAGTGGCTTCGGAAAGGACATGAGCAGCTACTCCTTCGAGGAGTACACGCAGGTCAAGCACGTGATGTACGACAACACCGCAGTGGCCGCGAAGGACTGGCACCGCACGATCTTCGGGGACAGATAACCACGTAGGGCCGCCCGACCGGCGGTTCGCACCCATCCCGAAAGGGCACCTCCCATGGAGCAGTTCGAGCCCGACCGCCTCTCGGCGGCGCAATTCGCCGCCATGCGGCGCAGCCTCACCACCGGGCGCGGCGCCCTCACCCGCCGCTCCGTGCTGCGCGCCTCCGGAGTCGGAGCGCTCACCCTCGGCGGCCTGTCCGCGCTGGCCGGCTGCGGGATCCCGCCGGCCAAGCGCGCGGAGGGCACCGCCGCGGCCTCCGACGACCACTCGGAGCAGGAGAAGGAGATCAACTTCTCCAACTGGACCGAGTACATGGACACCAGCGACGACGAGAAGTCCCGTCCCACGCTGGAGGAGTTCACCAAGCGGACCGGGATCAAGGTCAAGTACACCGAGGACATCAACGACAACGTCGAGTTCTTCGGCAAGATCAAGCCCCAGCTCGCGGCTGGCCAGGACACCGGCCGCGACCTGATCGTCGTCACCGACTGGCTGGCCTCGCGCATCATCCGCCTCGGCTGGGCCCAGAAGCTGGACCCCTCGCACCTCCCGCACGCCTACGCCAACCTGATCCCGCAGTTCCGCAGCCCCGACTGGGACCCGGGCCGGGCGTACAGCTACCCCTGGACCGGCATCGACACCGTCATCGCCTACAACACCAAGGCGACCGGCGGGAAGAAGGTCGACTCCGTCACCCAGATGCTCGACGACCCCTCCCTCAAGGGCCGCGTCGGCTTCCTCACCGAGATGCGCGACAGCGTCGGCATGACCCTGCTCGACCAGGGCAAGGACCCGGCGAACTTCACCGACGCGGACTTCGACGGGGCGATCGGCCGGCTCCAGAAGGGCGTGGACAAGAAGCAGATCCGCCGCTTCACCGGCAACGACTACACGGCGGACCTCGACAAGGGCGACCTCGCAGCCTGCCTGGCCTGGGCCGGCGACGTCATCCAGCTGCAGGCCGGCAACCCGGACATCCAGTACGCGATCCCGGCGCCCGGCTACATCAGCTCCAGCGACAACCTGCTGGTCCCCGTGAAGGCCCGGCACAAGGCCAACGCGGAGCGGCTCATCGACTACTACTACGAGCCCCCGGTGGCCGCCCAGCTGGCCGCCTACATCAGCTACGTCTGCCCCGTCGAGGGCGTCAAGGACGAGCTGGCCAAGATCGACCCGGAGCTCGCGGACAACGTCCTGATCGTCCCCGACAAGGCGATGGCCGCCAAGTCGCACGCCTTCCGCTCCCTCACCAGCGAGGAAGAGACGGCGTACGAGGAGAAGTTCGCCAAGCTCATCGGAGCCTGACGGGTCCCGCCGCCGTCCCCGCGGCACCAGCACCCGTACCGGCACCTGCCCCTTCCACGACACACCACCGAAGGCCCAGGCCCATGACTGACAAGACCGAAGGCGGCGACGTCCGCCTCGCCGGGATCAGCAAGCACTACGGATCCTTCACCGCCGTGCACCCGCTGGATCTCACCATCCCCCAGGGCTCCTTCTTCGCCCTGCTCGGCGCCTCGGGCTGCGGGAAGACCACCACCCTGCGCATGATCGCCGGCCTGGAGGAGCCCTCCACCGGCACCGTCAGCCTCGGCGACCGCGAGGTCACGCACCTGCCGCCGTACAAGCGCCCGGTCAACACCGTCTTCCAGAGCTACGCCCTCTTCCCGCACCTCGACGTCTCGGAGAACATCGCCTTCGGGCTGCGCCGCCGAGGCATCAAGTCAGTCAAGAAGCAGGTCGACGACATGCTGGAGCTGGTCCAGCTCGGCCAGTTCGCCGGGCGCAAGCCGCACCAGCTCTCCGGTGGCCAGCAGCAGCGCGTCGCGGTGGCCCGTGCGCTCATCAACCACCCGCAGGTACTGCTCCTCGACGAGCCGCTCGGCGCCCTCGACCTCAAGCTGCGCCGCCAGATGCAGCTGGAGCTCAAGCGCATCCAGACCGAGGTCGGCATCACCTTCGTGCACGTCACGCACGACCAGGAGGAGGCCATGACCATGGCCGACACGGTCGCCGTGATGAACGGCGGCCGTGTCGAGCAGCTCGGCGCCCCCGCCGAGCTCTACGAGAACCCGAAGACGACCTTCGTGGCGAACTTCCTCGGCACCTCCAACCTCATCGAGGCCGAGGTCCTGGAGGCCGGCGCCTCCGACGTCGTCGTCTCCTCCGCCGGTACGAAGCTGCGCGTCCCGGCGTCGCGATGTTCGACCACACCCCGCGCCGGCGGCAAGCTGCTGGTCGGGGTGCGCCCGGAGAAGATCTCCCTGGTCCACGCGGACGCCGAGGGCACCATCGAGACCGGCCGCAACAAGGTGGCCGGCAAGATCGCGGCCTCCTCCTTCATCGGCGTCTCCACCCAGTTCGTCATCGACAGCCCGGTCTGCCCGGAGCTGGAGGTGTACGTGCAGAACATCGAGCGCGACGCCCGCCTCGTCCCCGGCGCCGAAGTGATACTGCACTGGAACCCGGACCACACCTTCGGCCTGGACGCGGCACAGGACATCGACGCCGGCATCGAGACGGTCGAGGAGAGCGCGTGAGCGCCCCCGCGACCCTGCCCGAGGTCGCCGTCTGTGCCGAGCCCCCGGTGCACAAGCCGTCCCTGAAGAAGCGCCTGATCCCCTACTGGCTGCTGCTCCCGGGCATTCTGTGGCTGCTCGTCTTCTTCGTGCTGCCGATGGTCTACCAGGCCTCGACCTCGGTGCAGACCGGCTCCCTCGAAGAGGGCTTCAAGGTCAAGTGGCACTTCCAGACCTACTGGGACGCCTTCACCGAGTACTACCCGCAGTTCCTGCGCTCCCTGCTCTACGCCGGCACCGCGACCGCGCTGTGCCTGCTGCTGGGCTATCCGCTGGCCTACCTGATCGCCTTCAAGGCGGGCCGCTGGCGCAATCTGCTCCTGGTGCTGGTCATCGCCCCGTTCTTCACCAGCTTCCTGATCCGCACCCTCGCCTGGAAGACGATCCTGGCCGACGGCGGCCCCGTGGTCGGCGTCCTCAACACGGTCGGCTTCCTGGACGTCACCAGCTGGCTCGGCATGACCGAGGGCGACCGCGTCCTCGCCACGCCGCTCGCGGTCGTCTGCGGTCTGACGTACAACTTCCTCCCCTTCATGATCCTGCCGCTCTACACCTCGCTGGAGCGCATCGACACCCGCCTCCACGAGGCGGCCGGGGACCTGTACGCCCGCCCCGCCACGGTCTTCCGCAAGGTGACCTTCCCGCTGTCCATGCCGGGCGTGGTCTCCGGGACCCTGCTCACCTTCATCCCGGCGAGCGGCGACTACGTCAACGCCGAACTGCTCGGCTCCACGGACACCCGCATGATCGGAAACGTCATCCAGTCGCAGTACCTGCGCATCCTCGACTATCCGACGGCGGCCGCGCTGTCCTTCATCCTCATGGCCATCGTGCTGGTCATGGTCACCATCTACATCCGCCGAGCGGGGACGGAGGACCTGGTCTGATGAAGAGCGCCACCACCTGGCTGCGCCGCAATCTCGTCGTGATCGCGGGGCTCGGCACGCTCGCGTACCTGATCCTGCCGAACGTCGTCGTCACGGTCTTCTCCTTCAACAACCCCACCGGGCGGTTCAACTACGCCTGGCAGGAGTTCTCCCTCGACGCGTGGAAGGACCCCTGCGGGGTCGCCGACATGTGCGGCTCCCTGTCCCTCTCGCTCCAGATCGCCCTGTGGGCCACCATCGGCGCGACCGTGCTGGGCACCGCGATCGCCTTCGCGATGGTCCGCTACCGGTTCCGGGGTCGCGGCGCGGTCAACTCGCTGATCTTCCTGCCGATGGCCATGCCCGAGATCGTGATGGCGGCCTCGCTGCTCGCCCTCTTCCTCAACATGGGCATCCAGCTCGGCTTCTGGACGATCCTGATCGCCCACGTCATGTTCTGCCTCAGCTTCGTCGTCGCCGCCGTCAAGGCCCGGGTGCTCTCCATGGACCCCCGCCTGGAGGAAGCGGCCCGCGATCTCTACGCCGGTCCCGTGCAGACCTTCCTGCGCGTCACCCTGCCGATCGCGGCCCCCGGCATCGCGGCGGGCGCGCTGCTCTCCTTCGCGCTCTCCTTCGACGACTTCATCATCACCAACTTCAACTCGGGCAACACCGTCACCTTCCCCATGTTCGTGTGGGGATCGGCCCAGCGCGGTACGCCTGTACAGATCAACGTCATCGGCACGGCGATGTTCGTCATCGCGGTCCTGGTGGTGCTGGGCGGCCAGATGGTCGCCAACCGCCGCAAGAAAGCACAGCCCAAGTAACACCTGTAGGGAGTTGGAAGACATGGCCCCAGACGCCATGCGCACCGCTGCACGATCTCTTTCCGGAGCCAAGCCGGTCTCGTACTGGCTGGACGACCCCGGCAGGCCGGCCGCCGAGCCCGCCCTCACCGGGGACGAGCACTGCGATCTGCTCGTCATCGGCGGCGGCTACAGCGGCCTGTGGACCGCGCTGATCGCCAAGGAGCGCGACCCCGCCCGGGACGTCGTCCTCATCGAGGGTCACGAGGCGGGCTGGGCCGCCTCGGGCCGCAACGGCGGCTTCTGTGCGGCCTCCCTCACCCACGGCCTGGCGAACGGGATGGCCCGCTGGCCCGACGAGCTCGCCAAGCTGGAGGACCTCGGCGCCCGCAACCTCGACGCCATCGAGGAGGCCGTCGCCCGCTATGGCATCGACTGCGATTTCGAGCGCAGCGGTGAGATCGACGTGGCCACCGAGCCGCACCAGGTCGCGGAGCTCCGCGAGTTCCACGCGGAGGCCGAGCGGCTCGGCCTCGCCGGCCGCTCCGAATGGCTGGATGCGGACGCCCTGCGGGCCGAGGTCGACTCCCCGACCTTCCTCGGCGGGATCTGGGACCGCGACGGCGTCGCCATGCTCAACCCGGCGAAGCTCGCCTGGGGCCTGAAGCGGGCCTGCCTGGAGCTGGGCGTCCGGATCTACGAGAACACGCGCGGGCTGGACCTGGCCGGCTCGGGAGCCGGGATGGCCGTGCGGACCCCGTACGGCCGGGTCTTCGCCCGCCGGGTGGCCCTGGGCACCAACATCTTCCCGTCGCTGGTCAAGCGGGTGCGCCCGCTGACCGTCCCGGTCTACGACTACGCGCTGATGACGGAGGCGCTGACCGAGGAGCAGCTGGCCTCGATCGGCTGGAAGAACCGGCAGGGGCTCGGCGACAGCGCCAACCAGTTCCACTACTTCCGGATCACCCCCGACCGGCGGATCCTGTGGGGCGGGTACGACGCGATCTACCCGTACGGCGGCCAGCTCGACGCCGAGCGCGACCACCGGCCCGAGACCTACCTCAAGCTCGCCGAGCACTTCTTCACCTGCTTCCCGCAGCTGGAAGGGGTGAAGTTCAGCCACGCCTGGGGCGGGGCGATCGACACCTGCACGCGCTTCTCGGCCTTCTTCGGCACCGCGCACGCCGGCAAGGTGGCCTACGCGGCCGGCTACACCGGTCTGGGCGTCGGGGCCACCCGCTTCGGCGCCGACGTGATGCTGGACCTCCTGGCGGGGGAGAAGACCGAACGCACGGAGCTGGAGATGGTCCGCTCCAAGCCGATGCCCTTCCCGCCGGAGCCCTTCGCCTGGACCGGCATCACGATGACGAAGTGGTCGCTGGCCCGGGCGGACCGGACGGGCGGACACCGCAACCTGTGGCTGAAGACGCTGGACCGCTTCGGTCTCGGCTTCGACAGCTGAGGCCGCGCGGCGACGGTGTGCTGATCGGGTAAACGACCTCCGCGCGCCCCGGGCGCACATCGCCCCCGGCAGTGTGACCTGCTTCACTACCACGGAGTAACGAAACCCGCGTCATACCTGCGCCCGGCCCCGCTCTCACTGGTGAGAACGCTTCACCTCACCCACAGAGAGCGGAGGCCGGGCGATGACGATCCCGGGGGACAAGACGGCGGTGGACTGGCTGGTTTCGGTGGCGCCCGATCCGGACGCCTGCCGGTGGGAGTGGGAGCGCAACCCCCTCGGGGTCGCGCTGCTGCCCGCCGGTCACCGGTGGGACGTGCTGATCCTGCCGGGGGAGCTGGGGCACACCACCCTCGAAGTACTGGACGTGCTGCTGGACGAGCCCGGCCCGGTGCTCGCCGATTTCGGCGACTCCAGGCTGGGCTTCTTCGTGCCCCCGGGCACCGCGTCGCGCTGGATCGGGACGGGCGTACGGGGAGCCGGGCGCGGGACCTGGATCGTGGTTCCGTACCCCGGCCGGGCCACGGGCGGGGTCCGCTGGCTCGTCGTCCCGGACGGGCGGGGCACGCTCACCGATCCGGCGGTGCTGGAGACCGCGATGCACGAGGCGGCGGCGCGCGTCGTGGGCCGGACGGGCGGGAAGTCTTGACAAGAAGATTGGTCTGGACCATCTTGGGCGCCGCTGCGCCTTCCCCCACGGCTCGCCCGCGCGCGGCCCGGCTCCATCCCCCCATGCACCGGAGGCAGTTGTGCGCCCCACCCGTCCTGCTGGCCCCATCCGTCCCGCCAGACCCACCGTCATACGCTCCGCGCTGTCCCTCCTTACCGCCGCCGCCCTCGCCGCGGCCGGCCTCCTCGCCGTCGGGCAGCCGGCCGCTGCGGCCGACGCCGACCTCGTCCGCAACGGAGGCTTCGAAGCCGGCCTGGACGGCTGGAGCTGCTCGGCCGGCAGCGGAGCCGCCGTCAGCACCCCCGTGCACGGCGGCACTTCCGCCCTCAAGGGGACTCCGGCCGGGCAGGACAACGCCCGCTGCTCCCAGACCGTCACCGTCAAGCCCGACTCCGCGTACACGCTGAGCGCCTGGGTGCAGGGCGCGTACGTCTACCTCGGCGCGACCGGCACGGGGACCACGGACCCGCAGACCTGGACCCAGACCCCGGGTGCCTGGAAGCAGCTGAGCACGAGCTTCCGTACCGGCGCGAGCACCACCTCGGTGACCGTGTACACGCAGGGCTGGTACGGCCAGCCGCCGCACCTCACCGACGACGTGACCCTCGTCGGCCCCGACCCCGGCGGCTCCGGACCCGGCCCCCAGATCCCGGCCGCCCCCACCGGGCTGACCGGGTCGGCCTCCTCCTCGACCACCGTCGGCCTCTCCTGGGCGGCGGCGAGCGGGGCCACTTCGTACAAGGTCTACCGGGACGGCGCGAACCCGACCACCGTCAGCGCCACTTCGGCGACGGTCACCGGCCTCACCGCCTCCACGACGTACTCCTTCCAGGTCAGCGCCGTCAACGCGGCCGGCGAATCCCCGAAGAGCGCCACCGTCCAGGTGGCCACGCCGAGCGGCCCCGGCAACCCGGGCAACCCCGGCCTGCCCGCGCACGCCCTGGTCGGCTACCTGCACGCCAGCTTCGCCAACGGCTCCGGCTACGTCCGGATGGCCGACGTACCCGCCTCGTGGGACGTCATCAACCTGGCCTTCGGTGAGCCCACCTCGGTGACCTCGGGCGACATCCGCTTCCAGCTCTGCCCGGTCAGCGAGTGCCCGAACGTCGAATCGGCCGCGGAGTTCAAGGCCGCCATCAAGGCCAAGCAGGCCGCGGGCAAGAAGGTCCTGATCTCGATCGGCGGCCAGAACGGCCAGGTCCAGCTGGGCACCACGGCGGCCCGCGACACCTTCGTCTCCTCCGTCAGCAAGATCATCGACGAGTACGGGCTCAACGGCCTCGACATCGACTTCGAGGGCCACTCCCTCTCCCTGGCCACGGGCGACACCGACTTCCGCGCCCCCACCACCCCGGTGATCGTCAACCTGATCTCGGCCGTGAAGACCCTGAAGGCCAAGTACGGCCCGGACTTCATCCTGACGATGGCCCCCGAGACCTTCTTCGTCCAGCTCGGCTACCAGTTCTACGGATCCGGCCCCTGGGGCGGCCAGGACCCGCGCGCCGGCGCCTACCTGCCGGTCATCCACGCCCTGCGCGACGACCTCACCCTGCTCCACGTCCAGGACTACAACTCGGGCTCGATCATGGGCCTCGACAACCAGTACCACTCCATGGGCGGAGCCGACTTCCACATCGCCATGACGGACATGCTGCTCACCGGCTTCCCCGTGGCCGGCAACACCGCCCGCGTCTTCCCGCCGCTGCGCGCGGACCAGGTCGCCATCGGCCTGCCGGCCACGACCAACGCGGGCAACGGCCACACCTCACCGGCGGAGGTCAACAAGGCGCTGGACTGCCTGACGAAGAAGACCAACTGCGGGACGTACCAGACGCACGGCACCTGGCCCGCCCTGCGCGGCCTGATGACCTGGTCGATCAACTGGGACCGCTTCGGCAGCTGGGAGTTCTCGAAGAACTTCGACGCCTACTTCGGCGGCTGACCGCCGGCCGAACGGCCGTCGGACGGGGCAGGGCCGGGGCACGCACGCCCCGGCCCTGCCTCACAGCAGCCCGTCCCACATCTGCTCCAGCAGCAGGGACCACCAGCTCTCCGACCCGGCCAGCGCCGGAGGGTCGAGTCGCATCAGCTCCGACTGGAACTCCTCGGTCCAGCGGCCGGCCCGCTGCGGGGTGAGTCCGTGACGCAGCGGCCACATCCGGCCGAGGAGCGCGAGGCAGTGAGCGAAGTCCGGCAGTCCCGAGTTGACGAACTGCGTCGTCACGGTGCCCGGCGAGTCCAGCGGAACGGCCACGACGCGCAGGGATTTTCGCTCGACGCACAGCGCCCGGCCGAAGTCGTGTCCCACGACCAGCGAGATGTCCGCGCCCGAGGCCACGAGCGCGTTGCACAGCAGCGCCACGTCCGAGGACGTGGCCCAGGGCTGGTCCGGCTCGGGCAGCGCCCAGAAGAACGGGCCGAAGTCCCGGGGCAGGCCCGCCTCCACGAGAGTCTCCTGGACGACCGCGGGCGCCCCGGTGCGCAGTGCGTCCAGCCAGGTGAACCGCACGACGTTCTCCGGCGCGAAGGCGCGCGCCACGTGGTGCGCGGCGGACGCGACCCCCGACCCCTGGGGCTCGGCCGGGGCGCGGAGAAGGGGCGTGCGGACCGGCGCCTGATCGGCATCTCGACGGGTCAGCAGTTCCCACATGCCCGCTCGGCGGCTCGCGAGGTCCCCGCCGTAGGGGATGTCGCGCAGGGCCACGGCTCTGGGCCAGGTCTCCTGGATCATCCGGGCGCAGTAGCCGCCGGGCAGGTCACAGGCCTCCAGCTCGGTGCGTACGTCCAGCACCTGGTTCGGAGGTACGCCCCGGGCGCGCAGTTCGTATAGGAGCTGCCACTCGGGGTGCGGGCGTCCGGGCGCCGACGTGCGGGTGATCTGGTGGACGGTGCCGTCGCCGGTGCGGTAGCGCAGGATCGCCAGGTGTCCGGGTCCGACGGTCGGTGCGCCCCGTACGGGGGCGGGGTCGGTGGGCGCGCCCGCGGTCTGAGCTTGTGTGTACCAGGCCGGCGGCGCGTCGTAGACGCCGAAGTCGTCCTCCGACTCCTCCGCGATGTCCACCGGATCCGGCCGGACAACTCCGCGCCGACCGGCGGTTTCGTTGTCCAGTAGGGAGCTCCGGACAATCGGCGGCTGCGACTGCGGAGCGCCTTCGGCGGGCTCGTCGCCCATGCGTCCGCGCAGGTCGTCGAGTTCCTCGTCCTGTTCCTCCAACTGGGCGCGGGAGGCCCGCAGCACGGCCTCGATCTGGTCGAGCGGGGGCAGGCCCAGAGCCTCGCCGGACGCGTCGCGCCGGGCGTCCTCCGGCTCCTCCGCCGGTGCGGCACCGGCAGCCTGCCGCTCCACGGCCATGCGTTCGCGCGTGACGCGCTCGTCTGCGGTCAGCGTGAGCCGCTCCGCCGCCGACCGGGCCTGGCGGGCGTGCTCCAACTGCTCGCCGGCCTGCCGCCGGTACTCCAGCGACAGGTCCAGCTCCCGCTGGAGCCTCGCGCGGTCCTCCCGCGCACTGTCCCGTTCCTGCTCCAGCACCAGGCAGCGGTCCTGCAGGACCTTCACCGTGCTGCCCAGCAGAGTGCACTGCTTCTCGGAGTCGGCGAGTTTGCGCATCGCCTCCATCTGGAGGAGCCGGGCGTCGTCGAGCCGCAGCAGAGCCAGTGCGAGCGGCTCGCGCGGCCGCTGACGCACCATGAGCGGAGCCTGCCCGCCGCCCTCCTTGAGGGTCCGGCCCGCCGTCTCCGCCTCGGCGAGCAGCCGCAGGCCCTCGGCGCGCTGGCGCTCGCGCATCGCGGAGTCGGCAACGTAGCGGTCCACGACCTCGGTCAGCAGTTTCTCGGTGATCAGGGTGGAACCGTTGCGGTAGGCGCCCCATGAGCTCTTGCCCACGTAGAGGGCGGCTTCCAGATCGCGTACCGGAACATGGCCGATCACGGTGCGCAGCCACTGCGCCAGCGCGTTCGCCTGCGCGGTTCGCCCCCGTAACTCGCCCTGCGGACGCCCCATTTCCCCCCCGCCCTCGTCGTTGTCCAGCGGGACATCACCGCATTGTCCCCGATTCCGGCCGGCGAACTGCGGTGTTGCCGAAGCTCCGCAGCGGACAACCGAGGGGGCGGTCGATCGTGGTTCTTCCACCCGCCGAACCGACTCCGGGAGACCTGCCATGCCCACACCCGATCCGCAGGGGGAGAAGCCCCCTTCCTGGCCCTACGCGATCACGGCGATCCTGGTCCTCGCCCTCCAGCAGGGCTGGGAGCCCCGGGACATCGCGACGCTCGCCGCCGTCCTGCTGGTGCTCATCGCCCTGGTGCGGAGCGCCGGGAGCCGCGGCGAATGACGGCGTGCACCGCCAGCAGCAGCGGCGTGCACATCAGGAGGCTGGCCAGGACGTCCAGGGGCCAGTGGTAGCCGCGCAGGATCAGCCCCGTCGCCGTCAGGGCGGTGAGGCCGGCCGCGAGGGGGAGGGGCCAGCGGCCCCGGGTGTACGGGCGCACGAGCAGGGCCGCGGCCACGTACGCCACGTACGCGGTGGCCGTGTGGCCCGAGGGGTAGTAGCCGGAGGCCCAGGGCTCCAGCGGGCCCGGCCGGCCGGTCCACTCCTTCAACGGGACGACCAGGGCCGGCACCAGGACCATGGCCAGCGCCGCGGCCGCCGCGCCCCGGCGGTTGCCGCGCCGGGCGGCGTGGACCACCGCGAGGAGCAGGACGGGGACCGCGACCGGGATGTTGCCGAGATCGGAGAGGCGCTGGGTGACCGCGTCGGGGACGGTGCGCACGAGCGCCCGGCTGAGGCCGGCGTCCGGGACCAGCAGGGGCCCGGACACGAGGACCTGCCAGGTGATCAGGGCGAAGAGCGCTACGCAGAGTGCGGAGACCGCGTAGGCCGCCGAGGTCCCGGGGAACCCGGAACGGAGAGTGGCCGGCCGCCCCGGAACAGGGGGGGTGGTTCCGGGGCGGCCGCCCGGATCGGGTTGCCGGGCGCCCCGGGGGGTTTGGGGCGTGCGGCCGTCCGATCGCTGAGGAGTGTGCGCGAACGCATGCCCAGTACGGCGCTGGGGAAGCCCGGTACTGGTGTCGCCCCCGGTTTCCCGGAAGCGGGGTGTCTCACTCATCTGCAGAAACCGTACGGCAGCGGAAGGGGGACCGACAGCAGGAAAACGCTCCCGCCATCGGCCCCCCACACCTTCTTCACAGCGCCCGACCGTTACCCGCGGTAGTGAACGCGTGGTGATCGAAGATCGAGTCCCTGCGTTCTACCGCCTGTGTCAGACGTTCGATCAGAGGGTCGCGAACGCGGCCTCGATGACGTCCAGGCCCTCGTTCAGCAGGTCCTCGCCGATGACGAGCGGCGGCAGGAAGCGGAGCACGTTGCCGTAGGTGCCGCAGGTGAGGACGAGGACGCCCTCGGCGTGGCAGGCCTTGGCGAGCGCGGCGGCCGCCTCCGGGTTCGGGGTCTTGGAGGCGGGGTCCTTGACGAGCTCGATCGCGATCATGGCGCCGCGGCCGCGGATGTCGCCGACGATGTCGTACTTCTCCTGGATGGCCGTCAGGCGGGACTTCATGATCGACTCGATCTTCCTCGCCGCGGCGTTGAGGTCGAACTCCTTCATGGTCTCGATGGAGCCGAGCGCACCGGCGCAGGCCACCGGGTTGCCGCCGTAGGTACCGCCCAGGCCGCCGCCGTGCACGGAGTCCATCATCTCGGCGCGGCCGGTCACGGCGGCGAGCGGCAGGCCGCCCGCGATGCCCTTGGCGGTCGTGATCAGGTCGGGGACGATGCCCTCGTCCTCGCACGCGAACCACTGGCCGGTTCGGCAGAAGCCGGACTGGATCTCGTCGGCGACGAAGACGATGCCGTTGTCGTTGGCGAACTTCACGATGGCCGGGAGGAAGCCCTTGGCCGGCTCGATGAAGCCGCCCTCGCCGAGGACCGGCTCGATGATGATCGCGGCGACGTTCTCGGCGCCGATCTGCTTGACGATGTTGTCGATCGCCTGGGCCGCGGCCTCGGGGCCGCAGTTCTCGGCGCCGGTGGGCCAGCGGTAGCCGTAGGCGACCGGGACGCGGTAGACCTCGGGGGCGAACGGCCCGAAGCCCTGCTTGTACGGCATGTTCTTCGAGGTCAGCGCCATCGTGAGGTTCGTACGGCCGTGGTAGCCGTGGTCGAAGACGACGACGGCCTGGCGCTTGGTGTACGAACGGGCGATCTTGACGGCGTTCTCGACGGCCTCGGCGCCGGAGTTGAACAGCGCCGACTTCTTCGCGTGGTCACCCGGGGTGAGCTCGGCGAGGGCCTCGCAGACCTCCACGTAGCCCTCGTAGGGGGTCACCATGAAACAGGTGTGGGTGAAGTCGGCGAGCTGCGCGGCGGCGCGGCGCACGACGGCCTCGGCGGAGGCGCCGACCGAGGTCACGGCGATGCCGGAGCCGAAGTCGATCATGCGGTTGCCGTCGACGTCCTCGATGATGCCGCCGCCCGCGCGGGCCGTGAAGACGGGGAGCACGGAGCCCACGCCACCGGCCACCGTCGACAGACGGCGGGCCTGCAGCTCCTGCGACTTGGGGCCGGGGATCGCGGTGACGATGCGGCGCTCCTGCGGAACAGCGGTCATAGGGGGCTCCTGGGGGGTGTTTTCGGACGCACTTGTGTCTTTGTCCGCAGGCTAGGCCCGGGAGGCGGGGTCCTGCATGCTCCGTTCGGGAGTGGTCCCCGCGTGTCCTTGTCCGTGACGGCCATAGGGAGGAATCCGCGCATGTCTTGTGGATCATGCCCGGGTACGGGCCGCGGGGCGGCGACGGCCACTAGATTGAGCGCGCAGTGCAGTGCGATGCAGTACAGGCAGGGCAGCGCGGTAACGGGCAGGGGGCAGGGGTTACATGGACACCGACGGCACGCACGGCGGGGAGCGGCGGACACCGTCGGACACCGGGCACGTCCCCCGCCCGGCCGGGCCTCCGGGGATCCAGGGCCCGGCCGCCCCTCCTGGATCTGCCGGACTCCCGCCGAAGCCCGCCCACGCCCCGGGGTCGGCCCGAGTGCCGGCGGGGGGCTCCGAGGCAGGCCCCACCCTCAGCGACTGGCTGCGCGTCCCGCGCCGCGCCGCCGGCCCCGGCGTCTGGTCGTACGGGCACGTGCCCCGCGCCGCGCAGGAGCCCGAGGTCACCCCGACCCGCCAGCTGGTCAGCGGGGCTCTCATCTCCCTGCTGGCCGGGCTGCTGCTGTGGTCCCTCCTCTGGAACGGCTACCTCGGCGGCTTCTGGCTCTGGCCGCTCTACATGTTCACCCCCGACTCGTGGGCCGGGACGCTCCCCTCCGTCGTCGCCTCCTACATCTGGTACGCCATCGTCGCGGCGACCCTCGCCATCGGCTTCGGCCGCCTCGGCCGCTGGCCCGAGCTGACCCGCCGGATCCTCGGCGGCCGCTCCGTGCGGGCCGAGGTGCCGGCGCCGCGGGCGGTGGAGCCCGGTGGCCCCGACGATCCCGCGGCCTGGAGCGAGGTGCGGGCCGCCGGGTTGGTGGAGGTGGCCGATCGGCTCGGGGCCGAGGTGGTGGGCGGGCGGATGAACGACGTGGACTTCGTGCGGATCCGGCGCGCCTGGGAGACCGTACGGGCCGACCCCTCGCGGACGCGGGCCTTCGCCGAGGCCGTGCGGGACAAGGGTGCCGGGGCCTGCGTCCACCCGTCGGGGGCGCGCGAGCTGCCCGCCCGCGCGGCCCGGCACGATCTGCTCGCCCGGCAGGTGCTGCTGGGCACCGTCCAGGACGGCGAGCGCAACCCGTACGCCCGCCGCGGCAGCGGCATCGCCCTCGACCCCGGAGTCCTCGGCACCTCGCTGCTCGCCATCGGCCCCTCCGGCGCGGGCAAGACCTCCCGCCTGGTCCGCCCCGTCGTGGAGTCGCTGGCGCTGCAGGCCCTGGCCGGCCAGGCCGCCGTCGTCGTGGTCGCCTCCACCGGCACCGCCCTGGGACCCGACGAGGGCTACGACGTCGTCGTCCGCGTCGGCGATCCCGACTCCGTCTACGACCTGGATCTCTACGGGGGCACGACCGACCCCGACGAGGCCGCCACGCTGCTCGCGGAGGGCTTCGTGGGGGATCTGCCGGGGA
Organism: Streptomyces sp. NBC_01264; assembly: GCF_026340675.1. NCBI lineage: Bacteria > Bacillati > Actinomycetota > Actinomycetes > Kitasatosporales > Streptomycetaceae > Streptomyces > Streptomyces sp. NBC_01264. The sequence goes on from NZ_JAPEOX010000001.1 coordinate 6,860,934, forward strand.
TCGACGTGCGCCGCGCCGCCACCGCCCTGGCTCAGCTCCTCGGACCCTTCCGGGCCGCGTACGGCCGTTTCCCCGCCGTGCCCGAGCTGCGGGAGCTCCTCGACCACGTGCCGGTCGCCCTCGCCGCCCTGCGCCAGGACCTGGAGAGCGCCGGACAGCACCGGATGCTCCGCGAACTCGACGCGCGCGACCGCCAGCACGGGGCCCCCGCCGACCCGGGCCCGGCCCTCGCCGACCGGGTCGCGCTGCTGGACCGGCCCGCCTTCGCGGGGTTCTTCGACACCACCGGCGCCGGGCGGCCCTTCTCCCTGCGGGCCCTGGAACATCCCCTGCGGGTCCGCGTGGACCTTCCCGAGCGCGGGCACGCCGATGCCTCCCGGATGCTGGCCCGACTGCTGCTCGCGCAGTTCAACGCCTCCGCCGCGGCCCGCGCCGACCGCACGCTCTTCGCGCTCCTCGCCTTCGATGACGCCTCCCACACGCTCACCCCGGAAGCGGTGCGCGGCATCCAGCGGCTCCGTTCCGCCAATGCGGGAGTCCTCCTCACGCTGCGCACCCTGGACGATGTACCGGAAGCCCTGCGCACCCCGCTGCTCGGGGCCGTGGGCTGCCGGATGGCCTTCTCAGGGGTCACCACCTGGGACGGCAAGCGGTTCGCCGAGACCTGGGGCACCGAATGGGTGGAGACCCGCGACGTCACCCATCGGACGGTCTTCGCCGACCAGCCGCTCACCCGGGCCATCCACGCCTTCCGGAAACTGGTCTCCGGCAAGGCGGTGACCACCGACGCCGTGACCGTGCGCCAGGTGGAGCGGGAACGCTGGTCTGCCTCCGACCTGGCGCACCTGGTGCCCCCCGGCCACGCCGTGCTGTCCCTGACCTCCGTCCGCGGCGAGCGGGTCGCCCCTCTGCTGGTGCGGCTCGGCGGGCAGGGATGAAGGGATGAAGGGATGAAGGGATGAGTCGAGGCGGCGGCCGGACGGGGCGAACCCGTACGGGATGGCAGAATCAGAGGGTGCCGTTCGTACGACACGGCGAAAACCGCGGTGGTGGTCCACGGCGAGAATCCTCCGTCGGCACCTCGCCGCCGCACCCCTCCTCCCCCTAAGGCGCCCCGGTACCCATGCCGCTCACCCTCGCCTCGCTCGTCCAGCACTCGGCGCTCAAGCTCAGCGTCCGGGCGGGGGAGGGCCGCCTGGACACTCCCGTCCGCTGGGCCCACGTCAGTGAGCTCGCCGACCCCGTGCCGTACATGGAGGGCGGGGAGCTCCTCCTCATCACCGCGATGAAGCTGGACGCGGAGGACCCCGAGGAGATGCGGCGCTACGTGCGCAGGCTCGCGGCCGCCGGGGTCGTCGGCATCGGGTTCGCCATCGGGGTGAACTACGAAGCCGTGCCCGAGGCGCTCGTGGAAGCCGCCACCGCCGAGGACCTGCCGCTGCTGGAGGTGCCCCGGCGCACCCCGTTCCTCGCCATCAGCAAGGCCGTCTCCGCCGCGCTGGCCGCCGACCAGTACCGGGCCGTGACCGCCGGCTTCGAGGCGCAGCGCGAGCTGACCCGGGCCGCGCTGTCCGCCGACGGGCCCGCCGAACTGCTGACGAAGCTGGCGGCGCACGTGCACGGCTGGGCCGCCCTGTACGACACCTCGGGCGCCGTCGTCGCGGCCGCGCCCGACTGGGCCGCACGCCGGGCCGCCCGGCTCACCCCCGACGTGGAACGGCTGCGGGAGCGGCCGGCCCCGGCCAGCGCCGTGGTCGGCGGCTCCGAGGACCGGGTGGAACTCCAGTCCCTCGGTACCGGGCGCCGGGCGCGGGGCGCGCTGGCGGTCGGCACCGCGGCCCCGCTCGGCACGGCGGAGCGGTACGCCGTCCACTCCGCGGTGGCCCTGCTGACCCTCACCACCGAACGCTCCCGCTCCCTGCACGACGCGGAGTCCCGGCTCGGCGCCGCCGTGCTGCGCATGCTCCTCGCCGGCCAGGCGGAGCACGCCCAGGCCGTGGCCGGCGACCTGTACGGGGCCCTGCTGGACGCACCGTTCCGGATCCTCGTGGCGGAACCGGCCCTCGCGGGCACCTCCCAGCCGGAGGGGCTGGCGATGCTGGCCGACGCCGTGGAGTCGGCGGCGGCGCGCACGGGGGAGACCCTGCTGGTGGTGCCGGAGCCGGGCCGGCTCGTGGTGCTGGCGGCCGACGGGGGCTCGGCGGTCCAGGCGTGCGTGGAACACGCGGAGGCACTGGAATCGCGCCGCGGCCGCGAGGCGGGTGAGCCGGAGCCGGACGAGCTGGTCCTCGGCCTGTCGGCCCCCGCGGCGGCCTCCGGCGTGGCGGCGGCCTTCAAGCAGGCCGACCAGGCCCTGGCCGTGGCCCGGCGGCGCGGCCGCCCGCTGGTGGAACACGAGGACCTGGCCGCGGGCTCGGTCCTCCCGCTGCTCGCCGACGACGCGGTACGGGCCTTCGCGGACGGCACCCTGCGGGCGTTGCGCGAGCACGACGAGAAGGGCCGGGGCGATCTGGTGGCCTCCCTCCAGGCCTGGCTCTCCCGGCACGGGCAGTGGGACGCGGCGGCGGCCGATCTGGGGGTGCACCGTCACACGCTGCGCTACCGGATGCGGCGGGTGGAGGAGATCCTGGGCCGCTCCCTCGACGACCCGGACGTCCGCATGGAGCTGTGGCTCGCCCTGAAGGCCACCGCGGCCGCCCCTTCTTGACGCACCCCGCCCCTTCTTGACGCGCCGCTCGCACCGCTGCGCGGGCTTCGCGGCGCTGCGCCGGACTCCGTCCGGCGGTGGCGGGTCGGTGTGCCCGCCACCGCCGTCCCGGCGTGGGGCCCGGTGGGCGGGTGCGGGTGGGTGGGCCATGCGGGGCTGGGGTCCCCTACCCGCCCTTCCACCGTTCCCCGGGCTGCGCCCGGACCCGCACCCGGGCGGAGCCCCAGAAGGGGTCCGGGCACAGCCCGGGGAACGGGCGAAGGGCGGGTAGGGGAACTCCCGCCTCGCACAGCCGCCCCCGCGCAGCGCCGCCGCCCCGGGGCAGGCCGGAGCCCCGTGCAGCCGGGCCCCGTACAGCCCCATGCGGGGCCCCGCATGGGCGGCGGATGCCCCGACACTGACAAAGCGGCGCGCCGCGCCACGCACGTACTCCACCCCGGACAAACGCCGAAAGCCCGGCGGAGTCCTACGGTGGAGGGGACAAGGACCCACCGCACACACTCCGAAGGGCCGGGATCAGCATGACTTCCACCCACGCCTTCTGGCTCGCCGGCCGCCAGGCCACGGGCGACGACAGCTTCGACGTCCACTCCCCGTGGGACGGCCGCCTCGTCGGCACCGTGAGCGTCCCGACCGACGCCCAGGTCGAAGAGGCCGTCGCCGCCGCGTACGCCGTGACCGCGGAGTTCTCCGCCACCCCGGCCCACGTACGCGCCGAGGCCCTGGCTCACGTCGCCCGCCGGCTCGCCGAGCGCACCGAGGAGATCGCGCTGCTGATCTCCGCCGAGAACGGCAAGCCGATCAAGTGGGCCCGCGGTGAGGTCGGCCGTGCGGTGTCCGTGTTCCGCTTCGCCTCCGAAGAGGCCCGCCGCTTCAACGGCGGCGAGGCCCAGCGCCTGGACACCGACGCCGGTGGCGTCGGCCGCCTGGCCCTGACCCGCCGCTTCGTCAAGGGTCCGGTCCTGGGCATCGCGCCCTTCAACTTCCCGCTGAACCTGTGCGCCCACAAGGTGGCCCCCGCCATCGCCGTCGGCGCGCCGATCATCCTGAAGCCGGCCCCGGCCACCCCGCTCTCCGGTCTGATCCTCGGCGAGCTGCTCGCCGAGACCGACCTGCCCGCCGGTTCCTGGTCCGTGCTCCCCGTCGCCAACGACAAGATGCCGGAGCTGGTCAAGGACGAGCGCCTGCCCGTCATCTCCTTCACCGGTTCGGACAAGGTCGGCTACGCCATCCAGCAGGCCGTGCCCCACAAGCACTGCACCCTGGAGCTCGGCGGCAACGCCGCGGCCGTGGTCCTGGAGGACTGGTCCTCGGAGGCCGACCTCGACTGGGCCGCGACCCGCATCGCGACCTTCTCGAACTACCAGGCCGGCCAGTCCTGCATCGGCGTGCAGCGCGTGATCGCCGACGCCTCCGTCTACGACCGCCTCGTCGAGAAGGTCGTCGCGAAGGTCCAGGCCCAGGTCACCGGCGACCCGAACGACTCCGCCACCGACGTCGGCCCCCTCGTCTCCGAGGACGCCGCCAAGCGGGTCGAGTCCTGGGTCGACGAGGCCGTCGCCGCCGGCGCCAAGCTGCTCACGGGCGGCAAGCGCGAGGGTGCCTCGTACGAGCCCACCGTCGTCGCCGAGGTGCCCGAGGGCGTCACCCTGGCCACCGAGGAGGTCTTCGGACCGGTCCTCACCCTGCGCCGGGTCGAGAACACCGACGAGGCCTTCGCCGCCGTCAACGACTCGAAGTTCGGTCTGCAGGCCGGCGTCTTCACGCGGAACATCCAGACCGCGTTCCGCGCCCACCGCGAGCTGGAGGTCGGCGGCGTGATCGTCGGCGACGTCCCCTCCTACCGCGCCGACCAGATGCCGTACGGCGGCGTCAAGCAGTCCGGTGTGGGCCGCGAGGGCGTGCGCTACGCGATGGACGACTACACCTACGAGCGGGTCCTGGTCCTCAGCGGCCTCGACATCTGACCCACTCGTACGGCCACTGAGCCGACGGCCGGAGCCTACTGTGCGGGGGCTCCGGCCGTCTCCTTTTCCACCCCGCTCCCGCCCCGCCCGACTTCCGCCCGTTCCACCCACGCGACCCGCGAAAACGGCGTGTGGCAGGGTCGTCAGGGCCCAGGTGCGCAGTCCCGGCACGCTGGGCGAGACGAACCCCGGCCGACGAATCGAGTCGCAATGTCCTCCTACCTGGTCCGCCACCGCCCCGTCGCAGACCCCGCCCTGCGCCTGGTGTGCTTCCCGCACGCGGGAGGCGGCGCGGGCTTCTTCCGCGACTGGCCCGGGCACCTGGATCCCTCGGTCGAGGTCGTCGCCGTGCGCTACCCGGGACGCGAGAGCCGCATCGGCGAACCGCTGATCCCGACGATGGACGCGCTGTCACCCCAGATCGCCGCGGCGCTCCTGGCCGAAACTCCCGTGCCCACGGTGCTCCTCGGGCACAGCATGGGCGCGGCCGTGGCGTACGAGAGCCTCCTGCGCCTCGAAGCCGCGGGCGCGGCCCACGTCACGCGGCTGTGCGTCTCGGGCCGCGGACTCCCCGCACCCGCCGCCGTGCGCCCTCCGCGCACCGACGAGGAGCTGATCGCGGCCGTCACCTCGCTGGGCGGTCCCCACGCGGCGCTCTGGGACGACCCGGACATGCGCGAGCTGTTCCTGCCGGTGGTCCGCAACGACTTCCGCCTGATCGACTCCTACCGGCGCCGCGAGGACGCACCGCTGCTGCGCGCGGACGTCATGACCCTCACGGGTGACCGCGATCCCCGCGTCACCCCGCTGGGCGCGCAGGCGTGGTCGACGGTCACCACGGGCGCCTTCACGTCCCACGTCCTCGAGGGCGACCACTTCTACCTCGTGCCGCACGCGGCGCGGGTCGCCCGGCTGGCCGTGGACCCTCACGGCGCCTGAGCGGGCTCCAGGCTCCGGGCTCCGGCCGTCCCTCGTTCGCCGCCGCTTCCCCGGCGCCCGAAACGGGTACGACTCACTGGTAGCACCCACCGGTAAGCACCCCCTCCATCGGCGGCGAGGTGAGCCCCCTCATGTCCGCACCACAGCCCGCACAACCCGCAGAGCCCCTTCCGACCGCAGAACCCGCAGAACCCGCGGCGCCCGCACAGTCCGCACCGCCCAAGGTGACCGAGCGCGAGGCACGACAGGTCGCGGAAGCGGCCCGGGAACAGAACTGGCAGCGGCCGAGCTTCGCCAAGGAGCTGTTCCTCGGCCGCTTCCGGCTGGACCTGATCCACCCCCACCCGCTCCCCGCCGAGGAGGACGTCCGGCGCGGGGAGGCCTTCCTGGCCCGGATGCGGGAGTTCTGCGAGACCTCCGTCGACGGAGCGCGCATCGAGCGCGAGGCGAAGATCCCCGACGAGACCGTGCGCGGGCTCAAGGAGCTCGGCGCGCTCGGCATGAAGATCGACCCGAAGTACGGGGGCCTCGGCCTCACCCAGGTCTACTACAACAAGGCGCTCGCCCTGGCCGGCTCCGTCAGCCCGGCCATCGGCGCCCTGCTCTCCGCCCACCAGTCGATCGGCGTGCCGCAGCCGCTGAAGATGTTCGGCACCCAGGAGCAGAAGGACGCCTACCTGCCGCGCTGCGCGACCACCGCCATCAGCGCCTTCCTCCTCACCGAGCCGGACGTCGGCTCCGACCCGGCGCGGCTGGCCACCACGGCGGTCCCGGACGGGGAGGACGCGTACGTCCTGGACGGCGTGAAGCTCTGGACCACCAACGGGGTCGTCGCCGACCTGCTCGTCGTCATGGCCCGGGTGCCGAAGAGCGAGAACCACCGCGGCGGGATCACCGCCTTCGTCGTCGAGGCCGACTCGCCGGGCATCACCGTCGAGCACCGCAACGCCTTCATGGGCCTGCGCGGCCTGGAGAACGGCGTCACCCGCTTCCACCGGGTCAGGGTCCCCGCGTCCCAGCGCATCGGCGCCGAGGGCGCCGGGCTGAAGATCGCGCTGACCACGCTGAACACCGGCCGGCTGTCGCTGCCCGCCATGTGCGTGGGCGCGGGGAAGTGGTGCCTGAAGATCGCCCGCGAATGGTCCGGCGTACGCGAGCAGTGGGGACGGCCGGTCGGCCTGCACGAGGCCGTCGGCTCCAAGATCTCCTTCATCGCGGCCACCACCTTCGCCCTGGAGGCCGTGGTCGACCTGGCCTCCCAGATGGCCGACGAGGACCGCAACGACATCCGCATCGAGGCCGCCCTCGCCAAGCTCTACGGCTCCGAGATGGCCTGCCTGATGGCCGACGAGCTGGTCCAGATCCGCGGCGGACGCGGCTTCGAGACCGCCGAGTCCCTCGCGGCCCGCGGCGAGCGGGCCGTGCCGGCCGAGCAGATGCTCCGCGACCTGCGGATCAACCGGATCTTCGAGGGATCCACCGAGATCATGCACCTGCTGATCGCCCGCGAGGCCGTGGACGCCCACCTGTCGGTGGCCGGCGACCTCATCGACCCGGACAAGGCACTGGGCGACAAGGCGAAGGCGGGCGCCCGCGCCGCCGGGTTCTACGCCCGCTGGCTGCCGCAGCTCGCCACCGGCGCGGGCCAGGTCCCCGGCACCTACCGGGCCTTCCACCCGAGCGGCCACCCCGACCTCGCCACCCACCTGCGCTACGTCGAACGCGGGTCGCGCAAACTCGCCCGGTCCACCTTCTACGCGATGTCCCGCTGGCAGGGCCGGATGGAGACCAAGCAGGGGTTCCTCGGCCGGATCGTCGACATCGGCGCCGAGCTCTTCGCGATGAGCGCGGCCTGCGTGCGCGCCGAACACCTGCGGGCCTCCGGCGAGCACGGCCGGGAGGCCTACCAGCTGGCCGACGCCTTCTGCCGGCAGTCCCGGCTCCGCGTGGAGGAGCTCTTCGGGCGCCTCTGGGACAACACCGACGACCTGGACCGCAAGGTCGTGGCCGGGGTCCTGTCCGGTACCTACACCTGGCTGGAGGAGGGCGTCCTGGACCCGTCGGGCGACGGTCCGTGGATCGCCGACGCCACCCCCGGCCCCTCGACCCGTGAAAATGTCCACCGGCCGCTGCGCTGAGCTGAAATCATCGCCGGACGTCGCAGCGGCGTACGAGGATGAGTACGGGTACGTGTACGAGCACAGCGCGAGGCGGACGAGAACGATGCCGACGGCCGAGGAAGACCGCGCCAGCCGACGGCTGGCCTGGTGCGTGGCGCACGTGATGCGCCACGCACCGGACCACGTCGTCACCGACATGATCGGCCGGCTCGACAAGCCCGCCTTCAAGTACCTGTGCCGGGACGAATGGCTGTCGGCCTCGACCGTCACCCTCCTGCTCCGGCACGGAGGCGAGAGCGACCGCAGCTACGTCGCCCGCAACCCCCGCGTCGTGGGCCGGCCGCTGCCCGGCCTGCCCGGCCCCGCCCGGTACGCCCGCCGCCGGACCCCCGCCGAGCTCCTGCCGGTGCTCCGCGCCGAGCTCGGCCGCGACCCCCTCGAGGAGCCGCTCACCGCGGCCGAGCTCATCGGCCTGCTGCGCCGGCACGGCCGCCGGCCACGGGTCGCGCTGGACGTCCTGGCGCTGCCCCACGACCCGGACCCGGAGCCCCTGCTCGCCGAACACCTCCGCCTGCCGCTGCCGGCCGGCTCCGTCGAAGCCCTGCTGCTCGCCCTGGACCTGCCCAGGGACGCCGTCCACGGGCTGCTCGCGAGCGCGGCCCCGCGGACGCGCTTCTGGTACCGGCCCGCCGTCCGCGCCGTGCGGATGGGCCGGGTCACGCACGAGGAGCTCGTCGCCCACGTGACCCCCGCGCACCGCACCCTGCTCCTCACCGACCTGACCGGGGCCCGCGGCCTGCGCTGGACCCTGCCCGAGCGGACCGGGATGCGCACGGCCGTCGCCCGCGCCCTGCGCCCCCTGCGCGACGACCCCCGGCTCTGGGCCGAGCTGCTGCGCCACGCCCCCTCCTTCCCGGGCACCCTGCCGGTCCTGGTGGCCCGGATCGTGCGCGGCACCCTGCCGGAGCCCGCCGACGCACCAGCGGTCCCCGGGCTCGCCGAGGCGGTGCGCTCCGTGGCGCCCGGGGGCGCCGAGCCCGTCGCGGGCGTGGACCGCGAACTGGCCCTGGCGAGCCTCGCGGTGCCCATGGAGTCCGTCCAGGAGGACATCCGGTGGGTGCGCGACTGCCTCGCCCGCGGGCTGCTCTCGGGCGAGGACGTGATCCGGCACAAGGCGCCGGCCTGCTGGGCCCTGGACGAGGACCACTGGCTGGGTGAGGTGGACCACCCCGACCGCCACGCACCGGCGGCCCCGGTGATCGCCGCGCGGTCCGAGGCCGACCGGCTGTTCGCGCTGGCCCTCGGCTCCGATCCGGACGCCTGGTGGCGGGTGGCCAGTACCCTCCCGGACTTCGCCGGAACGCTCCCGCACCTTCTCCTTCGGGTCACGGAAGGGGGCTCAGTGTCCGGGCGCCCCTGAGTTGCGGCAACAATGGGTCCATGAGCGACCGCCCATCTCCCCTCGCCGATCCGCACCTCCTCTTCGACCCCGCGGCCGGCCGTCGGGACATCGTCATCCTCGGCTCCACCGGGTCCATCGGGACCCAGGCCATCGACCTCGCCCTGCGCAACCCGGACCGGTTCCGGGTCACGGCCCTGTCCGCCGCCGGCGGCCGGGTCGCGCTGCTGGCCGAGCAGGCCAGGCTGCTGCGCGTGAACACGGTGGCCGTCGCGCGCGAAGACGTCGTACCGGCCCTCAAGGAGGCCCTGGACGCCGAGTACGGCGCCGGTGAGCCGCTGCCGGAGATCCTCGCGGGACCGGACGCCGCGACCGAGCTCGCCGCCTCCGAGTGCCACACCGTGCTCAACGGCATCACCGGTTCCATCGGCCTCGCGCCCACCCTCGCCGCACTGCGCGCCGGGCGGACCCTGGCCCTCGCGAACAAGGAGTCGCTGATCGTCGGCGGCCCCCTGGTGAAGGCCCTGGCGAAGCCGGGCCAGATCATCCCGGTCGATTCCGAGCACGCGGCGCTCTTCCAGGCCCTGGCCGCGGGCACCCGCGCCGAGGTGCGGAAGCTCGTGGTCACGGCCTCCGGCGGGCCCTTCCGGGGCCGCACCCGTGCCGAGCTGGCCTCGGTCACGGTGCAGGACGCCCTGGCCCACCCGACCTGGGCGATGGGCCCGGTGATCACCGTCAACTCGGCGACCCTGGTCAACAAGGGCCTGGAGGTCATCGAGGCCCACCTGCTCTACGACATCCCCTTCGAGCGGATCGAGGTCGTGGTCCACCCGCAGTCGTACGTGCACTCCATGGTGGAGTTCACGGACGGCTCCACGCTGGCCCAGGCCACCCCGCCGGACATGCGCGGCCCGATCGCGATCGGTCTCGGCTGGCCCCAGCGGGTCCCGGACGCGTCCACCGCCTTCGACTGGACCAAGGCGTCCACCTGGGAGTTCTTCCCCCTGGACACCGAGGCCTTCCCCGCGGTGGGCCTGGCCCGGCACGTGGGCGCGCTGGGCGGGACCGCGCCCGCCGTGTTCAATGCGGCGAACGAGGAGTGCGTAGAGGCGTTCCTGGCCGGTCGGCTCCCGTTCACAGCAATCATGGATACCGTCTCTGCGGTGGTCGATGAGCACGGAACCCCCGCCAGGGGAACTTCTCTCACCGTCGCGGACGTCCTTGAAGCGGAGACCTGGGCCAGGGCCCGGGCACAGGAGATGGCGGCTCGGGCCGCCGTGGAGGCGCGCGCATGACCGTACTGCTGACCCTGATCGGCGTGCTCGTCTTCGTCGTCGGGCTGCTCTTCTCGATCGCCTGGCACGAGCTCGGCCACCTCTCCACGGCCAAGCTCTTCGGCATCCGCGTGCCCCAGTACATGGTCGGCTTCGGCCGGACCATCTGGTCGCGCAAGAAGGGCGACACCGAGTACGGGCTCAAGGCCATCCCGATGGGCGGCTACATCCGCATGATCGGGATGTTCCCGCCGGGGGAGGACGGCAAGGTCACCGCCCGCTCCACGTCGCCGTTCCGCTCCATGATCGAGGACGCGCGCTCGGCGGCGTACGAGGAACTGCAGCCGGGCGACGAATCGCGGCTCTTCTACACGCGCAAGCCGTGGAAGCGCGTGATCGTGATGTTCGCGGGACCGTTCATGAACCTGGTCCTCGCGATGGCGATCTTCTTCGGCGTGTGGATGACCTTCGGGGTGCAGCAGACGACCACCCAGGTCCAGACCGTCACCGACTGCGTGATCAAGCAGAGCGAGAACCGCGACACCTGCAAGGCCGGCGACCCGGCGGCCCCGGCCAAGGCCGCGGGCGTGCAGGCCGGCGACAAGATCATTGCCTTCCAGGGCAAGCCGGTCGAGGACTGGGACGCGCTCCAGAAGGACATCCGCAACACCATCGGACCCGCCACCCTCACCGTCCTGCGCGACGGGCAGAAGGTCACCCTGAACGCCAGCCTCGTGGAGAACCGCGTGGGCAAGACCGACGGGCACGGCGGCTACGTCAAGGGCGAGTACGTTTCGGCCGGCTACCTCGGCGTCGGCCCGAAGTCCGTGATCGCCCCGCTCACCTTCACCCAGTCCGCGGACCGGGTCGGCGAGGTCGTCCAGAGCAGCGTGCAGGGCCTGGCCCAGCTCCCGGGCAAGATCCCGGCCCTGTGGAACTCGGTCTTCAACGGAGCCGAGCGGGAGCCCGACTCCCCGATGGGCATCGTCGGCGCGGCCCGGATCAACGGGGAGATCGCAGCCCTGGACATCCCCAGCGAGCAGCGGATGTCGATCATGCTGAACGTCCTGGGCATGTTCAACCTCTCCCTCTTCCTGTTCAACATGCTGCCCCTGCTGCCCCTGGACGGCGGGCACATCGCGGGCGCCCTGTGGGAGTCCGTGCGCAGGGCCTTCGCCCGGGTCTTCCGGCGCGCCGACCCGGGCCCGTTCGACGTGGCGAAGCTGATGCCCGCCGCGTACGTGGTGGCTGGAGTTTTCCTTTGCTTCACCCTGTTGGTGCTGGCCGCGGACGTGGTCAATCCCATTAAAATCACCTGATCGAAAGATCGGCGGGCCGCCTTGCGGGCCGCCCGGACGCGCACGGTCCGCCGGCCGTCCGTACAGCACGCGATTCGGAGCCGGGCACGCATCGTGCCCGGCTCCCTACGTTCGAGTGGTGCACGACCGGCGATGCACGGGAGCCGCGACGGTTGGCGTAATCTCGGATGTTGGAGCCCGCCGATCCCGGCACCTATATCCACACCTTGGGGTTGCACAGCAGATGACTGCCATCTCTCTCGGAATGCCGGCCGTGCCGACGAAGCTTGCCGACCGCAGGTTCAGTCGCAAGATCCAGGTCGGCTCGGTCGCCGTCGGCGGAGACGCACAGATCTCCGTGCAGTCGATGACCACCACCAGGACCTCCGACATCGGGGCCACGCTCCAGCAGATCGCGGAGCTCACCGCGTCCGGCTGTGACATCGTCCGCGTGGCCTGCCCGACGCAGGACGACGCCGACGCGCTCGCCGTGATCGCGAAGAAGTCGAACATCCCGGTCATCGCCGACATCCACTTCCAGCCGAAGTACGTGTTCGCCGCGATCGACGCCGGCTGCGCCGCCGTCCGCGTGAACCCGGGCAACATCAAGCAGTTCGACGACAAGGTCAAGGAGATCGCGCGGGCCGCCAAGGACGCCGGCACCCCGATCCGGATCGGCGTGAACGCCGGCTCGCTCGACGCGCGACTGCTGAAGAAGTACGGCAAGGCCACCCCCGAGGCGCTCGTCGAGTCCGCGCTGTGGGAGGCCTCCCTCTTCGAGGAGCACGGCTTCAGCGACATCAAGATCTCGGTCAAGCACAACGACCCGGTCGTCATGGTCAACGCCTACCGGCAGCTGGCCGCCCAGTGCACCTACCCGCTGCACCTCGGCGTCACCGAGGCCGGCCCGGCGTTCCAGGGCACGATCAAGTCCGCCGTCGCCTTCGGCGCACTGCTCTCCGAGGGCATCGGCGACACGATCCGCGTCTCGCTGTCGGCCCCGCCGGTGGAGGAGATCAAGGTCGGCATCCAGATCCTGGAGTCGCTGAACCTCAAGCCGCGCCGCCTGGAGATCGTCTCCTGCCCGTCCTGCGGGCGTGCCCAGGTGGACGTCTACAAGCTGGCCGAGGAGGTCACGGCGGGCCTGGAGGGCATGGAGGTCCCGCTGCGCGTCGCGGTCATGGGCTGCGTCGTCAACGGCCCCGGCGAGGCCCGTGAGGCCGACCTGGGCGTCGCCTCCGGCAACGGCAAGGGCCAGATCTTCGTCAAGGGCGAGGTCATCAAGACCGTCCCCGAGTCGAAGATCGTCGAGACCCTCATCGAAGAGGCGATGAAGATCGCCGAGCAGATGGAGAAGGACGGCGTGATGTCGGGCGAGCCGACCGTCGCGATCGGCGTCTAGCCGGATCGGCGACCAGCCGTCCCCGCGGAAGACACGCTGATGGACCCGACGGGCCCGGAGCCGCAGGTGCGGCCCCGGGCCCGTCGGCATGCGGGCCTCCGGGCCGGCCCGGCCCGGGAGCGCTCCGAGCGCCCGCTCCGAGGGGCCTCGAAGGCATCTCGGAGCCGGTCCGGGTAGAGTGCGGAGATCAGCAGACTTGCATGGTGAGGCCCCAGTGTTGACGCAGACCACCACCCGGGTCCTTGAGCCCAGTGATCTTGACGCCGCGCTCGACATCCTCGGCCGCGAGCCGGTCGAGAACGCCTTCGTCACCTCCCGGGTCCAGATCGCCGGGCTCGACCCGTGGCGCCTGGGCGGCGAGATGTGGGGCTGGTACGCCGACGGCGAGCTCCGCTCCCTCTGCTACGCCGGAGCCAACCTGGTGCCCGTCTGCGCCGGCCCCGACGCCGTACGGGCCTTCGCCGACCGCGCCCGGCGCACCGGCCGCCGCTGCTCCTCCATCGTCGGCCCCGCCCAGGCGACGGGACTGCTCTGGCAGCTCCTGGAGCCCAGCTGGGGCCCGGCCCGCGACGTCCGCTCCCGACAGCCGCTCATGATCATGGAGCAGCCGTCCACCACGGTGACCGCCGACCCCCGGGTGCGGCGGATCCGCAAGGACGAGATGGACCTGATCATGCCCGCGTGCGTGGCCATGTTCACCGAGGAGGTCGGCATCTCCCCGATGACCGGCGACGGCGGCCTGCTCTACCAGGCCCGGGTGGCGGAGCTGGTCGCAAGCGGCCGCTCCTTCGCCCGCGTCGAGGACGGCAAGGTGGTCTTCAAGGCCGAGATCGGCGCCGCGACCTCCCGCGCCTGCCAGATCCAGGGCGTCTGGGTGGCCCCCGAGTTCCGCGGACGCGGGCACTCCGAGACCGGGATGGCCGCCGTCGTCGCGTACGCGCTGCGGGACGTGGCCCCCGTGGTCAGCCTGTACGTCAACGACTTCAACACCGCCGCGCGCGCCTCCTACCACCGGGTCGGCTTCCGCGAGGTCGGCGCGTTCATGAGCGTGCTGTTCTGAAGCGTGCCGTGCCGTGCCGTGCTGAGCGTCGGGCACCGGGGCCTCCCGTTTCCGGGCGTGCCGTTTCCTGGCGTGCTGTTCCGATCTTCCTGTTCGAGCGCACGCCCGGCCAGTAAGGTCGCCGCATGATGCCAACCCCCGCGGGAGCAGACCCCGGCCGGCCTGCCGGACTGCGCATCGGCCCCCTCGACCTGGCCGCCCGGGTCGACGAGGCCCTGCGCGTGCAGGCCATGGCCTTCGGCCTCAGCGAGGAGGAGGTCGGCATCCGGCGCTACATCGTCCAGCGCCACATGACCTGCCGCGGCGCCCGCGCGCTCGGCGCGTTCACCGAGGACGGGGGCCTCGCCGGGTTCGTCTACGGCATGCCCAACGACCGCGCGCACTGGTGGTCCGGAGTCGTCGAGCCCTACCTGCGGACCGGCGGCCACGAAGGCTGGCTCGACGGCTCCTTCGTGATCACCGAGCTCCACGTCCACCCCGGGTTCCAGGGCAAGGGCGTCGGCCGCGCCCTCATCACCCTCATCACCGACACCGCAGCCGAGGACCGCTCGATCCTCTCCGCCATCGACACCGACAGCCCCGCCCGGGGCCTGTACCGCTCCCTCGGCTACACGGACCTGGCCCGCCAGGTCCTCTTCCCGAGCGCGAGCCTCCCGTACGCCGTCATGGGCGCCCCGCTGCCGCTGCGCAGGCCCTGACCCCGTACGGCCCGGACCCCTGAGTCGCTCTATCCGTTTCCGCGCGCCCCGGAGCCCCCGATAGCCTCGCGTCATGTCAACGCAACACGTGCAGCGCATGTCCCGCCTCATGGCCAAGACCCTCCGCGAGGACCCCGCCGACGCCGAAACCCTCAGCCACCGCCTCCTGGTCCGGGCCGGCTACGTCCGGCGCAGCTCCGCCGGGGTGTGGAGCTGGCTGCCGCTCGGCAAGCGGGTCCTGGACAATGTCTCGCGCATCGTCCGCGAGGAGATGGACGGGATCGGGGCGCAGGAAGTGCTGCTCCCGGCGCTGCTGCCGAAGGAGCCGTACGAGGTCAGCGGGCGCTGGTCGGAGTACGGGGACCTGCTCTTCCGGCTCAAGGACCGCAAGGGCGCCGACTATCTGCTCGGCCCCACCCACGAGGAGATCTTCACCCTGGTGGTCAAGGACCAGTGCACGTCCTACAAGGACCTGCCGGTCATGCTGTACCAGATCCAGACCAAGTACCGCGACGAGGCGCGGCCCCGCTCGGGCGTCCTGCGGGGCCGCGAGTTCCAGATGAAGGACTCGTACTCCTTCGACGTGTCCGACGAGGGCCTGGCGGAGTCCTACCGGCTCCACCGCGAGGCCTACGTACGCATCTTCGAGCGGCTCGGCCTCGACCACCGGGTGGTGTCCGCGGTGTCGGGCGCGATGGGCGGATCGGCGTCGGAGGAGTTCCTGGCTCCGGCCGCGGCCGGCGAGGACACCTTCGCGGACTGCCCCTCCTGCGGCTACGCGGCCAACACGGAGGCGGTGACCTTCGCCCTGACGCCGGCCGAGGGGGAGCACGGCCCCCTGGAGGAGATCCCGACGCCCGACACACCGACCATCGAGACCCTGGCGGCGCACCTGGGCGTGCCCGCGTCCGCGACGCTGAAGAACCTCCTCGTGAAGGTGGACGGCGAGATCACCGCCGTCGGCGTACCGGGCGACCGGGAGGTCGACCTGGGCAAGCTCGGCGAGCACCTGGCCCCGGCGGTCGTGGAGCTGGTGACGGCGGAGGACTTCACGGGCCGGCCCGATCTCGTACGGGGCTACGTGGGCCCGCAGGGCCTGGAGAAGGTCCGCTACCTCGCCGACCCGCGCGTCGCGCCGGGCACTTCCTGGGTGACGGGGGCCAACCGGCCCGATACGCACGCCCGGAACGTGGTCTGCGGGCGGGACTTCGAGGTGGACCGGTACCTGGACGTGGTCGTCGTCGAGGAGGGCGACCCCTGCCCCTCCTGCGGCGCCGGGCTGCGGCTCGACCGGGCCATCGAGATCGGGCACATCTTCCAGCTCGGCCGCAAGTACGCGGACGCGTTCGGGCTCGACGTCCTCGGAGCGCAGGGCAAGCCGGTCCGCGTCACCATGGGCTCCTACGGGATCGGCGTCTCCCGCGCGGTGGCCGCACTGGCCGAGCAGACGGCGGACGAACGGGGCCTGTGCTGGCCGGCGGCGGTGGCCCCGGCCGACGTGCACGTCGTGGCGGCGGGGAAGGCGGTGCCGCTCGCTCTCGCGGAGTCGGCGGCGGAGTCCCTGGCCGGGGCGGGTCTCCGGGTCCTCCTGGACGACCGGCCGGGCCTGTCGCCCGGGGTGAAGCTCACGGACGCGGAGCTCATCGGGGTCCCGTGGATCCTGGTGGCGGGCCGCCGCTCGGCGGAGTCGGTGGTCGAGCTCCAGGACCGCCGCTCCGGCACCCGCGAGGAACTCCCCCTTCCGGAAGCCCTGTCCCGCCTGACCGGCTCCGCGTAGCCCTGCGGGGCGGAGCCCCGGGGAACGGGCGAAGGGCGGGTAGGGGACAGCTCCGCGCAGCGCCTACCCGCGCACGTCCGGCTCCGCAGAGGGCGGCGGGGACCCGTCCAGACAGGGCTCCGGAACCGCCCCGGGGCCGAGCCCCGCGGTGGTGGCCGGGGGAGCCACCGCCGGAGCGGGAGCCGGGGGCGGCCCCTCCGCCGGCGGAGGGGCCGCGGCGGCAGGGGCCGCCGGAGCAGGGGCCGCGCGTTCCAGGAAGCGGAGGAGTTCCACCGGGAACGGGAGGACCAGCGTGGAGTTCTTCTCCGCGGCGACGGCCACGACCGTCTGGAGCAGGCGCAGCTGAAGCGCCGCGGGCTGCTCCGACATGACCTCCGCCGCCTCCGCCAGCTTCCTCGACGCCTGGAGCTCCGCGTCCGCGTTGATGATCCGCGCCCGCCGCTCCCGGTCGGCCTCCGCCTGCCGCGCCATCGACCGCTTCATCGTCTCCGGAAGTGACACGTCCTTGATCTCCACCCGGTCGATCTGGACGCCCCAGCCCACCGCCGGGCTGTCGATCATCAGCTCCAGGCCCTGGTTGAGCTGCTCCCGGTTGGACAGCAGGTCGTCCAGGTCGGACTTGCCGATGATCGACCGCAGCGAGGTCTGCGCCATCTGGGAGACGGCGAACCGGTAGTCCTCGACCTCGATGATCGCGTTGGCCGCGTCCACCACCTTGAAGTACACGACCGCGTCCACCCGCACGGTGACGTTGTCCCGCGGGCACTGTCACGTTGTCGGCGGCGTGATCGTTTGATTGCGCGTCAGGGTGTGCCAGGGCCTGGTAGAGGGCGTAATTCAGGCCGCGGCAAGCAGGCTCCTCGTGCTGCCGGTGATCTGGTTCCAGACGGTGAAGCGGATCATCATCTCGAAGCGGTGGCCGCCGGCGGTCATCAGGTGCCGGTGGGGCCGGAAGTGGGGTGAGATTCCGGTGAACGCGGCCAGGAACCGTTGCGCCCCACCCGGGCTGCGGAACCCTTTCATCGCGCGTTCCCGCTGCCTCGTTGGCTGGTGGGAGTTCTCGGCCCGGTTGTTCAAGCCCTTGTGGGCACGGTGCTCCACGGAGGGCATCACTTCCCGGTGCGCTGCCCCGTACGACCTCAGCTTGTCGGTCACGACCACCCGGGGTACCTGCCCGGTGGAGGTGAGGAGCCGACGGAAGAAACGCCTGGCCGCAGCCTTGTCACGCCGGCTCTGGACGAGGATGTCGAGGACGTTTCCGTCGGCATCGACGGCCCGCCACAAGTACTTCTGCTTCCCGCCGATCTTGATGAACACCTCGTCGAGATGCCACTTGTCGCCGGGCTGCGGGCGCCTGCGGCGCAGCGCGTTGGCGTAGGCCTGGCCGAACTTCAGACACCACCGGCGGATGCTCTCGTACGAGACGATCACGCCCCGCTCGAGCATCATCTCCTCCACCTCACGGAAGCTGAGGGGGAAGCGGAAGTACAGCCACACACAGTGCGAAATGATCTCCACCGGGTAACGGTGATTCGCATACGACGGCGTGCTGGACGACACGAACCCCACCCCTCACCGGACGGACAACCCGAAGATCATCTCACCCTGCCCCGACAACGTGACAAGGCCGTCCCGCGTGATGCCCTCCTGGGCGGGCACCGGCATCGTCACGATCTGCATGTTGACCTTGCGCAGCCGGTCCACGGCCGGGATCACGAAGGTGAAGCCGGGCCCCCGGACGCCGCCCCGCAGCCGGCCCAGGCGGAAGACCACGCCCCGCTCGTACTGCTTCACCACACGGGCGGCGGCGCCCAGATAGGCCACGATCCCGACGCCCGCGACGGCGCCGGCTGTCAGCAGTTCCTCGACCATGACGGCCTCCTGCTCCTGCCGGGCGGCACTCTCCCCACAGGGCTTATGCCCTACAACCAGCCCGCGAACTCCAGCAGCAGCTCCGCGTCCCGCCGCCGCCCGGCGGCCAGGGCCCGGTTGCCCGACTCGACCGCCCGGAACAGCGTCCAGCCCCGCAGCCGGTCCCGGTCCACCTCCAGCGCGTCGGCCAGCTTGTTCACCCGTCGCCGGGCGCCCGCGGCCCCCGCGGAGGAGGCCATCTGGTCCTCGATCCGGTCCCGCACCAGCCGGGCCAGGTCGTACGCCCGCTCGCCGACCATCGGGTCCGGACCGACCGCCAGCCACGGGGCGCGCTCACCGGCGAGGACCTTGCCCTGCCGGAAGTTCCCGTGCAGCAGCAGTTCCTCGGCCGGGGCCGACGTCAGCTCCTCGCGTGCCGCCAGCGCCGCCGAGGCCAGCTCCGCCGTCTCCGGGGGAGCCTTGCGGAGCACCTCGGCCTGCTCGGAGGTCCGCTCGGCGACCGTCTCCCAGCCGTGCCCCGGCGCCGGGGCCACCCACAGTCTGCGCAGCGTGCCGCAGGCCTCCAGCAGCGCCTTCGCCTCCGGCAGCGACCGCAGCGAGACCTCGGGGTGCAGCCGCTCCAGCAGCAGCGCCCCGTCCTCCTCGTGATGGCGCGTGTCGAGGACCCGTACCGCCCCGAAACCGCCCCAGTGCGCCAGCGCGGCCAGCTCCCGGTCCGGCCGGAGCGCGGGCGGGGCCAGCTTCACCGCCGCCGGGGTGCCGTCGGCGTACCGGACGAGGACGACCAGGCTGCTGCGGCCGCCGGGGGCCTGCACCCGCTGGGCCTGCACCCCGCGCCGGTCCAGCGCGCGCTGCGCCAGGCCGGGGAGCTGCCCCAGCCAGTCCGGGACGTGCGCCGATTCCGGCAGCTCGCCGAGCGCCCGTACGAGCCGCTGCGGCGGTTCGAAAGCCATGCGTGCGTGGTCCCTTTCAGCTGTGCCCGGGCTCGTCGCGCATGGTTGCGCGCTAGCTCCGCGGTGTGTCCGCGCGTTCCGTGAGCCCAGGGAAGGCTACGCCGACACCGCGCCACCGTGCCGCCCGCAGGGCCGCGGCGCTCAGCGCGTCGGCCGCTTCGCGGCGCAACCGGCCCTCGGCGGCGCGCACCAGATCGGAGTACGCGCCCGCCACCCGGTCCTCGATCCCGGCGGCCAGCCGCTCGGCGTCGGCGGGCGTGCGCACGGTGAACGGCAGCGTGTACGCGGCCTCCGAGGGGCGCGGGGAACCGCCCAGCTCACGCACCGTGCGGGCGAGCGCGTCGCGGCGCGCGAGGTGGCCGCCGTACGCCTCGCGGGCCTCGGCGGAGCGGGCGGCCGCGGCCCGGGCCCCGATCACGCCGTATCCGTACGCGGCCGCGTGCTCGGCGGCGAGCGCGGCCTGCGCCGCCTCCAGGACCTGGCCGGCGGGAGAGGGCGTGGAGGTCACGAGGAGGCTCCCGGGTTCGAGGTCAGCAGGTACGAGTGAACGTGGCCGCAGGCCGCGACCGAGGCGAGCATCCGGGCGAGCTCCCCGGGGGCGCCCGCCAGGGTGAGCGTCCGGGCCTCGGCCAGGCTCCGCTCGGCGTCCGCGAGGGCGGTCAGCGCGTCGGCGGGCGCGGCGGGCACCGGCGCGGCACCGGGAGCGGGAGGAGCGGCGGCCTCGGCACCGGACGGGACGGGGGAGGGGGACCGGGAAGCGGACGGGGCACCCTCGTCGGCGAGGGCCGCCGTGTGCGCCGCGACCGAGGCGCGCAGCGGTGCGAGGCGCTGCGCGAGGTCCGGATGGGCGGCGGCCGTGGCGTCGTAACGTTCCAGCAGTCGCTCGCTCTCACGAACGGCCGTCTCGCGCATCCGCCGTTCGAGTGGAACCTCGGGGTCCGCGGCGGGCGGCCCGTCGTCGGAGCAACCGCTGAGCAGCACGGCTCCGGCGATGCCCGCGGCACCGGCGAGCAGGCCTCTTCGCGACGGCAGGGTCGAGGGCACGGGGACGTCCTTGGGGGTGATGGCCGGCAGGGTGTGATCACGGTACCCGGGGCCCCGTCCACAGGGCGGACGGCAACACCCTCCGCGACCGGATACCCTTTGACCTGACGCACGACGGACATCACAACAGCACACGCGGCCGAGGAGTCACCCGGATGAGCACCACCCAGAGCGACAGGCTGCGCGCATTGCTGGAGCCGCTCGTCGCCGCCAAGGGCCTGGACCTCGAGGAGATCGAGACGTCCAAGGCGGGCAAGCGCCGGATGCTGCGCATCATCGTGGACTCCGACGAGGGCGTGGAGCTGGACGCGTGCGCCGAGCTGAGCCGCGAGGTCTCCGACCTGCTGGACGAGACCGACGCGATGGGCGAGGACGAGTACGTCCTCGAAGTCAGCTCGCCGGGCGCGGACCGCCCGCTGACCGAGCACCGTCACTACATCCGGGCGATCGGCCGCCTCGTGAAGTTCCAGACGTCGGACGGCGGGGAAGTGATCGCCCGCATCCTCTACGTCGACGACGAGGGCATGGACCTCGAGGTCCCGGGCGTGAAGGGCCGCAAGGCGACCGCCCGCCGCATCGTTTTCACCGACATCGCCAAGGCGCGTGTCGAGATCGAGTTCAACCGCAAGGACAAGAAGGAAGAGGAGGCGTAGTCGTGGACATCGACATGAGTGCCCTGCGGGGTCTGGTTCGGGAGAAGGAGATTTCCTTCGACCTGCTCGTCGAAGCGATCGAGTCGGCCCTCCTCATCGCGTACCACCGCACCGAGGGAAGCTTCCGGCGCGCACGCGTCGTGCTCGACCGCACCAACGGTCACGTGATCGTGTGGGCGACCGAGGACCCGAGGGACCTGGAAGAGGGCCAGGAGGCCAAGGAGTTCGACGACACCCCGTCGGACTTCGGCCGCATCGCCGCGACGACCGCCAAGCAGGTGATCCTCCAGCGTCTGCGCGACGCCGAGGACGACCTGACCTTCGGCGAGTTCCTGGGCCGCGAGGGTGATGTCATCACCGGCGTCGTGCAGCAGGGCAAGGACCCGAAGAACGTCCTGGTCGACATCGGCAAGATGGAGGCCATGCTGCCGGTGCAGGAGCAGGTCCCCGGCGAGGAGTACACGCACGGACTGCGGCTGAAGTCGTACGTCGTGCGGGTGGCGAAGGGTGTCCGCGGTCCGTCCGTGACCCTGTCGCGCACCCACCCGAACCTGGTGAAGAAGCTGTTCTCGCTCGAGGTCCCGGAGATCGCCGACGGCAGCGTCGAGATCTGCGCGATCGCCCGTGAGGCCGGCCACCGCACCAAGATCGCCGTGCGCGCCAACCGCTCCGGCCTCAACCCGAAGGGCGCCTGCATCGGCCCGATGGGCAGCCGCGTGCGCAACGTGATGGCCGAGCTGCACGGTGAGAAGATCGACATCGTCGACTGGTCGGACGACCCGGCGGAGATGGTCGCCAACGCCCTGTCACCCGCCCGGGTGAGCAAGGTCGAGGTCGTGGACTGGGACACCCGGTCCGCGCGGGTGACCGTGCCCGACTACCAGCTGTCGCTGGCCATCGGCAAGGAGGGCCAGAACGCCCGCCTCGCCGCTCGCCTGACCGGCTGGCGCATCGACATCCGTCCCGACACCGAGCAGCCCTCGGACGGCGACGACCGCGACCGGGGCGAGCGCCGCGACGACCGGGGTGACCGGGGCGACGACCGCCGGGACGACCGGCGCGACGACCGCCGCGGGGAATAAAACCGCTACCGCCCGGAGCTGTCTGGGCGGTACACAGGAACGGCAGGGGCGACAAGAGCCCTGCCCGACGTGCACGGCCGTCCGCCGCCGAGGTTTCGGCGGCGTGACCCGGCACTAGTGATCACGACAACATCCGTTCGATTTTTCGCCCGAAGGGGTGAGGTCGGTGCGGGGAGGTAGACTTAAGCGTGTCTGGCCGGACGCAAGCTCGCGCATGCCCCGAACGCACCTGTGTGGGGTGTCGGGAGCGAGCGGCCAAGAGCGATCTGCTGCGCATCGTGGCGGTCGGTGACAAATGTGTCTCCGATCCTCGCGGTACGCTGCCCGGCCGGGGTGCCTACGTGCACCCCGCCGTGGTCTGCCTCGACCAGGCTGTCCGCCGTAGGGCGTTCTCCCGGGCCTTCAAGTCCGCAGGACCGTTCGACACGGCGGAATTGCACAATGCCGTGGCCGATGAGGCCGAGGCGACACCGTAAGCACGTAGTACGGCACGGATCACCGTGCGGTCAGGTACCTCGCGAGTTGGAAGTAGGTCGAGATTGCGATGAGCACCCCTCGATGAGTACGCGATGAGTACGAGCATGAAGTAGAGACGGTCCGGCGTAACCCGGACCTAAAAGGAGCGAAGTGGCTAAGGTCCGGGTATACGAACTCGCCAAGGAGTTCGGAGTTGAGAGCAAGGTCGTCATGGCCAAGCTCCAGGAACTCGGTGAGTTCGTCCGTTCGGCGTCCTCGACGATCGAGGCGCCGGTCGTACGCAAGTTGACCGACGCATTGCAGGGTCCCGGCGGCAACGCCGGCAAGGCCCCTGCGAAGCCTGGCGCGCCCCGCAGCGCGGCGCCCGCCAAGCCCGGGGCCCCGACCCCGGGTCCCGCACGATCCGCTGCGCCGAAGCCCGGCGCACCGGCCCCCAAGCCGGTCGTCGCAGAGGCTCCGGCCCCCGCGGCGCCCGCCCCGGTGACCCCGGCCGCCACCGGCGGCCCGCGTCCCGGTCCGAAGGCTCCGGCCGCCCCGAAGCCCGCTCCGGCGGCTCCCGTGGCGACCGAGTTCTCCGCGCCTCCGGCGGCTCCGGCCGCCGCGGCTCCGGCGCGCACCGACCGTCCCGCCGGTCCCGGCGCGACCCCCGGTCCGCGTCCGGCGCAGCAGCGCCCCGAGCGTCCGGCGGCCCAGGGCCAGTCCGGCGCCCGTCCCGGCGCCCCGCGTCCGGCAGGTGCCGCTCCGGCGCGCACCGAGCGTCCCGCCGGTCCCGGTGCTTCGGCGCCGCGTCCGCAGGGCGCCCGTCCGGCCGGTCCCCGTCCGGGCAACAACCCCTTCACCTCTGGTGGCTCCACCGGCATGGCGCGCCCGCAGGCGCCCCGTCCGGCCGGCGCTCCCCGTCCCGGCGCCCCCGGCGCCGGTGACCGTCAGGGTGGCGCTCCCCGTCCGCAGGGCGGCCCCGGCGGCGCTCCGCGCCCGCAGGGTGCCGGTGCGGGTCGTCCGACCCCGGGCGGCATGCCCCGTCCGCAGGGCGGCGCCCCGCGTCCGGGTGGTGCCCCCGGTGGTAACCGTCCGAACCCGGGCATGATGCCGCAGCGTCCCGCTGCCGGTGGTCCCGGTCCCCGTCCCGGTGGCGGCCCCGGTGGCCGTGGTCCCGGTGCGGGCGGTCCCCGTCCCGGCGGCGCCGGTGGCGCCGGTCGTCCCGCGGGCGGCGGCTTCGCCGGTCGTCCGGCCGGTCCGGGCTCGCGTCCCGGCGGCGGTGGCGGCTTCGGTGGCCCCCGTCCCGGTGGTGGCGGCTTCGGCGGCGGTCCGGCTGGTGCCGGTGGCGGCGGTCGTCCCGGCTTCGGCGGGCGTCCCGGTGGTCCCAACGCCCGTGGTGGCACGCAGGGTGCCTTCGGCCGTCCCGGTGGTCCCGCGCGTCGTGGACGCAAGTCCAAGCGCCAGCGTCGCCAGGAGTACGAGGCCATGCAGGCCCCGTCGGTCGGCGGCATCATGCTGCCGCGTGGTCACGGCGAGACCGTTCGCCTGTCCCGCGGTGCCTCCCTCACCGACTTCGCGGAGAAGATCAACGCCAACCCGGCGTCGCTCGTCGCCGTGATGATGAACCTCGGCGAGATGGTCACCGCCACGCAGTCCGTCTCCGACGAGACCCTCGAAATGCTGGCCGGCGAGATGAACTACGTCGTTCAGATCGTCAGCCCGGAGGAAGAGGACCGCGAGCTCCTCGAGGGCTTCGACATCGAGTTCGGCGAGGACGAGGGCGGCGAGGAATTCCTCATGCCGCGTCCGCCGGTCGTGACCGTCATGGGTCACGTCGACCACGGTAAGACCCGCCTCCTCGACGCCATCCGCAAGACGAACGTCGTCGCGGGCGAGGCCGGTGGCATCACGCAGCACATCGGTGCGTACCAGGTCAGCGCCACGGTCAACGATGAAGAGCGCAAGATCACCTTCATCGACACCCCGGGTCACGAGGCGTTCACCGCCATGCGTGCCCGTGGTGCCAAGTCGACCGACATCGCGATCCTCGTGGTCGCGGCCAACGACGGCGTGATGCCGCAGACGATCGAGGCGCTCAACCACGCCCAGGCCGCCGGCGTTCCGATCGTCGTCGCGGTCAACAAGATCGACGTCGAGGGTGCCGACCCGGTCAAGGTGCGCGGTCAGCTCACCGAGTTCGGTCTGGTCGCCGAGGAGTACGGCGGCGACACGATGTTCGTCGACATCTCCGCCAAGCAGGGTCTGCACATCGACTCCCTGCTCGAGGCCGTCGTCCTCACCGCCGACGCCTCGCTCGACCTGCGCGCCAACCCGGAGCAGGACGCTCAGGGTATTGCGATCGAGTCCCACCTCGACCGCGGCCGCGGTGCCGTTGCCACTGTCCTCGTCCAGCGCGGTACCCTCCGCGTCGGCGACACGATGGTCGTGGGCGACGCCTACGGCCGCGTGCGCGCCATGCTCGACGACAAGGGCAACAACGTCGAGGAAGCGGGTCCCGCGACCCCCGTCCTGGTCCTGGGTCTCACCAACGTCCCCGGCGCCGGCGACAACTTCCTCGTCGTCGACGAGGACCGTACGGCCCGTCAGATCGCCGAGAAGCGTGCTGCGCGTGAGCGCAACGCCAACTTCGCCAAGCGCGTCCGCCGGGTGTCCCTGGAAGACCTCGACTCGGTCCTCAAGGCCGGTCTGGTCCAGGAACTCAACCTCATCATCAAGGGCGACGCGTCCGGTGCGGTGGAGGCTCTCGAGTCCTCGCTGCTCCAGCTCGACGTCGGCGAAGAGGTCGACATCCGCGTCCTGCACCGCGGTGTGGGTGCGGTCACCGAGTCCGACATCAACCTGGCGATGGGCTCCGACGCCATCGTCATCGGCTACAACGTCCGTGCGGCCGGCCGTGCCGCGCAGATGGCGGAGCGCGAGGGTGTCGACGTCCGTTACTACTCGGTGATCTACCAGGCCATCGAGGAGATCGAGGCGGCCCTGAAGGGTCTCCTCAAGCCGGAGTACGAAGAGGTCGAGCTCGGTACGGCGGAGGTCCGCGAGGTCTTCCGCTCGTCCAAGCTGGGCAACATCGCCGGTGTCCTCATCCGGTCCGGCGAGGTCAAGCGCAACACCAAGGCGCGGCTCCTGCGCGATGGCAAGGTCATCGCCGAGAGCCTCAACATCTCCGGTCTGCGCCGCTTCAAGGACGACGTCACCGAGATCCGCGAAGGCTTCGAGGGTGGTATCAACCTCGGTAACTTCAACGACATCAAGATCGACGACGTCATCGCGACGTACGAGATGCGCGAGAAGCCCCGCGCGTAAGCGCGAGGCGGTTCGCACCGTGTCGTAGCTAGTCGTAGCCAGTTCGTAGGCTGCTGTAACACCGGGGCCGGTCGGCGGAATATCCGTCGATCGGCCCCGGCCGTTGCGTGTACGGTTCTGATGACCCTGCCGCGCGACGGCCGGCAGGCCACCGAACCCGCACCGGCGGGATATCCGGAACTGCATGTACGTGGGGACTCTGTCCTTCGATCTGCTCCTCGGCGACGTTCACTCGCTGAAGGAGAAACGCTCCGTCGTCCGGCCCATCGTGGCCGAGCTCCAGCGCAAGTTCTCTGTGAGCGCGGCTGAAGTGGGCGACCAGGACCTGCACCGCAGGGCCCGTATAGGGGTCGCTCTGGTGAGTGGGGACACGGGGTTCCTCTCGGATGTACTGGACCGCTGCGAGCGGCTGGTCGCGGCACGTCCGGAAGTGGAGCTGCTGTCGGTACGCCGGCGGCTCCACGGTGATGAAGACTGACCGCAAGACGAAGAAGGAGACGGACCAGTGGCCGACAATGCGCGGGCGAAGAAGCTGGCGGACCTCATCCGGGAGGTGGTGGCCGAGAAGCTGCAGCGCGGCGTCAAGGACCCCCGCCTCGGTACGCACGTGACCATCACGGACACCAGGGTCACCGGCGACCTGCGGGAGGCCACGGTCTTCTACACGGTGTACGGCGACGACGAGGCGCGGGTCAGTGCGGCTGCGGGTCTGGAGAGCGCCAAGGGCGTTCTGCGCTCCGCGGTCGGCCGGGCGGCGCAGACCAAGTTCACGCCGACCCTGACGTTCGTGGCGGACGCCCTTCCGGAGACCGCCAAGAGCATCGAGGACCTCCTGGAGAAGGCGCGGACCTCCGACGCCCAGGTGCGCGAGGTCTCCTCGGGCGCGAAGTACGCCGGCGACGCCGACCCGTACAAGAAGCCCGATGAGGACGACGCCGACGACGCTGCCGCCGACGCCGCCGACGAAGACGGGGACGCATCCGCGTAATGAGCACCAACGCAGGGAAGACGCCGGACGGCCTGGTCATCGTCGACAAGCCGTCCGGCTTCACTTCGCACGACGTGGTCGCCAAGATGCGGGGGATCGCCAAGACCCGCCGCGTCGGCCACGCCGGCACGCTCGACCCGATGGCGACGGGCGTGCTGGTCCTGGGCGTCGAGAAGGCCACCAAGCTCCTCGGCCACCTCGCGCTCACGGAGAAGGAGTACCTCGGCACCATCCGGCTGGGCCAGGACACCCTGACGGACGACGCCGAGGGCGAGATCATCTCGTCCACGGACGCCACCGGGGTCACCCGACAGGGCGTGGACGCGGGCATCGCCAAGCTGTCCGGCGAGATCATGCAGGTCCCGTCCAAGGTCAGCGCCATCAAGATCAAGGGCGTGCGCTCCTACAAGCGCGCACGTGACGGCGAGGACTTCGAGATCCCGGCCCGTCCGGTGACCGTCTCCTCCTTCCAGGTGTACGACATGCGGGAGGCGGAGGCCGAGGACGGCACCAAGGTCGTCGACCTCGTCGTCTCCGTGGTCTGCTCCAGCGGTACGTACATCCGCGCGCTCGCGCGGGACCTGGGCGCCGACCTCGGCGTCGGCGGGCACCTCACGGCGCTGCGGCGCACGCGGGTGGGCCCGTACAAGATCGACCGGGCGCGCACGCTCGATCAGCTCCAGGAGGAGCTGACCGTCATGCCGATCGGCGACGCGGCGGCTGCCGCGTTCCCGCGCTGGGAGCTCGACGCCCGGCGGGCGTCGCTGCTGGCGAACGGCGTGCGGATCGACATGCCGGACGAGTACGAGCCCGGCAAGGCGGTCGCGGTCTACGGGCCGGACGGGCAGCTGCTCGGGCTCGTCGAGAGCAAGGGCGGCAAGGCGAAGTCGCTCGCCGTCTTCGCCTGACGCCGTTTCCCCGGTGCTGTTCCTCTGATGCTGTCGACCGGCCGGCCCTTCGGGCCGGCCGGTTCTCTTTTGACGTGGAGCGGCGAGCGCACAGGACTGCTGCTCGCCGCTCCACGACCCCCCTCGGGTAGGTCTCTATCCACCCGGACCCCCTTATTCACCCGTCTGAGCAGGCGCTCGGAGTGAATGGAGGGAGCGTAAGGGGGCGCTTTCGCCTCGCGTGCTGTTCCCGCTGATCTTCACCTGCCTACGGTCGTGGCTACGGGGCACGCGCGGCGGGGAGTGGTGCGGTGACGGCGGAACTGATCAGGATCTGCGATCTCGCCGGACGGCCGCGGGGGAGCGGCTTCGTCGCGGACGACCGCGGGACGGTGCTCACCAGCCACGAGGCGGTGGACGGACTGGCCCGGATGGTCCTGCACGGGCCGGCGCCGCAGGAGCGGAGCTGGCGGGCCGGGGCCTCGGACGTGACCGCCCTGCCGGAGCTGGGGCTGGCGCTCGTACGCAGCGACGGGCTCGGGGCACGGCCGCTGCCGGTCGCGCCGCGGGGGGTGATCGCACCCGGGACGTACGTACGGCTGTCCGCGCGGGGCTGGCGCCAGGCACGGGTGCTCGGCCCGGCCGAGGCCGCCTACCCGGCGGCCGACCGGCTCCACCTGCTCCCGGCCGCGCTGGAACTGGCCATCGGCACCGACGGCCGCGACGCGCTGCGGCTCGGCGGCGAGGCCTGCGGGGGCCCGGTGCTGGACGCCGGGACCGGAGCGGTGCTCGCGGTCCTGTGCACCGCTCTGCAGGCGGAGCACCGCTGCGGGGGCTTCGCCGTGCCCCTCGCCGCCGCGGCTGCCGCCGATCCGGGCGGACCCCTCGCCGCGCTGCTGGAACGCAACGCCGCCACCGTGCCGGGCCACGGCGCCGACCTGAACCTCGCCGGAGCCCTCCAGCTCACCGGGACCACCCTGGGCGTGGCCCTGCGCGCCCTCGCCGCCGGGGGACCGGAGCCGGTGGATCGCCCGGCCCTCGCGGCCGAACTGGACGCCTTCACCGCCGGGGACCGCCCGGTCCTCGCACTGGTCGGCCGTCCCGGCACCGGCCGCACCACCGCCCTGGCCGCCCTGGCGGTCCGCCGAGCCCGCGGCCCCCGCCCGGCCCCGACCCTCTGGCTGCGCGGCGCCGACCTGCGGGCCGGGGACACCTCGCTGGCCGACGCGGTGGCGCGGGCCCTGGCGGAGGCGGGACGGATCCTGGAGGTGCCGGCCGCCGGACCGGACCGCGGCCCCGACCCGGCATCGGCGTGCACTTCGGCTTCGGCTTCCGCTTCGGCTTCGGCGCTGGCCTCGCTCGTGGCCTCGGCCGGGCGGCCCCTGCTCGTCGTCCTGGACGGGCCCGAGGAGATGCCGCCGCGGCTCGCGGGGCGGGCCGGGCCGTGGACCGGCGCCACCGCCGCCTGGCTGGAGGCGACCGGGGCGCGGCTGGCCGTGGCCGCCCGTCCCGAGCACTGGGAGTCGGCGGGGCGGCTCTACCCGCCGCGGATGCTCCGCACCCCGGCCCGGCCGGCCCGGCGGCTGCCGCCCGCGGTCCCGGTCGGAGATCTCACTCCCGGGGAGGCGGAGCAGGCCCGGGCCCGGCTGGGGATCCCGGCCGACGCCGTCGCGGGCGCCGACGCCCGGCATCCGCTCACGCTGCGGCTGCTCGCGGAGATCCGCGCGGCCGGGGTCACCGACGGCTGTCCGTCCCGTGACGAGGTCTTCGCCGCGCACCTGGACCTGCTGTGCCTGCGGGTGGCCGTCCGGGTGTCCGCCGCGCACCCGCAGCCCCGTAGACCCGGCGGGGGCGCGGAGCCGGACGGGGCCGGGGTCCACGGGCCCGGTGCGGACCGGCTGGCCGCGCGGGTGGCCGGGCGCGTGCACGAAGCCGCCCGGCGGTGCCTGGGTCCGGGCCGGGGTCAGTTGGACCGGGCCTCCTTCGAGGAACTGTTCCCCTGGCGCTCGGGCTGGGCCTCGGCGGTGCTAACCGAAGGGCTGCTGGTGCCCGCCGGCGAGGGGTACCGCTTCGCCCACGAGGAGCTCGCCGACTGGGTGCAGGCCGCGCACCTGGATCTCCCGGCCGCCCTGGCCACCCTGGGCCGGGACGTCCCCCGCCACCGCATCGGTCCCGTACTGGAGGCCCTGCGCCTGCTCCCGCCCGGGGAGCGGGCAGCCGGGCTGGAGCGGCTCGTGGCCCTCCTCGACGGCGCCGAAGGCCCCGAGGCGACCTGGTGGGCCGCCCGCCTCGTGGGGGAGACCCTGCTCGTCCTCCCCGACGCCACGCCGTACCTGCCGCTCCTGCACGGCCTCGCCACCCGCCTGACGGGGCCGGAGCCCGGGCCGAGGGGGACCCCCGAAGCACACCCCTCCCCGACTGACTCCTCCTGGCCCGGCAATTCCCCGGCCGGCGCCTCCGGACCCGGCGGCTCCCCGGCAAGTCACTCCTGGGCTGGCGGCTGCCCGACTGGTGCTTCGCCGTCGGGTGCCTCCTCGGCCGACACCTCCTCGGCGGGTGCCTTCCGGGCCGACAACTCCTCGGCAAGCTCCACTCCGGCTGGCGCCTCCCCGGCCGGTGCTTCGCCGTCGGGTCCCTCCTCGTCCGACACCTCCTGGTCTGGCGGCTCCTCGGCAAGCTCCTCCCAGGCCGACACCTCCTCGGCGGGTGCCTCCGGGGCTGGCGGCTCCTCGGCTGGCGGCTCCCAGGCCGACACCTCCTCGGTGGGTGCCTTCTGGGCTGGCGGCTCCTCGGCAAGCCCTTCCTCGGCTGGTGCCTCCTCGGCGGATGGCTCCCCGGCCGGTGCCCCCTCGGCGGGTGCCTCCGGGGCCGGGGGCTCCCCGGCTGGTGCTTCGTCGTCGGGTCCCTTCCCGGCGGGCGGCTCCTCGGCCGGGGGCTCCCCGTCGGGCCGTTCACCGGCGGGCCCCGCGCCGGCCGGGTCCGTGGCCTATGCCGGGGCCCTGGGGCGTACGGGGCCGGCGGGTGCCACCGGGTGGGCGGGAGCCGGTGGCTTCGGGGGGCCGTGGATTCCCGCCCAGGGCGGAGCATCCGGGGCAGGCGGGAGGCAGCTGCGCCCCGAGGTGGCTGCCGGTGGCACCGCACGCGTCGGCGGCGCCGGGGCGCCGGCCGGGCCCGGGCAGGGCCGGGAGGACGAGGGGGAGTTCGGGGCGGGGTTCTGGAGCCGGGTACGGGTCGCCGAGGCCGAACGGTTCGAGCTGCTGCGGCGGCTGCTGCCCCATGACCACCGGCTCCTCGACGCCGCCGCCCGGCGGCTGGTCCGGGCACCGCAGCTCGTGCAGCCGCTGCTCTGCGGCTGGTTCCGCGACGAGCGGCGGCTGCACGGGCGGCCCGGGGCCACCGTCGCCACCGCCGCACAGGCGTTGCTGCACACCAACCGCAGCCTCGCCGTCGACGACCTCACCGAGGCGCTCGTCACCGCCGCGCACCCCCGCGCCGACGAGCTGCTCGCCGTACTCGCCGAGGACGAGCCCTCCGCCCTCAGCCGCGCCGTGGACCGCTGGGCCCACGACGAACGGCCCGGCCGCCGGGTCGCGGCCGCCGCGTACGGGCCGCTCACCGCCCCGCACGTGCGCACCCCCGCCGACCGCGAGCTGCTGCGCTACGCCGCGCAGGCCCTCCTCGCCCGCCCCGCGGACGCCTCCCTGCACGGCAGCGCCCTCGGGATCCTGCTCCGCGACCCCCAGGTACGGGCCCGCTACCTCCCCGAGGCCCTCGCCTGCTTCCGCGACCCCGGTCGCGGCCGGCGGCTGCCCGCCGCCGCGCTGGTCGCCGCGCTGCCCGTGCTGCCCGACCCGGACTCGGTGTTCGCCGCCCTGCGGGAGCGGGCCGACGGGGAAGTGGTGCGCGCGCTGGCCGCGCTGACCACGCCGGGCCTGGCGCGGCGCGCGGCCGACCTCGTACGGGACCACCTCGCGCGGCACCCGCAGGACGCGCCGCACGCCGCCGAGTTCCTGGAAAGGCGGCTCGAACAGGGCCTGGCCGCCGCCCCCGTGCTCCGCCCGCTCGTACGGGACCTGCTGGGCTCCGGTCCGCCCCCGGTCCGGGCGGCGCTGGCCCGCGTACTGGCCGCCCCGGGCACGGAGCCCTCGTACACGCTCCGCGGCGAGCTGGCCGAGGAGCTGCTCCGCGAGGAGCTCGACCCGTCCGTGCTCGACGCCTTCCTCGGCGCGCTGGCGGCGGGCGCGGCCACCGGCGCGCCGCCGGACCGTACCCGGGACCTGCTGCGGCGCACCGGCCGGCAACTGCTGCGGGCACCGGGCGGCCCGGCCGTCTTCGAGCGGCGCACGGTCGAGCTGGCGCGGGCCGAACCGGCCTTCGGCGCGCTCGTGGCCCGCTGGCTGGAGCGGGCGCCGCAGGAGGCGGCGGCGCTGCTGGGGCCGAGCGCGCGCCGGACCGTCGAGACCCTCGCTCGGAGCACGTGCCCCGGCACGTCTCGCAGCGCGCCCCGGAACGCTTCCCCGCCGGACGACGCCGATGATGGGCAGCGGGCACCGGCATGGCAGTCTTAGACCTGCAATCGGCAACCAGGACGTGGGCCCAAAGGGTTCGGGCGAGGAGCGGTCACAGTGCAGCGCTGGCGTGGCTTGGAGGACATCCCCCAGGACTGGGGACGCGGCGTCGTCACCATCGGCTCCTACGACGGCGTCCACCGGGGTCATCAGCTGATCATCGGCCGCGCCGTGGCCAAGGCGCGCGAGCTCGGCGTCCCCTCCGTGGTCGTCACCTTCAGCCCGCACCCGAGCGAGGTCGTCCGCCCCGGCAGCCACCCGCCGATCCTGGCCCCCTACGACCGGCGCGCCGAGCTGATGGCCGGGCTGGGCGTGGACGCGCTGCTGATCCTGCCCTTCACCGCGGAGTTCTCGCAGCTGTCCCCGGCCGACTTCATCGTGAAGGTGCTCGTCGACAAGCTGCACGCGCTGGCGGTCATCGAGGGCCCGAACTTCCGCTTCGGCCACAAGGCCGCCGGGAACGTCGAGTTCCTGCGCCAGCTCGGCGCCAGCTACGACTACGAGGTCGAGGTCGTGGACCTGGTGGAGCGCGGCGAGGCGGGCGGCGGCGTGCCGTTCTCCTCCACGCTCGCGCGCAAGCTGGTGGCGCAGGGCGACATGGACGGCGCGGCCGAGATCCTGGGGCGCCCGCACCGGCTCGAGGGCGTCGTGGTGCGCGGTGCGCAGCGCGGGCGCGAACTCGGCTACCCGACGGCGAACGTGGAGACGCAGCCGCACACCGCGATCCCGGCCGACGGGGTGTACGCGGGCTGGCTGACGGCGGACGGCGAGCGGATGCCGGCGGCGATCTCGGTCGGCACGAACGTGCAGTTCGACGCGACCGAGCGGACCGTGGAGGCGTACGCGATCGACCGGGTCGGGCTGGACCTGTACGGCATGCACGTGGCCGTCGACTTCCTCGCCTACGTGCGCGGGATGGCGAAGTTCGATTCCCTGGACGGGCTGTTGGAGGCCATCGCGGACGACGTGAAGCGCGCGCGGGTGCTGACGGACGCGTACGACGCGGAGCGCTGACGAGCGGTCGCAGCACGGGCGAGGGCCCGTACCGTCCCGGGGATTCCGGGGGCGGTACGGGCCCTCGTGCGTGCGCCGGCCGGGTGAGCCCGGCCGTCACCCGTCGGTCGTCACCCCTCAGCCGTCAGCCCAGGCGCGGGTCGCGCGGGGGCCCGCCGGGCTGGGGCGGCTGGGGCTGCGGCTGACCGGGCTGCTGGGGCCAGGGCTGGCCGGGGGTGGGGTAGGGCTGCTGGCCGTACGGGGCCTGCGGCGGCTGGGGCGGGGGCTGCTGAGGCTGCTGGTGCTGCTGCGGGTAGGCCTGCTGGGGCGGCTGCGGCTGGCCCCAGTGGTTCTGGGGCGCTTGCTGCTGGGCGCGGATGAAGTCCTCGGCGACCAGGGCGGAGAGGTTGAAGTAGGCCTCGCGCGTCTTGGGCCGGAGCATGTCGAGATCGACCTCGGCACCCGCCGCGAGGTGGTCGTCGAACGGGACCACGACGACACCGCGGCAGCGGGTCTCGAAGTGCCGCACGATGTCCTCGACCTTGATCATCTTGGCGGTCTCGCGGACCCCCGAGATCACGGTGAGGGAGCGCGAGACGAGGTCGGCGTACCCGTGCGCGGAGAGCCAGTCGAGGGTGGTGCTGGCGCTGCTCGCGCCGTCCACCGACGGGGTCGAGATGATGATCAGCTGATCGGCCAGGTCCAGGACCCCGCGCATGGCGGAGTAGAGGAGGCCGGTGCCCGAGTCGGTGAGGATGATCGGGTACTGGCGGCCGAGCGTCTCGATGACCCGGCGGTAGTCCTCGTCGTTGAAGGCCGTCGAGACGGCCGGGTCCACGTCGTTGGCGATGATCTCCAGGCCGGAGGGTGCCTGCGAGGTGAACCGGCGGATGTCCATGTACGAGTTCAGGTACGGGATCGCCTGGACCAGGTCCCGGATCGTCGCCCCGGTCTCGCGGCGCACGCGGCGGCCGAGGGTACCGGCGTCGGGGTTCGCGTCGATGGCCAGGATCTTGTCCTGGCGCTCGGTGGCGAGGGTGGCGCCGAGGGCGGTGGTGGTCGTGGTCTTGCCGACGCCGCCCTTGAGGCTGATGACGGCGATCCGGTAGCAGGACATGACCGGCGTGCGGATCAGCTCCAGCTTGCGCCGCCGCTCCGTTTCGGCCGCCTTGCCGCCGAAGCGGAACAGGCCGCCGCCGGAGGGGGCGTTGTTGCCGCTCCGCGCCTTCTGCCGACCGCGGAGCAGGCGGTCGGAGGACAGCTCGACGGCGGCGGTGTAGCCCAGGGGGGCGCCGCCGGAGGGCTGGGGGGCGCCGTAACGGGGGTCGTGCCCGTGGGGTCCCTGCGGTCCCTGGGGGCCTTGGGGGCCTTGGGGGCCCGGCGGACCCTGCTGCCACTGGGCGCCGCGAGGATCGGCGTACTGCGGCGGCTGAGGCTGCGGCTGCGGCGGCTGGGGTGCGGGCGGGGGGAACCCGTAGCCGGGGTCCTGCTGCGGGGCCTGCGGGGCCTGTTGCGGGGCCTGCTGCGCGGGCGGGAATCCGTACCCGGCGTCGGGCGTCTGGGGGCGGGCCTGGGGCTGGGGCTGCACGGGCGGTTCGATGGCGTACCCGACCTGGGGGTCCGCGGATGCCGTCAACTCGGCAGGCCACTCCGGGAGTTCAGGGCCGGATGCCGAATCGGCTCCGGTGGATCCCTCGAACGGGTTCGCCGCGCGCGGCGTGGGGATGACCGTCCCGGCGGGGGGAGTGGGCGTACGTACGACTGCGGGCGGCGCGGAGTTCGGGTACGGCGGCTGGGCGTCGTACGAAGCCGGTGCGTCCGGCCGGGCGTGCGGGGGCGTGCCGTGCTCGGCGCCGGTGGGCACGGAGGCGTACGGGTCGCTCAAGGGGCCCTGATCGGCAGGGGAGTCGACGGTCGGCGCCGGTGCGTGGGGCTCGCCGGGGGAGGCCTGCAGGCCCGCGGGATCGGTGGCACCTGCGGAACCCGGACCGGCGGGTGCGTCGGCCTGCGGCGCGGAGCTGTCCGGAGCCGCCGGAGCCGCCGGGACCGGCGGCAGGGCGGGGCTCGGTGCCGGGGCGTGCGGCGGGACGGCCGCATCCGGGGCGGACGGATACGCGGGGCCCGGGCCGCCCGCGTACGGCGGCAACCCGGTGCCCGAGGGCGGAGTGTGGGGCGGGGTGGCGCTGCTCGAGGCCGAGGGGTACGACGGCCCTGCGGAGTCCGGGGCCGGGGCCGGGGTCGGGGTCCAGGCCGGTGCGGGGTCTGCCGCGACCGAGGGGTCCGACGGCAGTCCAGTGCTCTGGGCCGACGGGTGCGGCGTGGCGGCAGTGTCCCGAGCCGACGGGTACGCCGGGGCGGAGGTGCCGGGGGCCGGGGCGTAGGGCGCGACCGGAGTGCCCGGAGCGCCCGGGGTCGGAACGTACGGTGCGGCCGCGGGGTCCGCGGGCAGTGGCGTCGGTGCCTCGGGGGTGCCCGGGTACGGTGGGGCCGAGGCCGGTGCCGGGTTCGACGCCGCGCGCGGGGCGGGCGGCGCGATGCGCATCGTCGGAGGGGTCTCCAGGTCCGAAGGAGGTCGGTGGGGCTCGAAGCCGCTGCCTTCGGGCAGGCCCGGGATCGCGGCCGCCGCCGGAGCCGCGCCCTGCGTGTACCAGGCCGGCGGGGTGTAGTCGATGGTGAACTCGCCCGTCAGCTCGGGCTCCGCGTCGGACTGATCGTCCGTCGGGACGTCCCACGTCCCGCCGCGCCTCTCGTTCCGATCGCCGCTCACTGGTCCTCCTGATCTGTCGAACACTGGTCCGGCGTCCCACCGGGCCACGCCGGCGCCCAGCCTAATCGTGCCCTGCCGCCGGTATCCGCCCCCGTCTGCCCGTACCCGGGGTGGATCACGGGCCGGGGCCGCCTCCATCCTGCCCATACGGTCGGGCCCCGGCCAATCCCGTCGCCCCGAGCCGGTCGCCGGCTGCCCGCCGACGGGGTGGGCGGGCCGGTCCCCATCCACCCGTTCCCGCCCTGCGGATCCCCAATCTGTTCGTGCACGTCCGGTGCGACCTTGTGGCGCTGGCCGTTGGGGTGCGGCCTGTTCCGGCGCCGGCCGTGGCGTGCCGTCGGCTGGGCGCCTGCCTGTCCGTGGCCCGCCGTTGCCGGGGGCTCGTTCGGCTCAGCCTGCCGGTGGCCGGGGTGGCCGGGGTGGCTGGGGTGGCCGGGGTGGCCGGGGTGGCCGGGGTGGCCGGGGTGGCCGGGGTGCGCCGTGCGCCGCTTGCGTGGTGCGGGTCGGGGGCCCTGCGGGGCGGAGTCCCCTACCCGCCCTTCCACCGTTCCCAGGGCTCCGCCCTGACCCGGTCCTCAAACGCCGGACGGGCTGGATGGGGCCCCGGGCTCGCCCGACTCACCGGGTGGCAAGGGCCCGTGGCCCGGCCCGGTCCGGCTCGGCTCTGCCCATGGCCCGGCCCGGCTGTCCTCCGCTCTGCCCGGCCCGGTCCGGCTCGGCTCTGCCCGGCTCCGCTCGGCCCGGTGCGGCTCTGCTCCGCTCGGCCCGACTCGGCTCTGCCCGGTCCGGCCAGACTCGGCCTGGCCTGGCCCGGCCTGTCGGCTCCGGTTCAGGTTTCCAGGCGCTGTCGGTTCCGGTCCTGTTGGACAGCGGCTCGCCTGCTCCTGGCCCGTCGGTCCCCGGCTCGTTCGGCTCAGCCCCGTCGGTCCCCGGCGCGTTCCGGTCAGTCCTGCCTGTTCCTGGCTTGCTGGTTCATGGGGCCGTCGGTCAATGCCACGCACCTGCATGCTCCGCCGGTTCCCGGCCCACGCCGGTTGGTGGCACGTCTGAGCACATCCCGCCCACGCACCGCTCCGTCGGACGGTTCCTGCGGTGCCGCCGCCATGGGCTGCTCTGCTCTCGATCTGCCTTGGGCGGCCCGCTCGTTCGGGCTCACCGATTCCAGCTGTCCGCCGCCGGAACGGCTCGCCGTTGCCATCCCGCCGGTTACCGGACCCACACGCTCTGCCCGCTTCCGTTCCGGCGGGCGGCCGGTCCCGTGGAAGTCCCGTAAGCCGCGCACATGCAGCCGTGCCCCACCGGCATCCCGAGCCACGATCCCCCGAACCGGCACCCCCGGGTATCCACCCCACGGCCCCGGGTCCCCCGTGAGGGTGAACCTCACCGCGCCCCGGGCTCCACGGGCAGGCGCCCGCGCCCCGGGCTTCGCCGGGCCGGTACCTGTACCCCGGGCTTCGCCGGGCCGGTACCTGTACCCCGGGCTTCGCCGGGCCGGTACCCGTACTCCGGGCTCCGCCGGGCAGGCGTCCGCGCCCCGGGCTTCGCCGGGCCGGTACCCGTACTCCGAGCCCCGCGGGCAGGCGTCCGCGCCCCGAGCTTCGCCGGCCGGTACATGTACTCAGGGCTTCGCCGGGCCGGTACCCGCACCCCAGGCTTCGCCAGCCGGTACCTGTACCCCGGGCTTCGCCGGGCCGGAACCCGCGCCCCGAGCCCCGCCGGCAGGCACCCGCACCGTAGCCCCGGGCTCCGCCCCGCCAGGGCGTCGCCCGTCCCGGTTCAGTCGATGCGCCGTGCCGGGCCCAGTAGGCCCGTCTCCCCGTCCGTCGGCTGCGTCATCACGAACTGCCGGTCCCGCTCGGTGCACCACAGCGTGACCCCGTCGCCCAGCGTCGGCAGGGACTCCACCACCGCCGCGGGCAGCCGCATCAGGCGGCCGAGTTGCTCCGCTTCGTCGGGGGAGACCCGCTGGATGCCGACCAGGGAGGCGTTGCGCACCAGTCGGGGAGCCGCCGGGCTCAGGTACGGGAGCAGGGTCAGGACCGACTGCCAGGGTCCCGCCGCCACGCGGCCCCGCGGCGGCCGCATCCCGCAGTCGCGGATCACCAGGACCGGACTGCCCGCCGAGGCGCCCTGCGGCGGCACCCGGCCCACGTCGTGCAGGGTCACGCACTGCTGGCCCCCGCCCGCGGCCTGCGCCAGACCGGACCACACCTGGCCGCGCCCGGTCTCCACCGTCACCCGCGCTCCCGTGGCAGCGGCCCGCAGGGCCAGGACCTGCGCCGTCCACAGGCCGCCGATCAGCGTGAGCTCGTACGGAGACGGCCGGTTGATGCCGAGGACCGCCGGGCGGCCCCCCGAGTCCACGCCGATGACGACCCCGTCGTCCCCGACGGGCAGCGCGAGCTCGTCCAGCTCCGCCGCCTGAACCACGTGCCGCTCCCGGCGCGGGCCGATCAGCCCGAACCCGCCGCGCGTCGATCCCGTTCCGGAGCGCGATGCCGCACCGGATCCCGAAACCGATCCGGGTCCGGGTCTGGATGCGGATGCGGATCCGGATGCGGATCCTGAAACTCCAGATCCCGGTCGAGATCCCGGTCCCGATCCCGCTCCCGAACGAGAGCCCCTCATCGCGTCCCCCCCAGCGGCAGCGAAGCCAGCAGCCCCGGCACCTGCTCCCGGTCCAGCCGCACCAGCCCCGCCTTGACCCCCCGGGCCGTCTGTTCCAGGCCGCGCCGCGCGGTGATCAGTTCCTCGTCGCTGCGCCCCGTGACGCGTACGTGCCCGGTCAGCGCGACCTCGTGCCGCGCCGCCGGGGTCATGGTCAGGCTGAAGTTCGTGGCCAGCGCCGGCAGCGAGGTCAACAGCGCGACGAACTGCGGAAGTCCCGCCCCGCTCCCGCCCAACTGGGGCCAGCGGCTGATCCAGTACGTGGTGTGCCGCCGGTCGTCGCAGCGCCAGGTCCGCGGGGTCTCCTCGGTGCGCCGCCCCGTGGCCGCCGAGCGGCCCGCCTGGGTGATCGCCATCGGGTTCGCGCACGAGGACGTGGCCAGTGCGCCCGTCAGCTCCTGCTCCGTGAGCACCGTCGCGCGGAACCCGGCCCCCGCGAGCCTGCTCGCCAACTGGTCCGCGACCCGCACCAGACACCGCTGCGCCCCCGGCAGTCCGCCCCCGCGCGCGGTGACCGCGTCGGGGCACAGCTCCGGGTCCAGCTTGAGCGCGATCCACGTGAGGCGTACGGCCGGGCTCCCGGTCAGGGCCTGGAGCGGGGCGTAGTTGCGCGCGGCCATCGACTGGGCCGGCAGGTGCGGTGCGGGCGCCGGCTGGGTGTGCTGCACGAGCTGCGCGGACTCCAGCCGGATGCCGTCCACTTCGAGGACGTCCCGTACGAGGGCCAGCGGCAGCGGCCGCGCCGCCCGGTCGGGGCGCAGCGCGGTGGCGTCCATGTCGACCTGGACCACCGCGGTCAGGAAGGTGCCGTCGCCGACCATGCCGACGGGCCGCCGGTCACGATCCCGCTCCCGCTCGCTGAACGTGAGCGTCCGCAAAGCCGGGTCGGCCTCGACGAGCGGGGCCAGCCCGGGCTCCGTACCGGCCGGCACCGCCGTGGCGGCGGCCCGGCGGCGGCGTGCGCGCAGCGCCAGGGCGCCGCCGATCCACTCGGGCAGCGAGCGCCGGTGCCTGCGTACGACCGCGAGCAGCACGAGGACCAGGGCGAGCACACCGGCCGGCGCCAGCAGCAGCGGATCCACGACCCAGGCCGCCAGCAGCGCCGCCGCGGCGACCTGGAGCAGCACGAGTTGTTGCAATCGGAACGGGCCGAAGCGCCCCGGACCGGACTTCGGATGCGGCGTCACTCCGGCGCGCGCGGGTGCGGGCGTCCCGGTCCGCGGCCTCACGGCAGTGGCCATCACTCGGACACCTCACCTTTCCGGGGTTCGTACCCCTGAGCCCGGCAGCACGCGCGACAGCCGGCCGCTCGCCCCCGGAATCTCCCCAACCCGCCCCAACACCCCTGTTTCCCCCGGCCCGGAAGGCGTGGAGCGGCTGCCTCACCCTACCCGGCCCCCAACCGGCCCCCGTCAGGAGGCATAGTAGGTGGCCGGTCGGACAACAGAGGCCCGGCGACCGTACTCACCGACCGGGCCGTGCGGGGAGAATCAGGCGGCCATGGCCTCACGACGTGACGAGCTCAACGCGTACACCTTTGCGAAGCGACGCACGGTGGCCGCGTTCCTTCAGCCTTCGGCGAGCGGGTCGGAGGAGGGCGCTCCGCGACCGCTGCGCGCCGTCCTGCCCGGTGTGATCACCGCCGCGCTCGTCCTCGCCGCCTTCGGAGCCTGGGGGATGTTCAAGCCGACGGCCCCCAAGGGCTGGGACACCCCCGGTGACCACGTCATCGTCGGCAAGGATTCGACGACCCGCTACGTCGTCCTGACCACCAAGGTCGACGGCACGGACCAGACCCGGCTGCACCCGGTCCTCAACCTCGCCTCCGCCCGGCTGCTCCTCGACCCGTCCAAGGCCAAGGTCGTCCAGGTGGAGGACAAGGTGCTGGACGCGGGCAAGCTCCCGCGCGGCCCCATCATCGGCATCCCCTACGCCCCCGACCGGCTGCCCGCCCCCGCGGAGGCGGGCAAGGCCAAGCGCTGGGCCGTCTGCCAGCAGCCCGGCGGCAACGGCAAGGGCGTGCAGACGGCCGCCTTCGTCCTCGCCGACCGCGAGGCGAACCTGATGGACGACGGGCGCCGGCTCTCCGACTCCCAGGCCCTGTACGTCCAGAGCACCGGCACGGGCAAGGGTCGCTACCTCGTCGACGCGACGGGCACGAAGTACAAGTTCCCCGAAGGCACCGCGGACGCCCGCACGATGACCAACGCCCTCGTCGGCGGCAGCGCCGTCCCACAGCAGGTCACCGAGGAGTGGCTGGCCACCCTCGGCTCCGGCGACGACCTGGCCTTCCCCGAGCTGCCGGGCGCGAAGGCCGGAACGGCCGCCGGCGTCAAGGGCCTGGCCAGCAAGGACGACAAGGTCGGCATGGTGCTGAAGGCCATGACCGGTTCCGGCGTGCAGCACTACCTGGTGCTGCCCGGCAAGGTCGTCCCCGTCTCCGACTTCGTCGCCTGGCTGATGATCTCCTCGCCCGCGACCGACCGGCTCGACATGCACGGCAAGGCCGATGAGGTGGACATGCAGTCCATCAACCCGGAGCGCACGTTCTTCAAGGGCGACGCGAAGTGGCCCCAGAAGAAGACCGCGCGGATCAACGAGGTCCGCGCCTCCTCAGCATCCTCCTCTGCCTCCGGCGCGGACGGCGCCCGCGACACCGTCTGCAGCGTGCTGCGCTCCGTCGACGCCAAGGGCCGCCAGACGCTGAGCACCTGGGCCGGCACCGGATTCCCCGTCGACATCACCGCCAGCGGTACGAGCGCGTACGTCACCCCCGGCACCGGCCTGCTCTACACCCAGGCCCAGGGCCGCCAGACCACCGCGGGCGGCGCGCTCTTCCTGGTCACCGACACCGGCCTGCGGTATGCCGTCCAGGCCAACGGCGACAGCGACGCGGCCCAGCCCTCACCCGGACCGAGCGCGAGCCCCGGCCAGGGCGGGGAGGCCACCTCCGACGGCCGCCCCGCACCGAGCCAGGCCCAGGCCCGGCTCG
Organism: Streptomyces sp. NBC_01264; assembly: GCF_026340675.1. Classification (NCBI taxonomy): domain Bacteria; kingdom Bacillati; phylum Actinomycetota; class Actinomycetes; order Kitasatosporales; family Streptomycetaceae; genus Streptomyces; species Streptomyces sp. NBC_01264. Next base: position 6,902,824 of record NZ_JAPEOX010000001.1, read on the forward strand.
GATACGCGGACGTGGTCCCGGTGACGGTGCCCATCGCGTGGTCGGAGTTCCTCTCCAAGGGGCCCCGCCTCGACAGCAACGCGGCCCGACAGCCCCAGGGTTCGTGATGCGGAGCACCGTGAAGCCCGCCCTCGCCGCCCTGCTGGCGGCCGCCGCCCTCACCCTGGGGGCCGCGCCGCAGCCCTCGTACGCGAGCCTGCGCGAGCCCTCGTACACGAGCCCGCGCGAGCCCTCGTACCCCTTGCTCCTCGCGGGCGCCGGCGAGTGCACCTTTCCGATGAAGAAGCAGATAGAGGACCGGCCCTGGTCGCTCCAGCGCCTGCTGCTCGACGAGCTCTGGGCGGACACCAAGGGCCGCTCCAAGGACGGCAAGAGCGTCCGCGTGGCCGTCATCGACACCGGCGTGGACCGGGTCAACCCGCAGCTCAGCGGCGCCCTCGACATCGCGGCCGGGCGCGACTTCCTCGACGCCAAGGGCGACGGCACCGCGGACACCGTCGGGCACGGCACCAAGGTCGCCGGGCTCATCGCGGCCCGCCCGAATTCCGATACGGGCTTCGTCGGGCTCGCCCCCGAGGCCACGATCATCCCCATCCGGCAGAACGACGGACAGGGCGGCGGCAACGCCCAGACCCTGAGCGAGGCCATCACGCACGCGGTGGCCAAGGGCGCCCAGGTCATCAACATCTCGCAGGACACCGAGCAGCCGATGACCCAGGACTCCAAGCTCGGGCAGGCCGTGAAGAAGGCGGTCGAGGCCAACGTGGTCGTCGTCGCCTCGGCCGGCAACGACGGCCTCACCGGGAAGAAGCGCCCCACCTACCCGGCGGCCTTCCCCGGCGTCCTGGCCGTGGGCTCCTCGGACCGCAACAACGAGCGCGCCGCCTTCTCCCAGCCCGGCTCCTTCATCGGGATCGCGGCGCCCGGGGTCGACATGCTCTCCACCGTCCCCGGCTTCGGCCAGTGCGTGGACAACGGCACCAGCTTCTCCGCGCCCTACGTCGCCGGGGTCGCCGCCCTGCTGCGCGCCAAGCACCCGCAGTGGACCGCGCAGGAGGTGATCTGGCAGCTCCAGAACACCGCCGAGCGCTCCGTCAACGGCCACGACGACTACGTGGGCTGGGGCGTGGTCGACCCGGTCCGCGCGCTCACCCAGTCCGCCGTGGGCGCGGAACCCCCCAAGGCCCCCGTACCGGACCCCGGGCCGCCGCCCGCGGCGGCCCCGGAACCGGCCGCGATGCAGATGACCGAGACGGCGCGCGAACGCGACGAGCGGCTCGGTACGTACGCGCTGGGAATCGGCGGCGTCCTCATCGCCGTGATCGCCGGCACCGCCACGGTGGTCCGGGAGGCACGGAACCGAAGGCGCCGTTTGCAGTGAACGGTCACGGTTCCGAGACAGATCCCCAAGGGCCGTGTTGGGTCGCACCGATCAACTGACTACAGTGTTCGGAGGCTTCACGACTGTGACCGGGGATGGCGCGTGGAGCGGAGGGCATCCGGGGGCGGGTGGCTGAAAACCGCTCCCTCGACGTGCCGCTCCGCCGCGCGATCCGCCGGTTCTGTCTGGCGAATTGAGAGATGAGGAGCTTCGGATGACCAACAATTTCGGACTCGCTGATGACCCGGTAAAGCAGGCACTGAACAAGATTTCGGAGACCGCCGACAGCGTCACCCGGCAGTCCCGGGAGCTGGCGGACATCCTCGCCACCGTCAGTGCGGGCTGGACCGGCGTGGGTGCGTCGGGGTTCACCTCCGCGCAGACCGTCGTCAACGAGGACCACGACGAGATCCGCCGGCTGCTCGGCGTCCTGCACAACGCGGTCGGACAGACCAAGAACCTGAGCAACGCGCAGGACGACGACGTGGTCTCGGCGTTCCAGTCGGTCAAGGCGTCCAGCGGCGGTGGCAACACCTCCGCCCTCAACGGGATCTGACCGGCGGGATCCGACCCGCTTCCCCACCCACCTGCCCCGCCCCGTGCGAAGGAGAAGAGCATGACCGCGAACGACGGGCACACCAAGGTCCAGTACGAGAGCGTCCAGATGATGGCGGACCGCATCCGCATCGTCTCGGACAACATCAAGAAGGACCTCGACGAGATGGGCGCGGCCCTGACGGTCGTCACGGACACCTGGGACGGCGAGGCGCACATCCAGTACGTCGAGCTGCAGCGCAAGTACAACGCCAAGGCCGACCACATGCGCGCCCAGCTGCGCCTCGTCGCGGACCTCATCGAGCGCGGCAAGAACGACTACCGCGCCACCGACGTGAAGGCCTCGCGCCTGTTCACCGAGGCCTACTAGGCCCGGGCACGCAAGGACATGGGGAAGGGGCGCGCCCGCACCGGGCGCGCCCCTTCCCCATGTGTACACGCCCTAGCGCGGATCCCGGTCCAGATCGAACTCCCCGTCCCGGGCCCCGAGTACGAACGCCTCCCACTCGGCCGCGGTGTAGCGCAGCACCGTGTCCCGGTCCAGCGAGGACCGCATCGCCACCGCTCCCTCGGGCAGCCGGGCGATCTCGACCCGCTCCTCGTCGGGAGAGGTGCCGGGCGGGCCCTCCCACTCGACGCCGCTGATGTCGAGCCCGTACAGCTCGTCCTTCTCCTGCTGAGTGCCCATGCGCGGCCTCTCCTTCGGTGGTGCGTTCCCTGCCGATTATCGACGGTGACCAGCCGCGCGCGGGGGGCTTTCCGCAAGGCTCCGCGAGAGCCTCCGCCCCGCGCGCACGGCCCGGCTCCCCGCCCGGCTCCCCGCCCTACATCCCCGGCATCCGGCCGATCTGGATCAGCGAGGCCCCGCGCTTGCGCGAGACGAAGGAGGCCCGGCCCGGAGGCATGGGACGCGGCCGCACGCTGCCGACCAGATCCCCCTCGGACGGATCGCCGGACAGCACCACGCCCTGCGCGCCCAGCTCCTTGATCCGCTGCATGAACGGCTCGTACAGCGCTCGCGAGGCGCCCGCCGAGCTGCGCGCGATGATGAAGCGCACCCCCGTGTCGCGCGCGAACGGCAGGAACTCCACCAGCTGCGCCAGCGGATTGCCCTGGCTCGTGGCCACCAGGTCGAAGTCGTCGATGATGATGAACACGTCCGGCCCCGTCCACCAGCTGCGGTCGCGCAGCTGCTGCGGGGTGACGTCCTGCGGGGGCTGGCGGCGGGCGAACACCCCGGCCAGCGCCTCCATGTGCATCTGCAGGGAGCTCGCCATCGGCGCGTACTCCAGCAGGTGCTCCTCCGGCAGCGCGCCGAGCAGGCTGCGCCGGTAGTCGCCGACCACCAGCCGTGCCCGGTCCGGGCCGTAGCGCTCCGAGATCCGCTGCGCGATGAGCCGCAGCAGGTTGGTCTTGCCCGACTCGCTCTCGCCGAACACCAGGAGGAAGGGGTCGGTCTCGAAGTCGACGAACACCGGCTCCAGCTCGGTCTCGTCGATGCCGATCGCGATCCCGCGCTCCGGGTACTCCCCGCCCTTGGGGAGCTGGTCCGCGTGCAGCAGCCGCGGCAGCAGCCGCACACCGGGGGCCGCCTGGCCCGTCCAGTTCTGCTTCACGGCGTCCACGAAGGCGGCCGTGGCCTCCGACAGGTCGTCCGCCGCGTGCGAGCCGTCGACCCGCGGCAGCGCGCCCAGGAAGTGCAGCTTCTCCGCGACCTGACCGCGGCCCGGCATCCCCGCGGGGACGTTCGCCGCCACCTTGCGGTCGAACTCGGAGTCCATGACATCGCCGAGGCGCAGTTCCAGCCGGCTGAGGATCTGGTCCTTCAGCGCGGCCCGGACCTCCATGTACCGGGCGACCGTGATCACCACGTGGATGCCGTATCCCAGCCCGCGGGACGCGATGTCCGTGACGACCTGCTCCAGGGCCTCGTACTCGCCCCGGAAGCCGCCCCAGCCGTCGACGACCAGGAACACGTCGCCCCAGGCCTCCCCGGGCAGCTCGCCCGCGGCCCGTCGGCGCCGGTAGGTGCCGATCGAGTCGATGCCGTTCGCGCGGAAGAACTCCTCGCGCCGGCGCAGCACCCCGGCCACCTCCGCGACCGTGCGCCGCACCCGCTCCGGGTCCAGCCGGGAGGCGATCCCGCCCACGTGCGGCAGTTCGGCGAGCGAGGACAGACCGCCGCCGCCGAAGTCCAGCCCGTAGAACTGCACCTCGCGCGGGGTGTGCGTGAGCGCGAACGAGGAGATCAGCGTCCGCATCAGCGTGGACTTGCCCGACTGCGGGCCGCCGACCACCATCATGTGGCCCGCCGCACCCGAGAAGTCCCGGTACAGCACCTCGCGCCGCTGCTCGAAGGGCTTGTCGATGAGCCCGAGCGGTACGACCAGCCCGCCCGGCCGCGTGTACCCCTCCGCGTGCAGTCCGCGCTCCGCGCTCGGCGCCAGCGCCGGCAGCAGCTGGTCCAGCGGCGGAGCCTGGTCCAGCGGCGGCAGCCACACCTGGTGCGCCGGCACCCCCTGCCCCTCCAGCCGTCCCACGATCACGTCCAGCACCGTGTCCGCCAGCGCGTCGTCCCCGGCCCGCGCCTCCTGCTCCGCGCGCGCCGACAGGTACGCCGGGTCCGGGGCCGCGTACACCACCGGCACCGGCGCCGCCGTGAACAGCGCGGGCCGCCGCTCCACCGGGAACAGCCCGACCGACAGGTCGGGCCCGCCCGAGCGGTAGGTGCCCGAGACGTACGCCGCCTTGAAGCGCGTCATCTCGTCCGTACCGAACTTCAGGTAGCCCGAACCGGGCACCGACGGCAGGTGGTAGGCGTCCGGCACGCCGATCGCGGTCCGCGACTCCGCCGCCGAGAAGGTCCGCAGACCGATCCGGTACGACAGGTACGTGTCCAGCCCGCGCAGCTTGCCCTCCTCCAGCCGCTGCGAGGCCAGCAGCAGGTGCACGCCCAGCGACCGGCCGATGCGGCCGATCTGGATGAACATGTCGATGAAGTCCGGCTTCGCGGTCAGCAGCTCGGAGAACTCGTCGATGACCAGCACCAGCGAGGCCAGCGGCTCCAGCGGAGCACCCGCCGCGCGGGCCTTCTCGTAGTCGTGGATGTTCGCGTAGTTGCCCGCCGAGCGCAGCAGCTCCTGGCGGCGCTGCAGCTCGCCGCGGATCGAGTCGCCCATGCGGTCCACGAGCGTGAGGTCGTCCGCCAGGTTGGTGATGACGGCCGCGACGTGCGGCATCTGCCCCATCCCGGTGAAGGTCGCACCGCCCTTGAAGTCCGCGAGTACGAAGTTCAGCGTCTCCGAGGTGTGCGTGACGGCCAGTCCCAGCACCAGCGTGCGCAGCAGCTCCGACTTGCCCGAACCGGTCGCGCCCACGCACAGCCCGTGCGGACCCATGCCCTCCTGCGCGGCCTCCTTCAGGTCCAGCATCACCGGAGAGCCGTCCTCGCCGACCCCGATCGGCACGCGCAGCCGCTCGCCGGCGGAGCGCGGCCGCCAGGTCCGGGCCACGTCCACGGCGGCCGCGTCGCCCAGGTTCAGCAGGTCGGTGAAGTCCAGGTTGGCCAGCAGCGGCTCGTCCTCGTCCCCGCCGCCCGTCCGCAGCGGCGCCAGCTGCCGGGCCAGGGCCTCGGCCGCCGGCAGCGACAGGGTGTCCGGCAGACCCTCGTAGGCGAAGCCCGCACCCGACTCCAGCCGCAGCCGGCCCGGCCGCACCACGACCGACAGCCCGCCGCGCGCCTCGTCCAGCTCGCCCGCCACCACCTCGACGACGGTGACGCCCTGAAGCCCCTCGGCCGCGGCGAACACCGAGTCCGGCGGCACCAGACCCCCGCGGGAACCCGAGTCCAGTACGAGCACCACGTGCGGCTGGTCCAGCACGGGGGAGCCCTCCCGGCTGAACCGGGGCCGCCCCTCCAGCCGGGAACCGAGCAGCCCCTCCAGCTCCGCGAGGTCGTCGCCGAACAGCCGCTTCGTGCCGGCCCCGTCGATCTGACCCAGCAGCTGGGTGTGCGGCAGCCACTTCACCCAGTCCCACTCCGCCACCGAACCCGGGGCCGCCACCACGGCCACCATCAGGTCCTCGGGGGAGTGCAGCGTGGCCAGTTGCGCCACCAGCGCCCGCGCGGTGCTCCGCGCCGACTCGGGCTCCCCGGAGACCGTCACGTGGTAGAACGCCCGCAACGACACCGCCATCGGCAGCCCGTCCAGCGAGGAGTGTACCCGCAGGAACCGCTGCATGGCGCCCGCCGCCAGCGGCTCCAGCTCGTCCACCGGCGCCGTGTCCGGAGCCACCAGCGGGGTCGCCAGACGCTGCGCGCCCAGCCCCAGCCGGGCCTGCCCGAAGTCCGCGTCGCCGACCCGCCGCTCCCACAGCCGCGAACCCTCGGCCACCACCGACCACAACTGCTCCGGAGCCGGGTGCAGATACAGCTGCGCGTCACGCTGGGCCCGCGCGGTCCTGCGTACCTGACGGCGGGTCTGAGCCAGGTACTTGAGGTAGTCCCGCCGGATATCGGCCATTTGCCCCTGTGTACCGCGCCGGTGCCGCACCAACTGCGCCACCAGCATGCCCACCGTCGACACCATCATCAGCACGCCCATGATGCGCATGAACGGCGCGGCGCCCGGCATGAAGAAGAAGACGGCCGACGAGCCCATCCCGAGCATCGGGAGGAGCTGCATCAGCACGCCCTCCTGCTGCCCCCGGGGCAGTTCCGGCGGCGCCTCCAGCCGCAGTTCGTCCGAAGGCACTTCGGGCGGCAGCGACCGGGGCGGACGTTTGACGACGATCTGGCTCACCGGAGCATCAATCCCTCGAAAACAGACGGGACGTCGCAACCGGCGCCCTCAAGTCCCGGGCGCGAAGGGGGTCTCCTCCGCAGAGAGGTGATCCTACTTGCCGACAGTCACCAGCCCTCCCGGTAGGGTGGCGCGCGCGGCATGCGCATCCGCGAATCGGCCGCGCACCGGAAGGCGGACCACCGCCCCCGGCGCACCCAGCACACCACCGCACACACCCACCGGGGGGCATCAGGTGAACACCGCCGAGGCGACCGGCTTCCGCAGGGTCACCGTCGTGGCTCCCGACAGCCGCATAGACGTAGCCCTCCCCGAGGACATCGCCGTCGCCGACATCTACCCCGAGCTGCTGCGCCTCACCGGCCAGACCCAGCCCGTCGGCGCACCCACCGGCTTCCACCTCGTCCTGCGCTCCGGCACCGTCCTCGACGGCGCCCGCACCCTCGCCGCCCAGCAGGTCCTCGACGGCGAAGTGCTCAGCCTGCGCCCCTTCGCGGAATCCCTGCCGCCCGCCGTCTTCGACGACGTCTCCGACGCCGTCGCCGCCGCCGTGGTGAGCGACCGCCACCGCTGGAGCGACGACATGCTGCGCGGCGCGGGCCTGACCGGCGCCGCCGTCCTCTTCGTCCTCCTCGGCTTCGTCCTCTGGTACGCCGACCCCGTCCTGCACGACATGCACGGACTGCCCGGCATCATCGCGGGCTCCGTCGGCGTGCTCCTCACCGCCGCCGCGGGCGTCCGTGCCCGGGTCTACCGCGACCGCGGCTCCGCCGTCGCCCTCGGCCTCGCCGCCGTACCGCACCTGCTGCTCGCAGGCGCCGGCATCATCGCCCCCGCCGCGGGCCAGGGCCCCGGCCGCCTGCAGTTCCTCCTCGGCTGCGTCTGCGTGCTCGTCGCCTCCGTCGCCCTCGTCGCCCTCACCCCGGACGGCGACGCACCCTTCGTCGCGACCACCTTCCTCGCCGCCACCGGGACCCTGGCCACGTTCGTCGCGATCGCCGCCGACGCCGGCGCGACCGACGCCGCGGCGGTCTGCGCCCCCGCAGCCATCGGCCTCGTCGCCTTCCTCCCCGGCCTCTCCGCCCGCTTCGCCCGGCTCCCCATCGGCTACGCCGCCCCGCGCAGCGCCGTGGCCGAGTACGAGACCCCGGACCGCTACGAGACCGACGCGTACGGTGAGCGCTCCGCCGCCGACCAGCACGACTCCGCGGGCCCCCTCGACGCCGAGGCCATCGCCGCCCAGGCCCGCCGCGGCCACGAGATGCTCCTCGGCCTTGTCGGCGGCTGCGCGGCCGTCGCCGTCGGCTCGGCCGCCGTCCTCGGCTTCTCGGACAACACCTGGGCCCGGCTCCTGGCCCTGGCCACCGGGCTCGCCATGCTGCTGCGCGCCCGCCTCTTCCGCTACACCTCCCAGGTCGCCTGCACCCTCGTGGCCGGCTTCGCCGCCCTCGGCCTGCTCGTCCTGGGCCTCGCGATGCACCCGCCGCTCGCCCTGCTCAAGGAGCTCGCGCTGTACGGGGACCACAGCGGCCTGGAGATCCGTACGCTCTGGCTGTCCGCCGCCGTCGCCGCCGGCGCGGCCCTCTTCGCCGGAATTGCATTGGTCATTCCCCGCAAGGGTCTGTCACCCTTCTGGGGGCGGCTCCTCGACCTCACCGAGGCGGCGGTCCTGCTCAGCCTGGTCCCGCTGGCCCTGGCCGTGCTCGACGTCTACGCCCGGGCCCGCGCTCTCACCAGCTGAGACGAGGGGCTGCGGCAGCCTGGTACGCTGTGTGACGGCCGTTTGTGTACGCGCTCCCGGAACGATTCCGGAGGCTGCGCTCAACGGACCCCGCCTCCCGAGTTACGGAAGATCCCCAGAGAATTCGACCTGGGGCACTCGGTGGCTATGTAGACCTATTACAAGGAGTACGCGTGCCGCTCGACGCCGCAGTCAAGAAGCAGCTCATCGCAGAGTTTGGTGCCAAGGAGGGCGACACCGGCTCCCCCGAGGTCCAGGTCGCGATGCTGTCCCGCCGCATCTCGGACCTGACCGAGCACCTCAAGTCCCACAAGCACGACCACCACTCCCGTCGTGGTCTGCTGATCCTGGTCGGCCAGCGTCGCCGCCTGCTGCAGTACCTGGCCAAGAAGGACATCCAGCGCTTCCGTACGCTGGTCGAGCGCCTCGGCATCCGCCGCGGTGCGGCCGGCGCCAAGTAAAGACGCTGTGAAGGGAGCGGTTCCCACATTGAGGGGGCCGCTCCCTTTGCTGTACGTGCGCGACGTACCGGACGCTTTGTAGTCTGGAAGCGTCCGCGTCGCGAGACGCGCACAACTGAAGAGGAGGAGCGCCCTCCCTACGCCGCCGGTCCTCGGTAGTGGCATCCGGAAAGCCCGTACGGGGCTTCGCCCGGCTGCTTCGATCGAAGACCGGCCCGCACGCAAGGAGCGCTTCTCCGCAACCGTCCACCACCACACGGGTGGCGGACGGAGACGACGAAAATGGAGAAAACGCTAGTGGAGAACGAGACCCACTACGCCGAGGCCGTCATTGACAACGGTTCCTTCGGCACCCGCACCATCCGCTTCGAGACGGGCCGTCTGGCCCGCCAGGCCGCCGGCTCCGCCGTTGCCTACCTGGACGACGACACGATGGTGCTTTCCGCCACCACCGCGTCGAAGAAGCCCAAGGACCAGCTCGACTTCTTCCCCCTGACGGTGGACGTCGAGGAGCGCCAGTACGCGGCCGGCAAGATCCCCGGTTCGTTCTTCCGCCGCGAGGGCCGCCCCTCCGAGGACGCGATCCTCACCTGTCGCCTGATCGACCGCCCGCTGCGCCCGTCCTTCAAGAAGGGCCTGCGCAACGAGATCCAGGTCGTCGCGACGATCATGGCGCTCAACCCCGACCACCTGTACGACGTCGTGGCGATCAACGCCGCCTCCGCGTCCACCCAGCTGGCCGGTCTGCCCTTCTCCGGCCCGATCGGCGGCGTCCGCGTCGCGCTGATCCGCGGCCAGTGGGTCGCCTTCCCGACGCACACCGAGCTCGAGGACGCCGTCTTCGACATGGTCGTCGCGGGCCGTGTGCTCGAGGACGGCGACGTCGCGATCATGATGGTCGAGGCCGAGGCCACCGAGAAGACCATCGCCCTGGTCAAGGGCGGCGCCGAGGCGCCGACCGAGGAGGTCGTGGCCGCCGGCCTCGACGCCTCGAAGCCCTTCATCAAGGTCCTCTGCAAGGCCCAGGCGGACCTGGCGGCCAAGGCCGCCAAGCCCGAGGGCGAGTTCCCGGTCTTCCTGGACTACCAGGACGACGTCTACGAGGCCCTCTCGGCCGCGGTGAAGGGCGAGCTCTCCCAGGCGCTGACCATCGCGGGCAAGCAGGACCGCGAGGCCGAGCTGGACCGCGTCAAGGAGATCGCCGCAGAGAAGCTCCTCCCGGCCTTCGAAGGCCGGGAGAAGGAGATCTCCGCCGCGTACCGCAGCCTCACCAAGGCCCTGGTCCGCGAGCGCGTCATCAAGGACAAGGTCCGCATCGACGGCCGCGGGATCACGGACATCCGTACCCTCGCCGCCGAGGTCGAGGCCATCCCGCGCGTGCACGGCTCGGCGCTGTTCGAGCGTGGCGAGACCCAGATCCTGGGCGTCACCACCCTCAACATGCTCCGCATGGAGCAGCAGCTGGACACCCTCTCCCCGGTGACCCGCAAGCGCTACATGCACAACTACAACTTCCCGCCGTACTCGGTCGGCGAGACCGGCCGTGTCGGTTCGCCGAAGCGCCGCGAGATCGGCCACGGCGCGCTCGCCGAGCGCGCGATCGTGCCGGTCCTCCCGACGCGCGAGGAGTTCCCCTACGCGATCCGCCAGGTGTCCGAGGCTCTCGGCTCCAACGGCTCGACGTCCATGGGCTCGGTCTGCGCCTCCACCATGTCGCTGCTGAACGCCGGTGTGCCCCTCAAGGCCCCCGTCGCCGGTATCGCCATGGGCCTGATCTCGCAGGAGATCGACGGCAAGACCCACTACGTCGCCCTCACCGACATCCTCGGTGCGGAGGACGCCTTCGGCGACATGGACTTCAAGGTCGCCGGCACCAAGGAGTTCGTCACCGCGCTCCAGCTGGACACCAAGCTCGACGGCATCCCGGCCTCGGTTCTGGCCGCCGCCCTCAAGCAGGCCCGCGACGCCCGCCTCCACATCCTCGACGTGATGATGGAAGCGATCGACACGCCGGACGCCATGTCCCCGTTCGCCCCCCGGATCATCACCGTCAAGATCCCGGTGGACAAGATCGGTGAGGTCATCGGGCCCAAGGGCAAGATGATCAACCAGATCCAGGAGGACACCGGCGCCGAGATCACGATCGAGGACGACGGCACCATCTACATCGGTGCCGCCGACGGTCCGGCCGCCGAGGCCGCCCGCGCCACGATCAACCAGATCGCCAACCCGACCATGCCGGAGGTCGGCGAGCGTTACCTGGGTACGGTCGTCAAGACCACCACCTTCGGTGCCTTCGTCTCCCTCATGCCCGGCAAGGACGGCCTGCTGCACATCTCGCAGATCCGCAAGCTCGCCGGTGGCAAGCGCGTGGAGAACGTCGAGGACGTGCTCGCGGTCGGCACCAAGGTCCAGGTCGAGATCGCGGAGATCGACTCCCGCGGCAAGCTCTCCCTGGTCCCCGTGATCGACGGCGAAACCGCTGGTGACGCCGATGACGCTGACAAGGACGACTCCGACAAGTGATGTCGCGTAGTTCCCGTGTGACGGCCCGCCCCTCTTCGGAGGGGCGGGCCGTCGCCCGTACCCAAACACTGCTCAAGGGCGCAGGCGGCATCGGCACCGTCCGCCGCACGGTCCTCCCCGGCGGACTGCGCGTCGTCACCGAGACCCTGCCGTCCGTCCGCTCCGCCACCTTCGGGATCTGGGCGCACGTCGGATCCCGGGACGAGACGCCCTCGCTGAACGGCGCCACGCACTACCTGGAACACCTCCTCTTCAAGGGCACCGAGAAGCGCAGTGCCCTCGACATCTCCTCCGCGATCGACGCGGTCGGCGGCGAGATGAACGCCTTCACGGCGAAGGAGTACACCTGCTACTACGCGCGGGTGCTCGACACCGACCTGCCGCTGGCCATCGACGTCGTGTGCGACATGCTCACCGGCTCGCTGATCCTCGAATCCGATGTCGACGCCGAGCGCGGAGTCATCCTCGAAGAGATCGCGATGACCGAGGACGACCCGGGCGACATGGTCCACGACCTGTTCGCCCAGACCATGTACGGGGACACCCCACTCGGGCGCCCCGTCCTCGGTTCCGTCGACACGATCAACGCGCTCACCGCCGACCGGATCCGCCGCTTCTACAAGAAGCACTACGACCCCACCCACCTGGTCGTGGCGGCCGCGGGCAACGTCGACCACAACAAGGTCGTACGCCAGGTCCGCGCGGCCTTCGAGAAGGCCGGCGCCCTCACCCGCACCGACGCCGAACCGGTCGGTCCGCGCTCCGGCACCAAGCGGATCCGCACCTCCGGCCGCATCGAGCTGGTCAACCGCAAGACCGAGCAGGCCCACGTGGTCCTCGGCATGCCGGCCCTGGCCCGCACCGACGAGCGGCGCTGGGCGCTGGGCGTACTGAACACCGCGCTCGGCGGCGGCATGTCCTCCCGCCTCTTCCAGGAGGTCCGGGAGAAGCGCGGCCTCGCCTACAGCGTGTACTCGTACACCTCGGGCTTCGCCGACACCGGCCTCTTCGGCGTCTACGCGGGCTGCCGCCCCAACCAGGTCCACGACGTCCTGCGGATCTGCCGGGACGAGCTGGACAAGGTCGCCGCCGACGGGATCACCGACGAGGAGATCCGGCGGGCCGTGGGCCAGCTGTCCGGCTCCACCGTCCTCGGCCTGGAGGACACCGGCGCGATCATGAACCGCATCGGCAAGAGCGAGCTGTGCTGGGGCGACCAGATGTCGGTCGACGACCTGCTGGCCCGGATCGCGGCCGTCACCCCGGACGAGGTCCGCTCGGTCGCACAGGATGTACTGGCCCAGCGGCCCTCCCTCGCGGTGATCGGCCCGCTGAAGGAGAAGCAGGCGGCCCGTCTCGACGAGGCCGTCGCCTAGTCCCGTACGCACGTAAGGAAGCAAGCACTATGAGCAAGCTGCGCGTGGCAGTTCTCGGCGCCCATGGCCGCATCGGCTCCGCGGCCGTCAAGGCGGTCGCGGCCGCCGAGGACATGGAACTGGTGGCCGCCCTCGGCCGCGGAGACAAGCTGGAGACGCTGGTCGAGGCCGGGGCCCAGATCGCGGTCGAGCTGACCACCCCCGCCTCGGTGATGGAGAACCTGGAGTTCCTCGTCGGCCACGGCATCCACGGAGTGGTCGGCACCACCGGCTGGACCGAGGACCGCCTCGCCCGGCTGGACACCTGGCTCGCCGCTTCCCCGGCGACGGGCGTGCTCATCGCCCCGAACTTCTCCATCGGGGCCGTCCTGACGATGAAGTTCGCCGCCCAGGCCGCCCGGTACTTCGAGTCCGTCGAGGTCATCGAGCTGCACCACCCGAACAAGGTCGACGCCCCCTCCGGCACGGCGACCCGTACGGCGCAGCTCATCGCGGCCGCCCGCGCCGAGGCCGGCCTCGGCGCGCAGCCCGACGCCACCGCCACCGCCCTCGACGGCGCGCGCGGCGCGGACGTCGACGGGGTCCCGGTGCACGCGATCCGCCTCCGCGGCCTGCTGGCCCATCAGGAGGTGCTCCTCGGCGGTGAGGGCGAGACCCTGACCATCCGTCACGACTCCCTGCACCACAGCAGCTTCATGCCGGGCATCCTGCTCGGCGCGCGCCGCGTGACGCAGACCCCGGGCCTCACCTTCGGCCTGGAAAACTTCCTCGAACTCGGCTGACGAGCAGGCGGCTGCACCCATGCGCGCGAAGATCCTCTACTTCATCACGGCCGCGGTCCTGGTCGTGTACTTCGTCCTGGTCGGAAGCCGGGGCCTGATGCTGATCCGGCACGGGACCTGGCTCACCGTCACCTTCGGGGTGGCGGTGCTGATCCTGCCGGTCATCGGCGTCTGGTTCCTCTGGAAGAACACCCAGTTCGTCACCAGGGCCAACCAGCTCGGAGCCGAGCTGGAGGCCGAGGGCGGACTGCCCGTGGACGAGCTGGAGCGGGACAAGTACGGCCGGATCCTGCGGGACTCGGCCGACGAGGTCTTCGCGCGCCGCAGGGCCGAGACGGAGGACGCGCCGGGGGACTGGCGCAGCTGGTTCCGCCTGGCCGTGGCCTACCACGACGCCCGCGACACCCCGCGGGCCCGCAAGGCCATGCAGCGGGCCATCTCCCTGCACGACGGGAAGCCCGTACAGGCCTGAGCCGGTACGGGCTTCCCGTGCGCGTGACGCCCGCTCAGGGGCGCCGGGGCGGGCCGTCTCAGGCCGGTACGGCCCGGTACTCGTCGGCCCAGGCCTCGACCGAGTCGGCCGCCCGGTCGAAGGCCTCGGTGCGGGACAGGAAATCGGCGTTGTGGTCGGTCAGCAGGACCGGCAGCTCGGCGCCGCCGCGCGCGGCCACCGTCAGGGCCTGGCCCTGCACCGTCCGCGGCAACCCGAGCCAGCGCACGGGCTGCTGCACGGTGCGGACCTCGCCGACCTGGCTCCAGGGGATCGAGCGGGTGGTCAGGAACCCCGCCACGCGCAGCCCCTTGGGGCTCACCCAGACGCCCGTGCGCAGCAGCCGCAGGGCGGAGCCGACCACGGCGAGCGAGGCCAGCAGACCGCCCAGGGCGCCGGTCCAGGTGCCGGCGGCCACGATGATCACCGTGGCGAACAGCATGAACGAGCCGACCAGGAGCATCACTGAGGCGATGGCCACCCGCCAGGGCCCCGGGCGGTACGGGCGGCGCCATCGGTCGGGGTCTTCGTAGGGGAGCGTCTCCCCGGTGTCGTGCGCGTCGAATGCGCCGTCGGCCGTCAGGAAGGGCAGGGGCACGGCAGGACCTCACTCACATGCACGTTCGGTTGGGCTGTGCCCGTGAGGCTACCGCCCCTCGGAGGCCTCCGACTGCTGCGACTTCGCCGGTGCGTGACTCGGCTGCAGTGCGGGGAGGCCGAAGAGCAGGGATCCGACGAGCCCCGCGACGACGGTCAGCCCGACCAGACTACGGGCGGCGATCTGGGTCTTGCTCAGACTCTCGCGCGGCGGCGGAGTGACGTTGCTGCGGAATCGGTCGGCCTCGGCGACGAAGGCGAACGGGACGGGTTCGCGCCGGCGGAACATGGGGAACGACTCTCCTTCACGGTCAGTGGCCCCGGGGCGGTGGGGGCGGGATGGGCGGACGTTTCTACGGAGTAGGACGTACGAAAGGCCCGATCGGTGCCGTTTTTTGGGACATTGACCAAAGTTTATGGCGCTGCGTCAGTTGCACCGGTCAGGGCCCGACGCGGCCCGACCTGCCCGTTCGGCCCTGCCGGCCGGATCTTCCGCTCCGGCGGTACGACCCGGTCCGCACCCTTCCCCCGACCGGCTGTGATGCCCTTTATGCCCGGATCTAGCGGCTCCGCACGGATGTACGGAACAAGTCTGAAGTGTCCGTATTGCCACGTTTCGGAAAGTTCATCTAGGCTGATCAAACGGACCCGGCACTGCTTGAACCCCCGAGCAGGCAGTGCCGGGCTCCAACACCGTCATCACGTCCCCCGAGGGGACACCGCGAGCATGGCAGCGAGTAGCGTGTTACCCATGGCTCCGATCTCGACTCCGCAGACCCCCTTCGGGCGGGTCCTCACCGCCATGATCACGCCGTTTACGGCGGATGGCGCACTTGACCTCGAAGGCGCGCAGCAGCTCGCCGTCCACTTGGTGGACGCAGGCAACGACGGCCTGATCATCAACGGCACCACCGGCGAGTCGCCGACCACCGCTGACGCGGAGAAAAACGACCTCGTACGAGCCGTACTCGAAGCGGTCGGTGACCGGGCCCACGTGGTCGCCGGCATCGGCACCAATGACACCCGTCACACCCTCGAGCTGGCCCGCCAGGCCGAGCGCACCGGCGCCCACGGCCTGCTCGCGGTCACCCCGTACTACAGCAAGCCGCCGCAGGAGGGCCTCTTCCGGCACTTCACGGCGATCGCCGACGCCACCGAGCTCCCGGTCATGCTCTACGACATCCCGGGCCGCAGCGGTGTCCCGATCAATACGGAAACACTCGTCCGGCTGGCCGAGCACCCCCGTATCGTTGCCAACAAGGACGCCAAGGGCGACCTCGGACGCGCCAGCTGGGCCATCGCACAGAGCGGCCTGGCCTGGTACTCCGGTGACGACATGCTGAACCTGCCGCTCCTGTCGGTCGGCGCGGTCGGCTTCGTCTCCGTGGTCGGTCACGTGGTCACCCCCGAGCTCCGCGAGATGCTCGAGGCCCACCTGGGCGGCGACGTCCAGAAGGCCACCGAGATCCACCAGAAGCTCCTCCCCGTCTTCACCGGCATGTTCCGCACGCAGGGTGTGATCACCACCAAGGGCGCGCTGAACCTGCAGGGCCTGCCCGCGGGCCCGCTGCGGCTCCCGCTGGTCGAGCTGACCGCCGAAGAGACGGCGCAGCTCAAGATCGATCTTGCCGCCGGCGGGGTACAGCTCTGACATCAGACTTCACAACTGAATAAGCAGAACCACACAAGACAACAGCAAGTGCACGAATGACATGCGCGCCACGGGCCTCGACGGGTACGTGGCCGCGCGTGGTGAAGGAGAACCTTTTGAGCCATCCGCATCCTGAACTCGGTCCGCCGCCGAAGCTCCCCAAGGGCGGCCTTCGGGTCACCCCCCTGGGCGGGCTCGGTGAGATCGGCCGCAACATGACCGTCTTCGAGTTCGACGGCCGCCTGCTCATCGTCGACTGCGGTGTCCTCTTCCCCGAAGAGGAGCAGCCGGGCATCGACCTGATCCTGCCGGACTTCTCGTCCATCCGGGATCGCCTCGACGACATCGAGGGCATCGTCCTCACGCACGGCCACGAAGACCACATCGGCGCCGTCCCCTACCTCCTCCGGGAGAAGCCGGACATCCCGCTGATCGGCTCCAAGCTGACGCTGGCGCTCATCGAGGCCAAGCTCCAGGAGCACCGCATCCGCCCCTACACCCTCGAGGTGAAGGAAGGCGAGCGCGAGAACCTCGGCCCCTTCGACTGCGAGTTCATCGCGGTCAACCACTCCATCCCGGACGCCCTGGCCGTGGCCATCCGCACCGGCGCCGGCATGGTGGTGTGCACCGGTGACTTCAAGATGGACCAGCTCCCGCTGGACAACCGCCTCACCGACCTGCACGCCTTCGCGCGCCTGAGCGAGGAAGGCATCGACCTTCTCCTCTCGGACTCGACGAACGCCGAGGTCCCGGGCTTCGTCCCGCCCGAGCGCGAGATCTCGAACGTCCTGCGCACGGTGTTCGCCAACGCCAACAACCGGATCATCGTGGCGAGCTTCGCGAGCCACGTGCACCGCATCCAGCAGATCCTCGACGCCGCCCACGAGTACGGCCGCAGGGTCGCCTTCGTCGGCCGCTCGATGGTCCGCAACATGGGCATCGCCCGTGACCTGGGCTACCTGAAGGTCCCGGCCGGCCTCGTCGTGGACGTCAAGACCCTCGATGACCTGCCGCCCAACGAGGTGGTCCTGGTCTGCACCGGTTCGCAGGGCGAGCCGATGGCGGCCCTGTCCCGCATGGCGAACCGCGACCACCAGATCCGGATCGTCCCGGGCGACACGGTGATCCTGGCCTCGTCCCTCATCCCGGGCAACGAGAACGCGGTCTACCGCGTGATCAACGGCCTGACCCGATGGGGCGCCAACGTCGTGCACAAGGGCAACGCCAAGGTGCACGTCTCCGGCCACGCCTCCGCGGGCGAGCTGCTGTACTTCTACAACATCTGCAAGCCGCGGAACCTGATGCCGGTCCACGGCGAATGGCGCCACCTGCGCGCCAACGCGGAGCTCGGCGCCCTGACGGGCGTACCGAAGGACCGCATCGTCATCGCCGAGGACGGCGTCGTCGTCGACCTCATCGACGGCAAGGCCCGCATCTCGGGCAAGGTCCAGGCCGGCTACGTCTACGTGGACGGCCTCTCGGTCGGCGACGTCACCGAAGCCCACCTCAAGGACCGCAAGATCCTCGGTGACGAGGGCATCATCTCGGTCTACGTCGTGGTGGACAGCACCACGGGCAAGATCGTCAGCGGCCCGAACATCCAGGCCCGCGGCTCCGGCATCGAGGACTCGGCGTTCGCCTCCGTCCTGCCGAAGATCGAGGAAGCCATCGCCCGCGCCGCCGCGGACGGTGTGGCCGAGCCGCACCAGATCCAGCAGCTCATCCGCCGCACGATGGGCAAGTGGGTCTCGGACGGCTACCGCCGCCGCCCGATGATCCTCCCGGTCGTCGTCGAGGTCTGATCCTCGCCGTACCGACCACACCGGAGCGGGGCAACCGGATTTGCATCCGGGGGCCCCGCTCCAGTACGTTTACGTCTCCACCTCGCACGGCTCCCCGGCACACACGTGTGCCCGGCCATGCCGATGCGGGCGGGTGGGATTCCAGAGCAGGGAAACCTGATAAAGTCTGGCTCGCCCGAAAGGGAATGGCTCTCCAATGGCCGTCCAATTCAAATCCAAGTCGGAAACGACACGGAAATGATCTGGTAGAGTTGGAATCGCCGGAAAGGGAAACGCGAAAGCGAAGAACTGGAAAGCGGAAAACAAGCGAGACGGACTCTGATAGAGTCTGAAACGCAAGAATAGAACGAAAGCCCGGAGGAAAGCCCCAGTAAGTGTTACTGAGGGTGAGTACAAAGGAAGCGTCCGTTCCTTGAGAACTCAACAGCGTGCCAAAAATCAACGCCAAAAAGTTGATACCCCGTCCATTTCGGTGGATGAGGTTCCTTTGAAAAAGACCTGTGAGGTCGCGGCTTCGGCCCTGACACGTGCAGGCAATTACACAGCGAGGACGCAGTGGACGGTCGGTCTTATTCCGACATGACTGTCCCGCTCTAAGTGCGTGTGCACCCGATTACGGGTAAACATTCATGGAGAGTTTGATCCTGGCTCAGGACGAACGCTGGCGGCGTGCTTAACACATGCAAGTCGAACGATGAAGCCCTTCGGGGTGGATTAGTGGCGAACGGGTGAGTAACACGTGGGCAATCTGCCCTTCACTCTGGGACAAGCCCTGGAAACGGGGTCTAATACCGGATAACACTCCTGCCTGCATGGGCGGGGGTTAAAAGCTCCGGCGGTGAAGGATGAGCCCGCGGCCTATCAGCTTGTTGGTGGGGTAATGGCCCACCAAGGCGACGACGGGTAGCCGGCCTGAGAGGGCGACCGGCCACACTGGGACTGAGACACGGCCCAGACTCCTACGGGAGGCAGCAGTGGGGAATATTGCACAATGGGCGAAAGCCTGATGCAGCGACGCCGCGTGAGGGATGACGGCCTTCGGGTTGTAAACCTCTTTCAGCAGGGAAGAAGCGAAAGTGACGGTACCTGCAGAAGAAGCGCCGGCTAACTACGTGCCAGCAGCCGCGGTAATACGTAGGGCGCAAGCGTTGTCCGGAATTATTGGGCGTAAAGAGCTCGTAGGCGGCTTGTCACGTCGGATGTGAAAGCCCGAGGCTTAACCTCGGGTCTGCATTCGATACGGGCTAGCTAGAGTGTGGTAGGGGAGATCGGAATTCCTGGTGTAGCGGTGAAATGCGCAGATATCAGGAGGAACACCGGTGGCGAAGGCGGATCTCTGGGCCATTACTGACGCTGAGGAGCGAAAGCGTGGGGAGCGAACAGGATTAGATACCCTGGTAGTCCACGCCGTAAACGTTGGGAACTAGGTGTTGGCGACATTCCACGTCGTCGGTGCCGCAGCTAACGCATTAAGTTCCCCGCCTGGGGAGTACGGCCGCAAGGCTAAAACTCAAAGGAATTGACGGGGGCCCGCACAAGCAGCGGAGCATGTGGCTTAATTCGACGCAACGCGAAGAACCTTACCAAGGCTTGACATATACCGGAAAGCATTAGAGATAGTGCCCCCCTTGTGGTCGGTATACAGGTGGTGCATGGCTGTCGTCAGCTCGTGTCGTGAGATGTTGGGTTAAGTCCCGCAACGAGCGCAACCCTTGTCCTGTGTTGCCAGCATGCCCTTCGGGGTGATGGGGACTCACAGGAGACCGCCGGGGTCAACTCGGAGGAAGGTGGGGACGACGTCAAGTCATCATGCCCCTTATGTCTTGGGCTGCACACGTGCTACAATGGCCGGTACAATGAGCTGCGATACCGTGAGGTGGAGCGAATCTCAAAAAGCCGGTCTCAGTTCGGATTGGGGTCTGCAACTCGACCCCATGAAGTCGGAGTTGCTAGTAATCGCAGATCAGCATTGCTGCGGTGAATACGTTCCCGGGCCTTGTACACACCGCCCGTCACGTCACGAAAGTCGGTAACACCCGAAGCCGGTGGCCCAACCCGTAAGGGAGGGAGCTGTCGAAGGTGGGACTGGCGATTGGGACGAAGTCGTAACAAGGTAGCCGTACCGGAAGGTGCGGCTGGATCACCTCCTTTCTAAGGAGCACAGTACCGATTGCAGACAAACGTTCTGCACGGTCAGCTCAGGGTGGAACGTTGATTAGTTGGCACGGTTTCCTGGATGGATCACAAGTACTGCTTCGGCGTGGAAAGTGACTCACTGACGGGGGATCGTGCTTGGCACGTTGTTGGGTATCTGAGGGTACGGCCGTAAGGTCTTATCTTCGTGATGCCGGCCCCAGTGAACTTCGCCTTTTGGGTGAGGGTGATGGGTGACTGGTCGTTGCTTGAGAACTACACAGTGGACGCGAGCATCTGTAGGCCAAGTTTTTAAGGGCGCACGGTGGATGCCTTGGCACCAGGAACCGATGAAGGACGTGAGAGGCCGCGATAGGCCCCGGGGAGCTGCCAACTGAGCTTTGATCCGGGGGTGTCCGAATGGGGAAACCCGGCAGTCGTCATGGGCTGTCACCCACTGCTGAACACATAGGCAGTGTGGAGGGAACGCGGGGAAGTGAAACATCTCAGTACCCGCAGGAAGAGAAAACAACCGTGATTCCGGGAGTAGTGGCGAGCGAAACCGGATGAGGCCAAACCGTATGCGTGTGATACCCGGCAGGGGTTGCGCATGCGGGGTTGTGGGAATTCTTTTGATCGGTCTGCCGGCCGGTCGGCGAGTCAGAAACCGTTGATGTAGTCGAAGGACATGCGAAAGGTCCGGCGTAGAGGGTAAGACCCCCGTAGACGAAACATCAGCGGCTTGCTTAAGAATCTCCCAAGTAGCACGGGGCCCGAGAAATCCCGTGTGAATCTGGCGGGACCACCCGCTAAGCCTAAATATTCCCTGGTGACCGATAGCGGATAGTACCGTGAGGGAATGGTGAAAAGTACCGCGGGAGCGGAGTGAAATAGTACCTGAAACCGTGTGCCTACAAGCCGTGGGAGCGTCGCTCATTGAGTTTACTCAATGGGTCGTGACTGCGTGCCTTTTGAAGAATGAGCCTGCGAGTTAGCGGTGTGTAGCGAGGTTAACCCGTGTGGGGAAGCCGTAGCGAAAGCGAGTCCGAATAGGGCGATTGAGTTGCACGCTCTAGACCCGAAGCGGAGTGATCTAGCCATGGGCAGGTTGAAGCGGAGGTAAGACTTCGTGGAGGACCGAACCCACCAGGGTTGAAAACCTGGGGGATGACCTGTGGTTAGGGGTGAAAGGCCAATCAAACTCCGTGATAGCTGGTTCTCCCCGAAATGCATTTAGGTGCAGCGTCACGTGTTTCTTGCCGGAGGTAGAGCACTGGATAGGCGATGGGCCCTACCGGGTTACTGACCTTAGCCAAACTCCGAATGCCGGTAAGTGAGAGCGTGGCAGTGAGACTGTGGGGGATAAGCTCCATGGTCGAGAGGGAAACAGCCCAGAGCATCGACTAAGGCCCCTAAGCGTACGCTAAGTGGGAAAGGATGTGGAGTCGCAGAGACAACCAGGAGGTTGGCTTAGAAGCAGCCACCCTTGAAAGAGTGCGTAATAGCTCACTGGTCAAGTGATTCCGCGCCGACAATGTAGCGGGGCTCAAGCGTACCGCCGAAGTCGTGTCATTGCAGCAATAGGGCCAACGCCCGCTGTGATGGGTAGGGGAGCGTCGTGTGCCGGGTGAAGCAGCAGCGGAAGCTAGTTGTGGACGGTTCACGAGTGAGAATGCAGGCATGAGTAGCGATACACACGTGAGAAACGTGTGCGCCGATTGACTAAGGGTTCCTGGGTCAAGCTGATCTGCCCAGGGTAAGTCGGGACCTAAGGCGAGGCCGACAGGCGTAGTCGATGGACAACCGGTTGATATTCCGGTACCCGCTTTGAAACGCCCAATATCGAATCAGGCGATGCTAAGCCCGTGAAGCCGTTCCGGACCCTTCGGGGAAAGGAAAGTGGTGGAGCCGGCGAACCAGACTTGTAGTAGGTAAGCGATGGGGTGACGCAGGAAGGTAGTCCAGCCCGGGCGGTGGTAGTCCCGGGGTAAGGGTGTAGGCCGAGGGGTAGGCAAATCCGTCCCTCATATAAGGCTGAGACCTGATGCCGAGCCGATTGTGGTGAAGTGGATGATCCTATGCTGTCGAGAAAAGCCTCTAGCGAGTTTCATGGCGGCCCGTACCCTAAACCGACTCAGGTGGTCAGGTAGAGAATACCGAGGCGTTCGGGTGAACTATGGTTAAGGAACTCGGCAAAATGCCCCCGTAACTTCGGGAGAAGGGGGGCCAGTCCTGGTGATCGGATTTACTCCGTGAGCTGGGGGTGGCCGCAGAGACCAGCGAGAAGCGACTGTTTACTAAAAACACAGGTCCGTGCGAAGCCGTAAGGCGATGTATACGGACTGACGCCTGCCCGGTGCTGGAACGTTAAGGGGACCGGTTAGTCACATTTCGGTATGGCGAAGCTGAGAACTTAAGCGCCAGTAAACGGCGGTGGTAACTATAACCATCCTAAGGTAGCGAAATTCCTTGTCGGGTAAGTTCCGACCTGCACGAATGGCGTAACGACTTCTCGACTGTCTCAACCATAGGCCCGGTGAAATTGCACTACGAGTAAAGATGCTCGTTTCGCGCAGCAGGACGGAAAGACCCCGGGACCTTTACTATAGTTTGATATTGGTGTTCGGTTCGGCTTGTGTAGGATAGGTGGGAGACTTTGAAGCGGCCACGCCAGTGGTTGTGGAGTCGTCGTTGAAATACCACTCTGGTCGTGCTGGATGTCTAACCTCGGTCCGTGATCCGGATCAGGGACAGTGTCTGATGGGTAGTTTAACTGGGGCGGTTGCCTCCCAAAAAGTAACGGAGGCGCCCAAAGGTTCCCTCAGCCTGGTTGGCAATCAGGTGTTGAGTGTAAGTGCACAAGGGAGCTTGACTGTGAGACCGACGGGTCGAGCAGGGACGAAAGTCGGGACTAGTGATCCGGCGGTGGCTTGTGGAAGCGCCGTCGCTCAACGGATAAAAGGTACCCCGGGGATAACAGGCTGATCTTCCCCAAGAGTCCATATCGACGGGATGGTTTGGCACCTCGATGTCGGCTCGTCGCATCCTGGGGCTGGAGTCGGTCCCAAGGGTTGGGCTGTTCGCCCATTAAAGCGGTACGCGAGCTGGGTTTAGAACGTCGTGAGACAGTTCGGTCCCTATCCGCTGTGCGCGTAGGAATATTGAGAAGGGCTGTCCCTAGTACGAGAGGACCGGGACGGACGAACCTCTGGTGTGCCAGTTGTCCTGCCAAGGGCATGGCTGGTTGGCTACGTTCGGGAGGGATAACCGCTGAAAGCATCTAAGCGGGAAGCCTGCTTCAAGATGAGTATTCCCACCTCCTTGAGAGGGTAAGGCTCCCAGTAGACGACTGGGTTGATAGGCCAGATGTGGAAGCCCGGTAACGGGTGGAGCTGACTGGTACTAATAGGCCGAGGGCTTGTCCTCAGTTGCTCGCGTCCACTGTGTTAGTTCTGAAGTAACGAACTACGTTGTCAATGTGACAGCATATCCGGTTGGTTAACTTCATAGTGTTTCGGTGGTCATAGCGTTAGGGAAACGCCCGGTTACATTCCGAACCCGGAAGCTAAGCCTTTCAGCGCCGATGGTACTGCAGGGGGGACCCTGTGGGAGAGTAGGACGCCGCCGAACAACCCGCCCTTTTAGCTCAGTCGGTAGAGCGTCTCCATGGTAAGGAGAAGGTCAACGGTTCGATTCCGTTAAAGGGCTCCAAAACGAGAAGGCCCCCGCCATTGGCGGGGGCCTTTTTACGTTCCCCGGAATTCTCCTGCGCATCCTTCGGTTGATCTTGATGGATGTCGTTCATGGGAAGGAATGCATGATGTCGGATCAGACTCCGGCCGAGGCCGAGTTCGAGCAGGCCTGGGCGGACGAGAGGTACACCCGGGCGGTGCTGCCGGCCGTGGACGTGAACCGGATCCTGAGGGAGCGGTACGTCTCCGCGGAGCCCGTGGACCTGGACCGGGCGGGGATCTGGGACATGGAGGTCCGGAAGGCCGGCAATCCCGGCGCCTTCATTCCGTACGTCATCTCTGAACCATGACCGGCAGGTCGTCACCTTCCTCGGCCGGGAGACCTTCGCCGACGAGCGGGGCGCGCCGCTGCATGCGGACGACCGGCAGCCGCTGTTCCACGTACAGCACGGGGTCGCGGGTACGGACGAGCGGCCGCTCAACACCTGGCGGGTCGTCCTGCTGACCGATGAGCCGGACGACCGGCTGGTGAAGGTCTTCAACCGGATGGCCGGTGATCCCTGGCTGCCCGAGTTCCTCGAGCTGTACGTGACGGACGTGCTGGGGATCGCGCTGACGCGTCGGGACGACGTCTGAGGGATGAAGTGGGAGAGGGCCCCTGCCGTGTGGTGGGGGCCCTTTCGCGTGTGAGGGGGGTACGGGGCCTCTCGTCAAGCCCCGAATCTTCGGGCGGTGACCAGGGGCGGGGTTCGGGGCGCAATGGGAGCAGCAGGAGTTCCCAGGCCCTCGATCCACGGGAGGAACGCTCATGAGTACCGAACGGATCCGACACCTCGCCCACACGTTCATGACGGCGCTGGCCGGCGACGGCGCCTCCCCGTCCCCGTCCGTGCCGTCGTCCGTGTCGCCTTCCCGGTCCGGTACCGGCCGTGACGCGGTCGTCGAGACGGGCGATGCGCCCTGGACCGGGGAAATGGCGGCCCCGTCCTTCATGATCCTGGTGCCGGGGCCCCGCCGGTAGGGACAGCGGCACGACGGTGCTCAGTCGCCGTCGCGCTGCTGGGGGATGCGGAAGGCGAGGATGGCCATGTCGTCGGAGGCCGGTTCGGCGGCGAAGCGTTCCACCGCGCGCAGCACGCGGGAGGCGACGGCGCCGGCGGTGAGGCCCGTACAGGTGGTGAGGACCTCGGCGAGGCCGTCGTCGCCGAGCATGCGGGTGCCTTCGCGGCGTTCGGTGACCCCGTCGGTGACACAGAGCAGGACGTCGCCCGGGTCCAGGGTGAGGGTCTGCTCGTAGAGCTCGAGGTCGTCGAGAACGCCCAGGAGGGGCTGCGGATCGGCGGCGGAGGTGACCTCGCCGTTCGGGCGCAGGCGCAGCGGCAGCGGGTGGCCCGCGCAGACGACCTTCATGTGGGCGCCGCCGTCGGGCCGCGGGTGCAGCTCGCCGTACAGGAGGGTGAGGAAGCGGCTGCGGTCGCCCTCGTCGAGGATCGCCGCGTTGAGGCGTTCCAGTACGGCCGGGCCGCCGAGGCCCTCTCGGGCCAGGAGGCGCAGGGCGTGGCGGGCCAGGCCGGTGACGGCGGCCGCCTCGGGGCCCGTACCGCAGACGTCGCCGATGGCGAACCCGTAGACGCCGGGGCGGATGGGGAAGACGTCGTAGAAGTCGCCGCCCACCTCGTTGCCCTCGCCGGCCGCGCGGTAGATGACCTCCACCTCGATGCCGGGGATGGTGGGGGAGCCGGGCGGCAGCAGGCTGCGCTGGAGCGAGCGGCTGATGGCGGTGCGCTCGGAGTACAGGCGGGCGTTGTCCAGGGCGAGGGCGGCGCGGCGGGAGAGGTCCTCGGCGAGTTCGAGGATCTCCTGGCGGAAGTGCTCCTCGGAGGGCTTGCCGAGGGTCAGCATGCCGATCACGCGGTTGCGGGCGAGGAGCGGGAGGACCACGGTCTCGCCGCCGACCGCCAGGGAGGTTTCCGGCCAGGGGCGGGCGCCGGACTCGCGGACCGGTTCGGGCGGGCTGACCTGGGAGAGCAGGGCCTTGAGGCCGTCGATGCGTTCCTCGTCCTCGTGCAGGACGTAGGAGAGGAACGGGTCGGAGGCCTGGTCGGCGATGGTGTAGACGGCGCACCAGGTGGCGAGGGTGGGGACGGTCATCTGGGCCATGAGGGCCAGTGTCTGGTCCCGGTCCAGGGTGCCGGCGAGCAGATCGGAGGCCTCGACGAGGAAGGAGAGGGAGCCGCGGCGCAGTCGTTCGAGCTCGCCGAGGCGGGCCGATTCCACGGCGAGGGCGATGCGGTCCGCGGCGAACTGCAGGCGCAGGGCGTCGTCGTTGGAGTAGCGGCCGGGCATCTCGGCGGCGACTCCGAGGGAGCCGGTGAGGCGGCCCTCGACCTTGAGGGGGACGGTGATGGCGGAGCGCATGCCGGTGGCGTCGAGGAGGGGTACCGCGCCGGGGACGACGATGAGGTCCTCGTGGACGGCGGGCATGCGGGCGCTGCCGTACCGGTTGGTGCCGGCTTCGACGGGGACGCGGGCGAAGCGCTGGCGGGTGGAGGGCAGGCCGGTGGTGGCGCGGACCTCGAGCTCGGTCTCGTCGTCGGTGGCGAGGAGGAGGAAGGCGGAGTCGGCGTCGAGGAGGTCGCGGGCGCGTTCCACGGTGCGCTGGAGGAGGCCGTCGAGGTCGTCGGGGGCGGGGGAGCCGATGAAGATCTCGAAGGGGTCCGTGGGGCGGGACTCGGTCAGCTGGCCGCCGTCCATGGGGACCCGTACGGGGCTCTGCAGCAGGGCGCGCTCGTCGTCGTGCACGAGCAGGCAGACGATGGAGGGCTCGCCGTGGGCATCGCGGACCCGCAGGTGGGAGGCGTAGATCGGGATGACGCGGCCGTCGGCGCCGCGGATGCCGTAGCTGCCCTCCCAGCGGGACAGGCGCAGGGCCTCGGCGATGCCGGTGCCGGTGCCGGGGGTCTGCGGCCAGGCGGCGAGCTCGGCGAGCGGGCGGCCCACCGCCTTCGAGGCGAGGTGGCCGAAGATGATCTCGGCGTCCTCGTTCCAGGCGGAGACGGTGCCGGCGGAGTCGATCTGCAGGACGGCGACGCGGACCCGGCTGTCGGCCAGGGGCAGGAGCTGGTCGGGGACGACGGGTCCCGCGGAGCGGGTACCGACCGGCCGGTCCGGCATGTCGAGCCGGAACCAGACGTGCTTGAGCGCGGCCGTGTACTCGACGCCCCAGCGGGTGGCGAGGGCGGCGCAGAGCATGAGCCCGCGGCCGTTCTCGCGGTCGGGATCGGCGTACGGGCGGTCCCCGGGGTGCTGGAGCGGGAGCTCGCGCTCCGGGTAGCGGTCGGCGACCTCGACCCGTACGCCGTCCTCGGTGCGCAGGCACAGGACTTCGGCGCGGGTCCCGGCGTGGACCACGGCGTTGGTGACGAGCTCGCTGGTGAGGACGACCGCGTCGTCGATGATGTCCGCGAAACCCCAGCCCTGCAGGGTGTCGCGGACGAATGCGCGGGCAGCAGCGACCGAACGCCCCTGTGGATCGAAACTGGCAGCCGCCCGTGCCGTGATCACAAGTCTCCTTCGACGCGGTGGACAACGGATGCCAGGTTACTTACCTTCGCGGTCGCCATGGTGCCGTGGTCCGGGAATCCACCCGCAGGGTGCGGCCGGTGTGCGATGGTGCCGGAGTGTTATGGCCAGGTTCGGCCGGGGTGAAACACTGGGCAGGCTTGGAGTCGCGCAGTACATGGGCGCGGCGTAAATGGGCACAGCGTAGACGGGCAAGGCGTAAGTGGGCGCAGTCTGATGAACAAGATGCCCGGTGGAACAGCGGTCGACCCTTTCGGGAGGGACACGGTGGAGGCTGGCGCGGCGGTGCGGCGTACGGGAACGCGCCCGAAGGGAGGACGCTCCCGGCGGGGCACGACGACGGAAGTCGACACCGCGGCCCTGAACAGGCTGCTCACGGCCTTGGTGTCGATGCGGGACGGTAACTTCCGCAAGCGCCTGACGGTGTCCGGCGACGGGGTGATGGCGGAGATCGCCGCCGTCTACAACGAGGTCGCCGACCGCAATCTCCACCTGACCGGGGAGCTGTCCCGTGTGCGGCGGATGGTGGGCCGCGAGGGCAAGCTCAGCGAACGGCTGGAAACAGGTGCCTGCGAGGGCTCCTGGGCCGCCGCGATCGACCACTCGAACCAGCTGGTGGACGACCTGGCCCGGCCCGTGTCCGAGGTGGGCCGGGTGCTGTCGGCGGTCGCCGAGGGTGATCTCGACCAGCGCATGGACCTGCGGACCCAGGCGGCGGAGGGTGCCGGGCACCCGCTGCGCGGTGAGTTCCTGAAGGTCGGGCGGACGGTCAACAACCTGGTCGACCAGCTCTCCGCGTTCACCGACGAGGTGACGCGGGTGGCGCTGGAGGTCGGTACCGAGGGCAAGCTCGGCGGCCAGGCGCAGGTGCGCGGAATGTCCGGATCCTGGAAGGATCTGACCGACTCCGTCAACACGATGGCGTACCGGCTCACCGCCCAGGTGCGTGACATTGCTCTCGTGACCACGGCGGTGGCCAAGGGCGATCTGTCGCGCAAGGTCACGGTGCACGTGGCCGGCGAGATGCTCCAGCTGAAGAACACCGTCAACACGATGGTGGACCAGCTCTCCTCGTTCTCCTCCGAGGTGACCCGCGTGGCCCGCGAGGTGGGTACGGAGGGTGAGCTCGGCGGCCAGGCGAAGGTGCCCGGGGTCGCGGGCGTGTGGAAGGACCTGACCGACTCCGTCAACACCATGGCGGGCAACCTGACGGCCCAGGTGCGCGGGATCGCGCAGGTGACCACGGCGGTGGCCAACGGCGACCTGTCGCAGAAGGTCCGGGTCAGCGCGCGGGGCGAGGTCGCGCAGCTGGCCGAAACGATCAACCAGATGACCGAGACGCTACGGACCTTCGCGGACGAGGTCACGCGCGTGGCCAGCGAGGTCGGGGCGAAGGGCCTGCTCGGCGGGCAGGCGCAGGTGCCGGGCGCGGCCGGGACGTGGAAGGACCTCACCGACTCGGTGAACACGGTCTTCCGCAACCTCACCACGCAGGTGCGCGACATCGCGCAGGTGACGACGGCGGTGGCCAACGGCGACCTGTCGCAGAAGGTCACCGTGAACGTGGCCGGCGAGATGCTGGAGCTGAAGAACACCGTCAACACGATGGTGGACCAGCTCCAGTCCTTCGGTGCAGAAGTGACGCGGGTGGCCCGTGAGGTCGGCGTCGAAGGCGAACTGGGCGGGCAGGCGCAGGTGCCGGGCGCGGCCGGGACGTGGAAGGACCTCACCGACTCGGTGAACACGGCCTTCCGCAACCTCACCGGGCAGGTCCGCAACATCGCCCAGGTGACGACGGCGGTGGCCAACGGCGACCTGTCGCAGAAGGTCACGGTCGACGTCTCCGGCGAGATGCTCCAGCTGAAGAACACCGTGAACACGATGGTGGACCAGCTGTCCTCCTTCGCCGACCAGGTCACGCGGATGGCGCGGGACGTGGGTACGGAGGGGCGGCTCGGCGGTCAGGCGCGGGTCGAGGGGGTGTCCGGCACCTGGAAGGAGCTCACCGACTCCGTCAACTTCATGGCCGGGAACCTGACCTCCCAGGTGCGCCAGATCGCCCAGGTGACCACGGCCGTGGCGCGCGGCGACCTCTCCCAGAAGATCGACGTGGACGCGCGCGGCGAGATCCTGGAGCTGAAGAACACCATCAACACGATGGTCGACCAGCTCTCGGCCTTCGCCGAGCAGGTGACCCGGGTGGCCCGGGACGTGGGTACGGAGGGCCGGCTCGGCGGTCAGGCGCAGGTGCCCGGCGTGGCCGGCGTATGGCGTGATCTGACGGACTCCGTGAACGGCATGGCCGGGAACCTGACCTCCCAGGTGCGCAACATCGCGCAG
Organism: Streptomyces sp. NBC_01264; assembly: GCF_026340675.1. Classification (NCBI taxonomy): domain Bacteria; kingdom Bacillati; phylum Actinomycetota; class Actinomycetes; order Kitasatosporales; family Streptomycetaceae; genus Streptomyces; species Streptomyces sp. NBC_01264. The sequence continues at coordinate 6,932,735 of NZ_JAPEOX010000001.1, forward strand.
GTCGCCACCGCGGTGGCGCGCGGTGACCTGTCGCAGAAGATCGAGGTCGACGCCCGGGGCGAGATCCTGGAGCTGAAGAACACCCTCAACACGATGGTGGACCAGCTTTCGAACTTCGCGGAGCAGGTGACCCGGGTGGCCCGGGAGGTGGGCACCGAGGGCATCCTGGGCGGTCAGGCCGAGGTGAAGGGCGTCTCCGGCACCTGGAAGGACCTCACCCAGTCCGTCAACTTCATGGCGAACAACCTGACCTCGCAGGTGCGCAACATCGCCGAGGTGACCACGGCGGTGGCCATGGGCGACCTCTCCAAGAAGATCACCGTCGACGCGAAGGGCGAGATCCTCGAGCTCGTCACCACCGTGAACACGATGGTGGACCAGCTGTCCTCCTTCGCGGAGCAGGTGACGCGGGTGGCCCGCGAGGTGGGTACCGAGGGCATCCTCGGCGGCCAGGCCCGGGTGCGCGGGGTCACCGGCATCTGGAAGGACCTCAGTGACAACGTCAACACCATGGCCGGCAATCTGACCGCTCAGGTGCGCGGGATCGCGCAGGTGTCGACGGCGGTGGCCAACGGCGACCTGACCAAGACGGTCACGGTGGAGGCGCGCGGCGAGGTCGCGCAGCTCGCCGACACCGTCAACACGATGGTCAAGACCCTGTCCTCCTTCGCCGACGAGGTCACGCGCGTGGCCCGCGAGGTGGGTACGGAGGGCCGCCTCGGCGGCCAGGCGCACGTGCCGGGGGTCTCCGGGACGTGGAAGGACCTCACCGACTCGGTGAACTTCATGGCCTCCAACCTCACCGGACAGGTGCGGCAGATCGCCATGGTCACGACCGCCATCGCCAAGGGCGACATGACCAAGAAGATCGACATCGACGCGCGCGGGGAGATCCTGGAGCTCAAGACCACGATCAACACGATGGTCGACCAGCTCTCCTCCTTCGCCGACCAGGTGACCCGCGTCGCCCGCGAGGTGGGTACCGAGGGCATCCTCGGCGGCCAGGCCCGGGTGCGGGACGTGGACGGCACCTGGCGGGACCTGACCGAGTCCGTGAACGAGATGGCCGGGAACCTCACCCGGCAGGTGCGCGCCATCGCGGCCGTGGCCACCGCGGTGACGCGGGGCGACCTCAACCTGAAGATCGACGTGGACGCCGCCGGCGAGATCCAGGTCCTCCAGGACAACCTCAACACGATGATCGCCAACCTGCGCGACACCACCTTGGCCAACAAGGAGCAGGACTGGCTCAAGGGCAACCTCGCCCGCATCTCCGCCCTGATGCAGGGCCGCCGGGAACTGGACGACGTGGCCTCGCTGATCATGAGCGAGCTGACTCCGGTGGTCTCCGCGCAGCACGGGGCGTTCTTCCTGGTGCTGCCGACCGGGGGCACCACCGAGATCGGGACCGACGGGGGCGCGGACGGCTCGTACGAGCTGCGGATGCGCGGGAGTTACGCGTACGCCGGCGGGCAGATGCCCATCTCCTTCCGGCCGGGGGAGGGGCTGATCGGGATGGTCGCCGAGGAGAAGCGGATGGTGCTCATCGAGAACACCCCGCCCGGCTACCTGAAGATCTCCTCCGGGCTCGGCGAGGCGCCGCCCGCGCACGTGATCGTGCTGCCTGTGCTCTTCGAGGGGAAGGTGCTCGGCGTCATCGAGCTGGCCTCCTTCCAGCCCTTCACGCAGATCCAGAAGGACTTCCTCAGCCAGATCGCCGAGATGATCGGTACGAGCGTCAACACCATCTCCGTCAACTCCAAGACGGAGATGCTGCTCAAGCAGTCGCAGGAGATGACCGAGCAGCTGCGCGAGCGCTCCGACGAGCTGGAGAACCGGCAGAAGGCCCTCCAGGCCGCCAACGCCGAACTGGAGGAGAAGGCCGAGCTGCTGGCCCAGCAGAACCGGGACATCGAGGTGAAGAACACCGAGATCGAGGAGGCCCGGCAGGTCCTGGAGGAGCGCGCCGAGCAGCTCGCGGTCTCGATGCGGTACAAGAGCGAGTTCCTGGCGAACATGTCGCACGAGCTGCGGACCCCGCTCAACTCCCTGCTGATCCTGGCCAAGCTGCTCGCCGACAACGCGGACGAGAACCTCTCGCCCAAGCAGGTGGAGTTCGCCGAGACCATCCACGGGGCCGGCTCGGACCTGCTCCAGCTGATCAACGACATCCTCGACCTGTCGAAGGTCGAGGCCGGGAAGATGGACGTCTCCCCGACGCGGATCGCGCTGGTCCAGCTCGTCGACTACGTGGAGGCCACCTTCCGGCCGCTGACCGCGGAGAAGGGGCTCGACTTCTCGGTACGGGTCTCCCCGGAGCTCCCGGCGACCCTCCACACCGATGAGCAGCGGCTGCTCCAGGTGCTGCGCAACCTGCTGTCCAACGCGGTGAAGTTCACCGACACCGGGGCGGTGGAGCTGGTGATCCGGCCCGCCGGGGCCGATGTGCCCCTCGCGATCCGCGAACAGCTCCTGGAGGCCGGTTCGCTGCGGGAGGCCGACGCCGACCTGATCGCCTTCTCGGTGACCGACACCGGGATCGGGATCGCCGCGAGCAAGATGCTGGTCATCTTCGAGGCGTTCAAGCAGGCCGACGGGACCACCAGCCGCAAGTACGGCGGCACCGGCCTCGGACTGTCCATCAGCCGGGAGATCGCCCGGCTGCTGGGCGGGGAGATCCACGCGGCGAGCGAGCCCGGCCGCGGGTCGACCTTCACGCTGTACCTGCCGCTGCACCCGAGCGAGCTGCCCCCGCAGGGGTACGCGCCGCCGACGCCCGGCGGGGCGCGCGGGGAGCTGTACCGCCGCCCGGCCGCCGAGGAGGCGCGGCCCGAACTGCCGGCGGCGCCGGTGGCGCAGGGCCCCGTAGCGCCCGTGGGGCCGATGGCACTGCCGCGGGCCGGGGAAGGGGCCGGGCAGGGGTCCTCGGCGCTGTTCCGGCGGCGCCGCAAGGCGATGGCGGAGCCGCCGCTGCGGGCGGAGGTGCCCGGACAGGGCGACGCGGACGCGTGGTCCGTGGAGGAGCCGCTGCCCACGGCGCCGCGGACGTACGACTTCCACGGCGAGCGGGTGCTGATCGTGGACGACGACGTGCGCAACGTCTTCGCGCTGACCAGCGTGCTGGAGCAGCACGGTCTGGCGGTGCTGTACGCGGAGAACGGCCGGGAGGGCATCGAGGTCCTGGAGCAGCACGATGACGTGGCGCTCGTGCTGATGGACATCATGATGCCGGAGATGGACGGGTACGCGACGACCTCGGCGATCCGGCGGATGCCCCAGTTCGAGGGGCTGCCGATCATCGCGCTGACGGCGAAGGCCATGAAGGGGGACCGGGAGAAGGCGATCGAGTCCGGTGCCTCGGACTACGTGACCAAGCCGGTCGAGCCCGACTACCTACTGTCGGTCATGGAAGGGCACATGCGCGGGGCCGGGGCGTGACCGGGCGGACCGAGAGGGACTCCCGAGGGAACCTTCTGCCCTTCCATCACGTTTCCTCTTCGTCCGCTGTGACATCTTGGTGACAGGGTGTGGCGATCTCGGGACTGGGGCTACGATGACCGGCACAAGGACGGACGGCGCAAGGATGCCGTCCTCTGGGGCGGGGCCCGGCGCACAGGCCGGAGCCAGGAGCCGGGGAGGCCCCATGCCGGGGCGAGGAGGACAGGGCATGGTGCAGAAGGCCAAGATCCTCCTGGTCGACGACCGGCCGGAGAATCTGCTGGCGTTGGAGGCCATCCTCTCCGCGCTCGATCAGACACTGGTCCGGGCGTCGTCGGGGGAGGAAGCGCTCAAGGCGCTGCTGACGGACGACTTCGCGGTCATCCTGCTCGACGTGCAGATGCCGGGCATGGACGGGTTCGAGACGGCCGCGCACATCAAGCGGCGTGAGCGGACCCGGGACATCCCGATCATCTTCCTCACGGCGATCAACCACGGTCCGCACCACACCTTCCGCGGGTACGCGGCGGGTGCGGTCGACTACATCTCCAAGCCCTTCGACCCGTGGGTGCTGCGGGCCAAGGTCTCGGTGTTCGTCGAGCTGTATACGAAGAACTGCCAACTGCGCGAGCAGGCGGCGCTGCTGAGGCTCCAGCTGGAGGGCGGCAGCTCCAACGGCGCGGTGGACGGCTCCAAGGAGACGGCCGGCCTGCTGGCCGAGCTCTCCGCGCGGCTCGCCGCGGTGGAGGAGCAGGCGGAGGCGCTGACCAAGCAGCTCGGCGAGGAATCGGCCGATCCCTCGGTGGTGGCCACCGCGGCCCACCTGGAGCGCAAGCTCACCGGACTGCGGCGGGCGCTCGACGCGCTGGAGCCGGGGACCGGTGGCGGGGCTCCGGTGCTGCCCGCTCAGGGCTGAGGTTCACGGAGGCCGAGGCTCGCCTGGTGGACGCTCGCGGAGCTGAGGTTCGCGTAGGTCCTTCGCGGTCCGGGAGGGCCGTGTGCGGGCCCGCTTGGCGGGCCGTCAGGTCTGGCGGAGCGTCAGGGCGGGGCGGCGGTACGGGCCGAGAGCGCGGGCGTCTCCCACCCGGGACCCGGAACGACACGAACGGGTGAAGGGGTGGGCACGCGTGTCCACCGGCGCGCGCACCGGTAACCTCGGGTGCATGGCCTCAAGTACGTCCGGTAAGGGTTCCCAGAGCACGGCGGGCACCGCGAAGGGCCGCACCGGCCGTACGGCGGCGCCGGCGAAGAAGGCTGCCCCAGCCCGCAAGCCCCCCGCGAAGAAGTCGGCACCTGCGGCCAAGCGCGGCCCCGTCAAGAAGGTCGCGCCGAAGCCCGCGCCGTCCCCCACCGGGGGAGTGCTGCGGCTGCTGCGCGCCTTCTGGCTCGGCATCGCGCACGCGGTCGGCGCGATCTTCCGCGGCATCGGCCAGGGCGCGAAGAACCTCGACCCTGCCCACCGCAAGGACGGCCTCGCCCTGCTGCTGCTCGCGCTCGCGCTGATCGTCGCCGCCGGGACCTGGTCGAACCTGAGCGGGCCCGTCGGGGACCTGGTGACCATGCTGGTCACCGGCGCCTTCGGCCGGCTCGACCTGCTCGTACCGGTCCTGCTCGGCGTCATGGCGGTGCGTTTCATCCGCCATCCCGAACAGGCCGACGCCAACGGCCGCATCGGCATCGGGCTCTCGGCGCTGGTCATCGGAGTGCTGGGGCTCGTACACATCGCCTGCGGTGCCCCCGGGCGCGACGAGGGCACCACCGCCATGCAGAACGCCGGCGGGCTGATCGGCTGGGGCGCCTCGAAGCCGCTGATCTTCACGATGGGTGCGCCGCTGGCCGTGCCGATGCTGGTGCTGCTCACCGTCTTCGGGCTGCTGGTGGTCACCGCCACCCCCGTCAACGCGATCCCGCAGCGGCTGCGGAGCGCGGGGATCCGGCTCGGAGTGATCGCTCCGAACGAACACGACGCCGAGTACGCCGAGTACGCCGAGTCCGGGGACCCCGCGGGCGCGGCCGCCGCGGACCGGCACGACGCCGCGCAGTGGCGGGCCCGCACCGGCGCCGCCCGGTCGGAGGATCCGGCGGAGGCCGCCGAGGAGGAGGCGCTCGCCCGGCGGCGGCGCCCCCGCCGGTCCGCGGGCCGGCCCATGGACCGCGGCATGGACGCCGTCGACGTGGCCGCGGCGGCGGCCGCCGCGCTGGACGGGGTGGTGTACGGAGGCATGCCGCCCTCCCCGCTGGTCGCCGACCTCACGCAGGGCATCTCGGTGGAGCGCGAAGGCCGCGAAGGTGTGGAGATCACCGCTCCGGTCCCGGCGGCCCGGGAAGAGGGGCCCGCGCGCGAGGAGAAGGCCGCCCGCGAGGAGAAGCCCGCGGCGGCCGAGGGCGCGGCCCCGCCGCACGACACGACCGCGGCGGCCTCCGGGACGCTGTCCGTTCCCGACCTGACCAAGGCCCCGCCCGAGACCCAGGCGCTGCCACCCCGCGCCGAGCAGCTCCAGCTGCGCGGGGACATCACGTACTCCCTGCCCTCGCTGGACCTGCTGGAGAAGGGCGGGCCCGGCAAGACCCGCAGCGCCGCGAACGACGCGGTCGTCGCCTCGCTGACGAACGTGTTCATGGAGTTCAAGGTCGACGCGAAGGTCACCGGTTTCACCCGGGGCCCGACGGTGACCCGTTACGAGGTGGAGCTCGGTCCGGCCGTGAAGGTCGAGCGGATCACGGCGCTGGCGAAGAACATCGCCTACGCCGTGGCCTCGCCCGACGTGCGCATCATCAGCCCGATCCCGGGCAAGTCGGCGGTCGGCATCGAGATCCCGAACACCGACCGCGAGATGGTCAACCTGGGGGACGTGCTGCGGCTGGCGGACGCCGCCGAGGACGACCATCCGATGCTGGTGGCGCTCGGCAAGGACGTCGAGGGCGGCTACGTCATGGCCAACCTGGCGAAGATGCCGCACGTGCTGGTCGCCGGAGCCACCGGCTCCGGAAAGTCCTCCTGCATCAACTGCCTGATCACCTCGGTGATGGTGCGGGCCACCCCGGAGGACGTCCGGATGGTGCTCGTGGACCCCAAGCGCGTGGAACTGACGGCGTACGAGGGCATCCCGCACCTGATCACGCCGATCATCACCAACCCCAAGCGGGCCGCCGAGGCGCTGCAGTGGGTCGTGCGCGAGATGGACCTGCGCTACGACGACCTGGCCGCCTTCGGCTACCGGCACATCGACGACTTCAACCAGGCCATCCGGGACGGCAAGATCAAACTGCCGCCGGGCAGCGAGCGGGAGCTCAGCCCGTACCCGTACCTGCTGGTGATCGTCGACGAGCTCGCCGACCTGATGATGGTGGCCCCGCGCGACGTGGAGGACTCGATCGTCCGCATCACGCAGCTGGCCCGTGCGGCCGGCATCCACTTGGTGCTCGCGACCCAGCGGCCCTCGGTGGACGTGGTGACCGGTCTGATCAAGGCGAACGTGCCCTCGCGCCTCGCCTTCGCCACCTCCTCGCTCGCCGACAGCCGGGTCATCCTGGACCAGCCGGGTGCGGAGAAGCTGATCGGCAAGGGCGACGGGCTGTTCCTGCCGATGGGCGCGAACAAGCCGGTGCGGCTCCAGGGCGCCTTCGTCACCGAGGACGAGATCGCCGGGATCGTGCAGCACTGCAAGGACCAGATGGCGCCCGTCTTCCGCAACGACGTCACGGTCGGGCAGAAGCAGAAGAAGGAGATCGACGAGGAGATCGGCGATGACCTGGACCTGCTGTGCCAGGCGGCCGAGCTGGTCGTCTCCACGCAGTTCGGGTCCACCTCGATGCTCCAGCGCAAACTGCGGGTCGGGTTCGCGAAGGCCGGCCGGCTGATGGACCTGATGGAGTCGCGGGGGATCGTCGGACCGAGCGAGGGGTCGAAGGCGCGCGACGTGCTGCTGAAGGCCGACGAGCTGGACGGCGTGCTCGCGGTGATCCGCGGGGAGACTCCCGAGTAAGGGACACAGGATCGGGGGCAACCGTTTCCCCCGGTCGTGTGTCTAGTTGAGGGAGATGGCGGTCCGCACCGGGCCGCCGCACCGGGCGGGAGCCCCTTGGCCATTCGTATGGCGTAGGGAGGCGCCCCTCCGGTTGCTCCACCCTTTCGTCACCCCCCTAGACTGGACTTCCAGCAGGTGGCTACACGCTCGAAAGGCGCCCTCGTGTCCATCGGCAACGCCAACTCCCCCGAAGAAGAGCGGCCTTCGACCGACGACCGGTCCGAGGACCGCCTCGTCGAACGTTCCGTCGAAGAGCCGTCCATCGGGACGGCCCTCAAGAAGGCCCGGATCGCCGCCGGGCTGACTGTCGACGAGGTCAGTTCCACCACCCGCGTGCGCATTCCGATCGTGCACGCGATCGAATCCGACGATTTCACACGCTGCGGCGGCGATGTCTATGCCCGCGGCCACATCCGTACGCTCGCCCGTGCCGTAGGTCTCGATCCGGAACCCCTGATCGAGTCGTACGACGCGGCTCACGGCGGCCGGCCGGCACCCACCCCCGCCGCGCCGATGTTCGAAGCCGAGCGGATCCGCCCCGAACGGCAGCGGCCCAACTGGACCGCCGCCATGGTAGCCGCCATCGTCGCCGTGATCGGCTTCGTCGGCTTCACGGCCTTCGGCGGCGCCGACGAGAAGACCAAGCGGCCGGTGGCGGAAGGTTCCGCCGCGCCGAAGCCCGCACCCACCCCGAACGCCTCCAAGCCCTCCGTCCAGGCACCGCTGGCGCCTACGGCTCCCAAGCCGGAGCCTTCGGACAGTGCCATCGCCGCCGCGCCCAAGGACCTCGTCACGGTCGTCCTGACGGCCAACGACGGCGAGAGCTGGATCTCGGCCAAGGATCACAGTGGCCGGCTCATCTTCGACGGCACCCTCACACAGGGGCAGTCGAAGACGTTCACGGACAAGGAGTCCATCGACCTGGTGCTCGGCGACGCCGGGGTCGTGAAGCTCTTCGTGAACGGCAAAGAGATCAAGGACGAGTTCCAGCCCGGACAGGTGGAACGTCTCACATACACCAAGGACGACCCGCCTCAGGGACAGGCCCAGGCGGGCTGATCAGCAGGTCTGACCAGCAGGGAATGGAACGTTCCGGATCCCCGGGGTGCCGCGCCGCACTCCGGGGATCTTGTCGTCCGGGACGGGAGGCGGGGGCCGGCGCCGGGACGAAGTAGTCTTGAGTCCATGCCCGAACGCCGTACCGTCGCCCTTGTCACTCTTGGCTGCGCCCGTAACGAGGTGGACTCGGAGGAGCTCGCAGGCCGCTTGGCGGCGGATGGCTGGGAGCTCGTCGAGGACGCCGCCGATGCGGACGTAGCCGTCGTCAACACCTGCGGCTTCGTCGAAGCCGCCAAGAAGGACTCCGTAGACGCCCTGCTGGAGGCCAACGATCTCAAGGATCACGGCCGCACGCAGGCCGTCGTAGCCGTCGGCTGCATGGCCGAGCGCTACGGCAAGGAACTCGCCGAAGCGCTCCCCGAGGCCGACGGCGTGCTCGGCTTCGACGACTACGCCGACATCTCCGACCGCCTCCAGACCATTCTCAACGGCGGCATCCACGCCTCCCACACCCCGCGCGACCGGCGCAAGCTGCTGCCGATCAGCCCGGCGGAGCGCCAGGACGCCGAGGTGGCCCTGCCGGGTCACGCCCAGGAGCCCGAAGCCGCCCCCGCGGACCTTCCGGAGGGCGTCGCGCCCGCCTCCGGTCCGCGTGCGCCGCTGCGCCGCCGCCTGGACAAGAGCCCCGTCGCCTCGGTGAAGCTCGCCTCCGGCTGCGACCGGCGCTGCTCCTTCTGCGCCATCCCGTCCTTCCGCGGCTCCTTCATCTCCCGCCGCCCCAGCGACGTGCTGGGCGAGACGCGCTGGCTCGCCGAGCAGGGCGTCAAGGAGATCATGCTGGTCTCCGAGAACAACACCTCGTACGGCAAGGACCTGGGCGACATTCGCCTGCTGGAGACCCTGCTGCCCGAGCTGGCCGAGGTGGACGGCATCGAGCGCGTCCGCGTCAGCTACCTCCAGCCCGCCGAGATGCGGCCCGGCCTGATCGACGTACTCACCTCGACCCCCAAGGTCGTCCCGTACTTCGACCTCTCCTTCCAGCATTCGGCCCCCGACGTGCTGCGCGCCATGCGCCGCTTCGGTGACACCGACCGGTTCCTGGAACTGCTGGACACCATCCGCTCCAAGGCCCCGACGGCCGGCGTGCGGTCCAACTTCATCGTCGGCTTCCCCGGCGAGAAGGAGTCGGACTTCGCCGAGCTGGAGCGCTTCCTCACCAGTGCGCGCCTCGACGCCATCGGCGTCTTCGGCTACTCCGACGAGGACGGCACCGAGGCCGTCACGTACGACAACAAGCTGGACGCCGACACCATCGCCGAGCGCCTCGCCCACATGCAGCGCCTCGCCGAGGAGCTCACCTCGCAGCGCGCGGAGGAGCGGATCGGGGAGACGCTGGAGGTGCTCGTCGAGACGGTCGTCCCGATCGACGAGGCGGAGGACGGCGAGGGAGCCTACGGGCGCGCCGCCCACCAGGCGCCCGAGACCGACGGCCAGGTCGTTTTCACGGACGGCGCGGGCCTGGTACCGGGGCGCATCGTGACCGCGAAGGTGGTCGGAACCCTGGGCGTGGACCTCGTGGCGGAGCCCCTGGGTGTGGATCTTGAGGAGGCGGCCGGATGACCGGAGCCCCGGCATCTGCGGCGGGCGGGACCGGCCGTCGGCCCGCGCCCGGCGCGAAGCTGGGCGCCGCGGCCGTCAATCAGGCCAGCCTGTGGAACATCGCCAACATCCTGACGATGATCCGGCTGGTCCTGGTGCCGGGATTCGTGATGCTGCTGCTCGCCGACGGGGGCTACGACCCCGTCTGGCGGGCCCTGGCGTGGGCGGCGTTCGCCGTCGCCATGATCACCGACATCTTCGACGGGCATCTGGCCCGTACGTACAACCTGGTCACCGACTTCGGGAAGATCGCCGACCCCATCGCCGACAAGGCGATCATGGGGTCGGCATTGGTGTGTCTGTCCTGGCTCGGCGATCTGCCCTGGTGGGTCACCGGGGTGATCCTCGGCCGGGAACTCGGGATCACGCTCATGCGTTTCTGGGTCATCAGGTACGGAGTCATCCCGGCGAGCCGGGGCGGGAAGCTGAAGACCCTGACCCAGGGCGTGGCGGTGGGCATGTACGTGCTCGCGCTGACCGGGCCGCTGGCGACGCTGCGGTTCTGGGTGATGGCGGCCGCCGTCGTCCTGACCGTCGTGACGGGTCTGGACTACATCCGCCAGGCCGTCGTGCTCCGGCGCAAGGGGCTCGCCGCGGAGCGTGCGGCGCGGTGAATCTGCCGGGGCATGACGCGGTGCTGCAAGGGACGGGCGGTTCTTCGGTGGCTGATGAAGCGGTGCGGAATGCCGCGGGGGCTGCCGGGGCCGCCGGTGCGGTCGCGGCCGATGTGTTGCGACTCCTCGCGGAGAGTAACGGTACGGTTGCGGTTGCGGAGTCGCTGACCGGCGGCATGGTGGCCGCGGAGCTCACGGCCGTCCCCGGCGCCTCGAAATCCTTCCGCGGGTCCGTCACCGCGTACGCGACCGAGCTGAAGCACCTGGTGCTGGGCGTGGACGCGGGGCTGCTCGAGGCGGAAGGCGCGGTGAACCCGCAGGTCGCGGAGGAGATGGCGGCCGGCGTGCGGCGCGTGCTCGGCGCCTCCTGGGGCATTGCGACCACCGGGGTGGCCGGTCCCGAGCCGCAGGACGGGCAGCCCGTGGGCACGGTTTTCATCGCCGTGGCGGGTCCCGGGGGCAGGAAAACGGCCCGTCTGAGGTTGAAAGGCTCCCGCGCGGAAATCCGTAGGGAGAGTGCACGGACAGTGCTCGAGCTGCTCGCGAGCGAACTCCGCGAGAATCTGCGGGGGCAGGATACGGAACAGGACGGGGGGATTTGATGTTTGCAGCCCTGAGTGAACACGACATCGCTCCCCGCACGGCCGCCGCGCGAGGCGGTACGGTGGGACGTGAAGGTTACGGCTACACGGTCAGAGGAGGGAGCCACCGATGATTCTGCTCCGTCGCCTGCTGGGTGACGTGCTGCGTCGGCAGCGCCAGCGCCAGGGCCGTACTCTGCGCGAAGTCTCCTCGTCCGCCCGAGTTTCGCTCGGCTATCTCTCCGAGGTGGAGCGGGGGCAGAAGGAGGCATCTTCCGAGCTGCTCTCCGCGATCTGCGACGCGCTTGACGTACGGATGTCAGAGCTGATGCGGGAAGTCAGCGACGAGCTTTCGCTCGCCGAGCTGGCCCAGTCCGCCGCGGCGAGCGAACCGGTGTCCGCACCGGTCCGTCCGATGCTCAATTCGGTATCCGTGGCCTCGGTCACGGGTGGCCCGGAACGGGTGACCATCAAGGCGCCCGTGGAAGCGGTGAATGTCGTAGCCGCGTGATGCGTGTGCGTGTGCGCGTCTGCTGAGCGTATGAGTGTGGCCGGAGCCCCGGCCGGTGCCCTTGGGTGCCGGGTGGGGCTTCTTGCCGTTCCGGGGGCGGGAGCCCTCCGGTGGCGGTGGCGGTGGCGGTGCGACGGGGGTGCGGGTGTGGGCGGGGTGCGGGAGGATGGGCCCGTTCGGGTCTCCGGCCCCTGGAGGTGGCCGTGCGGCGGTTGCTGGGTATACCCGTGGGTCTGGCCATCGCGCTGTCGGTGGGCGTGCTGTGGTGGTGGGCCGTGCTGCGGCTCGTGCTGGCGCCGGCCGAGGCCGGGCCGGTGGAGGGCGCGGTCGCCGTCGGGGGGTGGGGGCTGGGGCTGCTGCCCGTGCACTGTGTGCCGGGTCCGGTGGGTGGCCGTCGCCGCCGTGGGGCGGCCGGGGGCGTACGGGGTGACGGGGGTGGCGGCGTCGCCGGTGAGGGCGGGGAGCGGGCTGCTGCCGGGTCGGTGGGGGTCGGGGAGCCGGGAGTGGGGGTTTCAGGGGGCGGTGAGCCGGGGGGCGGCTGACCGGGGTGCGGGTGCGGCTGATCGGGGCCTGGCGGCCCCGGGGCGGGTGGGCTGGGGCGGCGGGTGGTTCGCGGCGGCGGGTAGGACTGGGCGGGCGGTTCGCGGCGGTCGGCGGGGGTGGGGGGGGCCGGGGCGGGTGGTCGATTACCAGGGCATGGAGACTCCACCGTTCGGGCGAAGGATCTGGCCCGTCATGAAGGACGAGGCGTCCGAGGCGAGGTAGAGCACCGCCTGGGCTATGTCCTCGGGCTCGCCCACGCGGCGCAGCGGGGACATGCGCGTCATCATCGCCTCGGTCTGCTCCTGGACCTCGGGGCTGTGCCGGCCGGTCATCGGGGTGCGGATCCAGCCCGGCGCGACGGCGTTGACGCGGATGCCGTGCGGGCCGGCCTCCGTGGCGAGGGTCTTGGTCAGCTGGACCACGGCCGCCTTGGCGGCGCTGTAGCAGAGCAGGCCGGGCTGGGCGGCGTCCACGGCGCCGGAGGCCATGGTGATGATCGAACCGGGCCGCCCGGCGGCGATCATGGCGCGGGCCGCCTCCTGGCAGGTGCGCAGCACTCCCTTGAAGTTGATGTCCAGGACCCGGTCGAGGTCCTCGTCGGAGGTCTCCAGGACGCTGCTGCTGTGCATGATCCCGGCGATCGCGGCGGTGATGTCGAGCGGGCCGGCCTGTGAGATCGCGGCCCTGATCGCGGCGCGGTCGGTGACGTCGAGGGGGTGGGCGGTGGCCCGGCCGCCGGCCTTGGCGATGAGTTCGACGGTCTCCTGGAGGCCCTGGGCGTCGCGGTCCGCGCAGTGCACGGTGGCTCCGGCCTCGGCGAGGAGCACGGCGGTGGCCCGGCCGATGCCGCTGGCGGCGCCGGTGATCAGGGCGGTGCGGCCGGTGAGTTCGTACGCGCTGGGTGTAGGCATGCGGGGACGGTACGACTGCATCTGACGGGGCGTCAACTAAGGCGTCGGGCCGGATTGGCAACGCGGACACCAGTAGGTGGGGCGGTCGTCCTGGGGGGCCTCGCGCACGGGGGTGCCGCAGCGCAGGCAGGGGCGGTGGGCGCGACCGTAGACGAACAGGTCCTGGCCGTGGCGGCGGCTGCCCGTGGTGTTGCGGTGGCGGGCCTTGTTCGCGTCGAGGAGCCGGTGCGCGGCGGCGGCGAGGCGGGGGAGGTTGCGGGGCGGCAGATCACCGACCGGGGTCCAGGGGGTGACCTGGGCGAGGAAGCAGAGCTCGGCCTTGTAGATGTTGCCGATGCCGGCCAGGTTGCGCTGGTCGAGGAGGGCCTCGCCGAGGGGGCGGGCGGGTGCGGCGAGGAGGTTCGCGGCGGCGAGCTCTGCGTTCCAGTCGGGACCGAGGAGGTCGGGGCCGAGGTGGCCGACCGCGCGGTGCTCGTCGGCGGTACGGAGCAGTTCGACGACGGGGAGGCGGTAGCCGACGGCGGTGTGGTCGGCGGTGGCGAGGATGACGCGGATTTCGTGGGCGGGGCCGGGTGGGTGGGGCGGGGTGGAGGTGCCGGGGGTGGGGAGGATGCGCCAGGCGCCGTCCATGCGGAGGTGGGTGTGGAGGGTGAGGAGGGCGGGTCCGGGTCGGGCTTCTGGTCCGGGTCCGGGTCCGGGTCCGGCTTCGAGTTCGGCTTCGGGGCCGGGCCCGATTCCTGGGTCGGTGTTGGGCGTCGGGTGGCCGAAGCGGATGAGGAGGTGTTTGCCCCGGGGGACGACTTCGAGGGTGGTGAAGCCGGTGAGGTCGGCGGTCGCGAAGCGGGGGACGCGGAAGTCGGAGCGGGTGAGTTGCTTTCCCGCGAGGGCTTCGCGGAGTCGGGCCGCGGTGCGGTAGACGCTGTCTCCTTCGGGCATGGGGTCATTCTCCTGCGGAGTCGGGCCGGGTGGGTGGGGGTGCGGTCGGGCGGCGCCGCTGCGTGGTGCTTGCTCCCCGCCCCGCCCTTCCTCCGTTCCCCGGGGCAGGGCCCCGGACCCCGCTTCGGGGCTCTGCCCCGGGCCCCGTTTCCGGGGCTCTGCCCCGGGCCCCGATCCTCGGGGCTTGCGCCCGGGGCCCGCTTCGGGGGTGGGGCGTGGAACTTCCTCAGAGCTGCGCCCGGACTCCGTTTCTCGGGGCCGCCCCGGGGCACGCTTCGGGGCTGCGTCCCGGACCCTGAACCCCGATCCTCGGGGCTTGCGCCCCGGACCAGGGGGCTGTGCTCGGCCCTCGTTCCCGGCGGCTCCGCCCCCTTGCACTCGCCCGAAGCCCCCCGCAACCCGAACTCAGCGCCCCGTTCCCCGGCCCCAGGCCTCACCCCCGAACCGGGCCAGGCCACAGGCCCACCCCGGGCCCGGGACACAGCCCGCAGAAGTCGGTCAGGGTCGCAGGCGGGAGCACCTACGGCCCACCTGAGCGACTCCGGGGCGCACCCCCGAGGGAGGTTCACGGCCCATCCCTGAAGTGGGCCTGGGGCGGAGCCCCGTAGGGCTAGGCCTGGGACGGGGCTCCAGGGCAAGGTCCGGGCGCGGCCCCAGGGGGCGGGGTGCGGTGGCGGCGGCCCGGGGGAGGTTCACGGCCCATCCCTGAAGTGGGCCCGGGGCGGAGCCCCGTAGGGCGCGGTCCGGGGCGGGGCTCCAGGGCGAGGTTCGGGCGCAGGCCCGGGGTGCGGTGGCGGCGGCTCGGGGGAGGTTCACGGCCCGCCCCCGGAGTAGGGCCGGGGCGCAGTCCCGGAGGACGGAGTCCGGGGTGGGGCTTTGGCTTGGTCGTCCGTGGGGTGGGGCGTCAGTGGCGTAGGCGGAGGCCCTGGGGTGTGGCGTGGAAGCCTGTGGCTTCTGTGGGTGGGGCGTAGGGGGAGGTGAGGGACGGGGTGGCGTTGATGCGTTCCACCGTGAGGGTGGGGAGGGCGCCCTTGCGGGAGGCCGTGGTGAGGGCCGTCAGGGCGGCGGTGAGGCGGGGGTCGTCCGGGTCGGGCCAGGCGAGGAGGGTTTTGCCGCCGCGCTCCAGGTAGAGGGTGAGTTCGCCGTCGACCAGGACGACGAGGGAGCCGGCCTTACGGCCCGGTTTGTGGGTGGCTCCGGTCGGGGGCTCCGGCCAGGGGAGGGCCGCACCGTAGGCGTTCGCCGGGTCGGCGGCGGCGAGGACCACCGCGGCGAGAGGGGGCGGGGTGCGCTCGGCCGCGCGGAGGCGGTCGACGGCGCCGTCCATGGCGAACTGGGCCGCGCCCAGGCCTTCGACCACGTAGCCCCTGCGGGCCTGGCCGCTGTCCTCGAAGGCGGAGAGGATGCGGTAGACCGCGCTGAAGCCGCCTTCCACGCCTTCGGCGGCCACCGCGCCCCGGGTCACCACCCCGTGGCGGTCCAGCAGGGTGCGGGCCAGGGCGTGTGCGCGGTGGGTCGGGTCCGGGGCGTGGACCGGGAGCAGGGACCAGCGGCCCGACACCGTGGGCGGGCCGGTACGGGAGGCAGGGGTGGTGAGGGTGCCGTAGCGGCCGCGGGGGATCGTACGGCGGGCGCGGTGGGCGGTGGCGCCCGCCGTGCGGCCCGAGCCGAGGAGGGAGCGCAGGGGGGCCAGGGTGTCGTTCGTCAGGCGGCCCGACCAGGCCAGGTCCCAGACGGCGGAGGAGAGGTCCGCGTCCGAGGCGTCCGGGTGCAGGGCGCGGGCGCGGTCCGTGAGCTGGCGGAAGAACAGGCCGTAGCCGCCGGAGAGCGCGGTGAGGACCGCCTCGTGGAGCGGGGTGATTTCCAGGGGGTGCGCGGGCGGGAGGAGGAGGGGGGCCGCCTCCGCGAGGTACAGGGAGATCCAGCCGTCCTTGCCCGGCAGGGCGCCCGCGCCGGCCCAGACGACCTCGCCGGTGGTGGTGAGCTCGTCCAGGAGGGTGGGGGAGTAGTCCGCAACCCGGGAGGGGAGGATCAGCCGTTCCAGGGCGGAGGCGGGCACCGCGGCGCCCTGGAGCTGTTCGATCGCGCGGGCCAGGCCGTCGATGCCGCGCAGGGCTCCGCCCAGGTGCTGCCACTGGGGGAGGAAGGTGGCGAGGGAGGCGGGCGGGACCGGCTCCAGTTCCTGGCGCAGGGCGGCGAGGGAGCGACGCCGGAGCCTTCGCAGAACCGTGGCGTCGCACCACTCCTGGCCGATGCCCGCCGGGTGGAACTCGCCCTGGACCACCCGGCCGGCCGCCGCGAGCCGGTGCAGCGTGCCGTCGGTCACGGCCGTGCCCAGTCCGAAGCGGGCGGCGGCGGTGACCGTGGTGAAGGGACCGTGGGTGCGGGCGTACCGGGCCAGGAGGTCGCCGAGCGGGTCCTTCACCGGCTCGGTGAACGCCTCAGGGACGCCCACCGGGAGCGCCGTGCCCAGTGCGTCGCGCAGCCGGCCGGCGTCCTCGATGGCCGCCCAGTGGTCCTCGCCGCCGATCCGGACCCGGATCGCCCGGCGGGAGGCGGCGAGGGAGGGAGCCCACTCCGGTTCCGCGCCGCGGGCGGTCAGTTCCGCCGGGGTGAGCGGGCCCAGCAGGCGCAGCAGGTCGGCCACCGACTCGGCGTCCTTGGCCCGCCGGTCCTCGGTCAGCCACTGGAGCTCCCGCTCCAGCTCCGTCAGCACCTCCGCGTCGAGCAGTTCGCGGAGCTCCGCCTGGCCGAGCAGTTCGGCCAGCAGCCGGGAGTCCAGCGACAGCGCGGCCGCCCTGCGCTCGGCGAGCGGCGAGTCGCCCTCGTAGAGGAACTGGGCGACGTACCCGAAGAGGAGGGAACGGGCGAAGGGGGAGGGCTCCGGCGTCGTGACCTCGACGAGGCGGACCCGGCGGGACTCGATGTCCCCCATCAGCTCGGTCAGGCCCGGCACGTCGAAGACGTCCTGCAGGCATTCCCGTACGGCTTCCAGGACGATCGGGAACGAACCGAACTCGGAGGCCACCTGGAGCAGCTGCGAGGCGCGCTGGCGCTGCTGCCACAGGGGGGTGCGCTTGCCGGGATTGCGGCGCGGGAGCAGCAGGGCGCGGGCCGCGCACTCGCGGAAGCGGGAGGCGAACAGGGCGGAGCCGCCCACCTGGTCGGTGACGATCTGCTGGACGTCCCCGTGGTCGAAGACCACGTCCGCGGCGCCGAGCGGGGGCTTCTCGTCGTCGAAGTCGAAAGAGGCTGAAGTGGCTGTCGAACTGCCGGGCGCCGGGTCGTGGTCCAGCAGGTCCAGGTCCATGCTCAGCAGGTCCGCGTCGGGGAGGCGGAGCACGATGCCGTCGTCGGCGTGCATGACCTGCGCGTCCATCCCGTACCGCTCGGAGAGGCGGGCGCCGAGCGCGAGCGCCCAGGGGGCGTGGACCTGGGCGCCGAAGGGGGAGTGGACCACGACCCGCCAGTCGCCGAGCTCGTCGCGGAACCGCTCGACGACGATGGTCCGGTCGTCCGGTACGTGGCCGCAGGCCTCGCGCTGTTCGGCGAGGTAGGACAGGACGTTCTCCGCGGCCCAGGCATCCAGGCCGGCCGCCAGCAGGCGCAGCCGGGCGTCCTCGGCGGTGAGTCCGCCGAGCTCGCGCAGGAACGCGCCGACCGCGCGGCCCAGCTCCAGCGGGCGGCCCAGCTGGTCGCCCTTCCAGAACGGGAGGCGGCCCGGGACTCCGGGAGCGGGGGTGACCAGGACGCGGTCGCGGGTGATGTCCACGATCCGCCAGGAGGTGGTGCCGAGGGTGAAGACGTCGCCGACGCGGGACTCGTAGACCATCTCCTCGTCCAGCTCGCCGACGCGGCCGCCGCCCTTCTTCGGGTCGGAGCCGGCCAGGAAGACGCCGAAGAGGCCGCGGTCCGGGATGGTCCCGCCGGAGGTGACCGCGAGCCGCTGGGCGCCGGGCCGGCCGGTGATCGTACCGGCGACGCGGTCCCACACGACGCGGGGTCTGAGCTCGGCGAAGGCGTCCGACGGGTAGCGGCCGGCCAGCATGTCCAGCACCGCCGTGAAGGCCGAGTCGGGCAGCGCCGCGAAGGGGGCCGCCCGGCGCACCAGGGCCAGCAGGTCGTCCAGCTGCCAGGTGTCCATCGCGGTCATCGCGACGAGCTGCTGGGCCAGGACGTCCAGCGGGTTGGCGGGGATCCGCAGGGACTCGATCGAGCCCGTCCGCATCCGCTCGGTGACCACGGCCGCCTGGACCAGGTCGCCCCGGTACTTGGGGAAGACGACCCCGGTGGAGACCGCGCCCACCTGGTGCCCGGCGCGGCCCACGCGCTGGAGCCCGGAGGCCACCGAGGGAGGGGACTCCACCTGGATGACGAGGTCCACCGCACCCATGTCGATGCCCAGCTCCAGGCTGGAGGTGGCAACCACGGCGGGCAGCCGGCCCGCCTTCAGGTCCTCCTCCACCAGCGCCCGCTGCTCCTTGGAGACCGAGCCGTGGTGGGCGCGGGCCAGCAGCGGCGGGGCGCCCTGGGCGGCGCCCGACTGGGCCATGATCTCGGCCGGGGGCGCGCCCTCGGGCAGCGGGCCGCCGGTGGCGCGCTCGTACGCGATCTCGTTGAGCCGGTTGCACAGCCGCTCGGCGAGGCGGCGGGAGTTGGCGAACACGATGGTGGACCGGTGGGCCTGGACCAGATCGGCGATCCGCTCCTCCACATGCGGCCAGATAGAGGGCTTGTCGCCGCCCTCCTTGCCCTCGGTGGCGGGGGAGCCGCCCAACTCGCCCATGTCCTCGACCGGGACGACCACCGACAGGTCGAACTCCTTGGTGGAGGGCGGCTGGACGATCTCGACCTTGCCGCGAGGAGCGAGGTAGCGGGCCACCTCCTCCACCGGGCGGACCGTCGCCGACAAGCCGATCCGGCGCGCGGGGTGGGGCAGCAGCTCGTCCAACCGCTCCAGGGACAGCGCGAGATGGGCGCCGCGCTTGGTCCCGGCGACCGCGTGCACCTCGTCCAGGATCACCGTCTCGATCCCGGCCAGGGCCTCGCGGGCCGCCGAGGTCAGCATCAGGAACAGCGACTCGGGCGTGGTGATCAGGATGTCCGGCGGCCGGGTCACCAGCGCGCGCCGCTCGGCCGGCGGGGTGTCGCCCGAGCGGATCCCGACCCGGATCTCCGGCTCGGGCAGGCCCAGGCGCACCGATTCCTGCCGGATGCCGGTCAGCGGGCTGCGCAGATTGCGCTCCACGTCCACCGCCAGGGCCTTCAGCGGCGAGATGTACAGCACCCGGCAGCGCTTCTTCGGCTCCGCCGGGGGCGGGGTCGAGGCGAGCTGGTCGAGGGCGGCGAGGAAGGCGGCCAGGGTCTTGCCGGAGCCGGTGGGGGCCACCACCAGCACGTCCGAGCCCGCACCGATGGCCCGCCAGGCACCCTCCTGGGCGGTGGTGGGCGAGACGAAGGCCCCCGTGAACCAGGAACGGGTCGCGGGGGAGAACGAGTCGAGCGCGGTACCGGACATGCCCCCATCGTGCACCCGCCCACTGACAACCGGCCGGACCTGTGGAAACAGCCCGGCCGGACCGGGCGCAGAATGGGGGGATGGGCACGGGGACGACCAGGGCGGACGCGGGCCACGCGGGCCACGCGGGCCGCCGGGAGTGGGCGAGGCACTGGCAGTACGCGGAACTGCCCGGGCTGGACCTCCTGCGCGCCCACTACGTCCGCCACACCTTCCCGCGCCACGCCCACGACGGGTACGTCATCGCGGCCGTCACCGGCGGCGTCGAGGAGATCGGCCTGCCGGGGGACACCCTGCGCGCCGGGCCCGGCAGCGTGGTCCTGATCAACCCCGAGGTACCGCACACCGCCCGCGCCGGGGTCCCCGAGGGCTGGGCCTACGCCACCCTCTACCCCTCCCGGGCGTTGATCACCGAGGTCGCCACCGAGATCGGGACGCTGCGCGGGACCCCCGGCTTCACCGCCGACATGGTCGCCGACGCACAGGCCTCGCGGGCCATCACCGAGGTCCACCGGGCCGCCGAGGCCGGCAACGCCCTGGCCGCCGACACCCTGCTGCGCGGGGTGGTGGCCCGGATGCTGACCCGGCACGCCGGGCCGCTGCCCGTCCGGGCGGCGGGCCGCGCGGGGGCCGCCGACGCGGAGCGGGCCCGGGCCGTGCTGGAGGAGCGGATGGGGGAGCCGCCGTCGCTCGAGCAGCTCGCGGCGGAGCTGGGCACGAGCCCCTTCGCCCTGCTGCGGGCCTTCCGGGACCGGTACGGCATGCCCCCGCACACCTGGCTGACCGACGCCCGGGTCCGGCGGGCGCGGCTGCTCCTGGACGCGGGGATCCCGCCGGCGGAGGCGGCCGTCACCGTCGGCTTCACCGACCAGCCGCACCTGAACCGGCACTTCACCCGCATCGTGGGGGTGCCGCCGGGCGCTTACCGGCGGGGGCGGGCGGCCGGTTAGGGTCCGGATCATGGACCGTTCGGAGCAGGCCCGGGTGTGGGGCGCGTACGCGGCGCAGGTGCGCGGGCTGGTGCCCGAGTGGGCGCCGCCGGGCGCGGTGGTGGAGCAGGACGGGCCCCTCGTACGGACCCACTACGGCACGCACGGGACCGTCGGCCACCGGCCGCTGACGCACACCGGGCGCGGCGAGCTCGCGGAGCTGGTGCGGCGGCAGCAGGAGGCCTTCGCGGCGCGGAGCGAGCCGGTGGAGTGGAAGGTGTACGGGGCCGATGCGCCGGCCCTGGCGGAGGAGCTGGGGGCGGCCGGATTCACGGCGGATCCGGAGCGGTCGCTGATGGCGGCGGGGTTCGCGGCTCTGGGGCGCGGGACGGATGAAGGGCGGGTGCGATCCGTCGTCCCGGGGACGACCCTGCGTGAGATGGCGGCTTCGTCCGATCCGCACGAAACGCCGCTCGCGGAGTTCGAGGCCGACGGCGGCTGCGTTTACGGGCGGGCCGAGGTCGCCCTCCTGCTCGACGGGGGTCGCGTGGCGGCCGTGGGCTGGGCGCGGCGCGACCCGCGCACGGAGTTCGTGGTCGTCGGCGGGGTGACCGGTCCGCACTCCGAACTCCTGAGGGCGTGGAGGCAGCTGGCGGAGCCGCGGCACCCGAAGACACCGGCGGCCACGCACTGTGTGCTGGAGGCCGAGGGGGAGCTGCGGGAGGTGGCCGGCGCTGCCGGATTCGGCGAGCTGACCACCGTACGGACCTACCGCTGGTCGCCGCCGGGAAGCCCGGCGGCGACCCGGCCCGTGCGGTGGCTGCGCGATGACGACGAGGATCCGCTGTGGGACCGCCTCGAGAAGGAGTTCGCCTTCGACCCGGACACCGACGGGTCTCCCGGCTTCGATGCTCCGGCCCCCTCCGTCACCTGGCGGCTCAAGGACGCGCCGACCGATGAGCCGGACCGGATCCTGCGGGCCTCCTTGAGGGCCCTCACCCCGGCCGGTCAGCGGCTCCACTGGCTCGACTGGCAGCACACCGGCTACGACTTCGACCCGCACCGGGTCGGTGGCTCCGGCGAACCGCGATGGCCCGGACGGGCCTACCCGAACGGCGACTACTACCTCTACCTCCACCCCGACCTGCGCTTCGGCACCTTCGGTCACCCCTGGGAGCGGACCTTGTGCGTCTGGGGCGCGGGACTGCTCGCCGCCGTGGAGGCGGAGCTCACCGAGGTGCTCGGGGAGCCCCTGCGGCGCCGGGACACCCCCTAGTCGAGCCGGCCCGGGCGGGTCTGCGGTCACCGTGGCACGGTGCAAGAACGTACAAGACCGGGAAGGCGCGGCCCCGTACGTTCGGGGCGTGGGAGAACAACGGATGGTCATACGAGAAGGCTCCGACCGGGAGGCACCCGGCGCGGCGTCCGCGGTGGAGAAGCCGCGAGCCGCCGTGGTCCGGGACGCGCTCGGCGTGGGAGTGGCGGTCGGGCTGTCCGGGTTCGCCTTCGGGGTGACCGCCGCCGGATCCGGGGTCAGCACCCTCCAAGCGTGCGTGCTGAGCCTGCTGGTGTTCACCGGGGCCTCGCAGTTCGCGCTGGTCGGGGCACTGGCCGCAGGCGGCAACCCGTTCACGGCCGCCGCCGGGGCCTTCTTCCTCGGGACCCGCAACGCCTTCTACGGGCTGCGGCTGTCCCAGCTGCTCGCGCTGCCCAAGGGCGTACGCCCGTTCGCCGCGCACTGGGTGATCGACGAGACCACGGCGGTGGCCCTGGCCCAGCCCGACCGGAAGTCCGCACGGCTCGGATTCACCGTGACCGGGCTGAGCCTCTACGTCCTGTGGAACCTCACCACCCTGCTCGGCGCGCTCGGCGCCGAGGCCATCGGGGACACCCGCGCGTGGGGGCTGGACGCTGCCGGGCCGGCCGTGTTCCTGGCCCTGCTCGCGCCGATGCTGAAGACCGGCACCGAGCGGGCCGTCGCCGCGCTCGCCCTCGTCCTCGGGCTGGGCCTGCTGCCCGTACTGCCCGCCGGGGTGCCCGTGCTGATCGCGGCGCTGGCCGCGCCGATCGTGCTGTGGATGAAGGGACGCCGCCCGTGAACGTCTGGATCGCCATCGGGATCACCGTCGTCGGCTGCTACGCCGTCAAGCTCGCCGGGCTGCTCGTCCCCGCCGGAGCCCTGGAGCGGCCCGCGGTGCGCAAGCTCGCCGCGCTCCTGCCGGTCGCGCTGCTCGCCGCGCTCACCGCGCAGCAGACCTTCGCCACCGGGCAGGAACTCGTGCTGGACGCCCGCGCGGCCGGGCTCGCGGCCGCCGCGGTCGCACTGCTGCTGCGGGCGCCGTTCCTCGTCGTGGTCGCGGCGGCCGTCGCCGTCACCGCGGGGCTGCGGGCCCTGGGAGGCTAGGCACGCCGACGGCGGGGCCCGGGAGGCGGCCGTACGCGCGCAGGGTCAGCAGCGCCTCCAGCGTGGCGATCGGGCGCCGCTCCAGCGCGCTGCCCGGCGCCCATGCCGCGCGGCCCACCGGCCAGCCGCCGTCCGGCTGCTGCAGGCCGGCCAGGAAGCGCAGCGAGCCGTACAGCTCCGCGTCCGTGAACCAGCCGCGGGCGAGGGACCCCGGGCGGCGGGCGAAGTCGTACGGGTACAGGCGCTCGCCCGGCGCCGGGTCCGCCACGGGGTCCGGTACGGGGTCCAGTACGACGAGCCGCTGCTCGCGGACGAGCCGCCCCAGCCGGTCCGCCGCCGCCGTGGCCCGGGCCCGGTCGGGGACCCCGTCCAGGAAGGCCACCGCGCTCCGGATCTCGTACGGGTGCCAGTGGCGCAGGTTCTCCACCCGGTCCCAGCAGAAGTCCGTCGCACGGAACAGCCACGCGTGCCACACTCGGTTGCGGTGCAGGATCCCGACGACGGGGCCGGTGGCCAGCAGGTCGCCCGGCGGATCGTCCTGCAGCGGGTGGTAGGGGGCCGCCGGGTAGCCGCCGGAGGCCGGGGCGGTCGCCGGGAGCGCCCCGTCCGGGGTGGAGACCCGGGTCAGGTGGGCGCAGAGCCGCTCGATGCGCTGTCCGGCGCAACGGCCCAGGCCGTCCAGCACGCGCAGGGCGTGGGCGGTGTGCAGCGGGTGGCTGAGCGGA
The DNA here is from genome assembly GCF_026340675.1 of Streptomyces sp. NBC_01264. Lineage (NCBI taxonomy): Bacteria > Bacillati > Actinomycetota > Actinomycetes > Kitasatosporales > Streptomycetaceae > Streptomyces > Streptomyces sp. NBC_01264. Next base: position 6,956,591 of record NZ_JAPEOX010000001.1, read on the forward strand.
CCGCGCAGATCCGGATCCAGGGCGTGGCCGTAGCCGCCGTCGCCGCCCAGATAGGCGCCGAGGGCGGTGTCCACCGGGTCGGCGCCCCCGCCGAGGAAGTGGAACGCGAACCGCCGCTGCTCCAGGACGCGGGCCGTGAGCCAGATGAACTGCTCGGCGCGGGCGAGCGCGCCCGTCGCCGTGGCCGTCGTGGCCGCCGTCGTCGCTGTGGTCGCCGCCGGGGCGCGGGCTTCGTCTCCAGGCATGGCAGGAACGGTAGGGGTCCGTGCTGCGCCGAGGGGGCCCGAACGGGGAGGGTGCACTCTCCGGGGCGGGATACTGGAGGCATGCGGTTGACGATTTTCTGGGAGCGGATGGCCGAGCACTTCGGCGCGGGCTACGCGGACTCCTTCGCGCGGGACCACGTCATGACGGAGCTCGGGGGACGCACGGTCCACGAGGCGCTCGACGCGGGCTGGGAGGCCAAGGACGTGTGGCGCGCGGTGTGTTCGGCGGTGGACGTCCCCGCCTCGCTGCGCTAGGCCGTCTCTGGCCCGGTGCGCCCGGCCGGCCGTTCCGGAGGCCGTCGCACAGGTCGTTCCGCAGGTCGGTCCGGCTCCCGGTCCCCCCGTGGGGGCGGGGCCGCCGCGAACGCTTCGCCGTTCGCGGCGCCAGTGGGACAGACTGGTCGGCGTGGCAGCCAGTGATGAGACGACCGACCGGCCCGAAGACCCCCGGAGCGCGCCGCCGACCCGCTCGGCGGCCGCGGCGGACCCCTCGGCCGCAGGCCCCGTAACGGAGGGATCCGGTGCGCCGGGTCCCGGCGGTGAACCGGCTCCTCCGGATGCCCGGATGCCGCGCTGGCTGCCGCGCGCGGTGGTCCTCGTACTGGCCCTGGTGGCCTGCTTCCAGCTCGGCAGCTGGGCCTTCCACCAGCTCATCGGGCTGCTCGTCAACATCCTGATCGCGTTCTTCCTCGCGCTCGCGATAGAACCGGCCGTGGCCAGGATGGCGGCCCGCGGCATGCGCCGCGGGCTCGCCACCTTCCTGGTGTTCCTCGGGGTGTTCGTCGCGGCCGTCGGATTCCTCGTCCTGCTCGGCTCGGTCCTGGCCGCACAGATCGTCGACCTGGTGGAGGGCTTCCCCGGCTATCTCGACTCGCTGATCGGCTCGATCAACGACACCTTCCACACGGACCTGTCCCGGCTGGACATCCAGGACAGCCTGCTGCACTCGGACTGGCTGCAGAAATACGTGCAGAACAGCGCCAGCGGGGTGCTCGACGTGTCCGCCACCGTGCTCGGCGGACTGTTCAAGCTGCTGACGATCGGTCTGTTCTCCTTCTACTTCGCCGCCGACGGGCCGCGACTGCGCCGCGCGCTGTGCTCCGTACTGCCTCCCAGGAAGCAGGCGGAGGTGCTGCGCGCGTGGGAGATCGCCGTCACCAAGACGGGCGGATACCTCTACTCGCGCGGGCTGATGGCACTGATCTCCGGGATCGCGCACTACATCGTGTTCGCGGTGCTGGGCGTGCCGTACGCACCCGCGCTCGCGGTGTGGGTGGGGCTGGTGTCGCAGTTCATCCCCACCATCGGCACCTACCTGGCGGGTGCGCTGCCGATGCTGCTCGCCTTCACGGTGAACCCCTGGTACGCGCTGTACGTCCTCGGATTCGTGGTGGTGTACCAGCAGTTCGAGAACTACGTGCTCCAGCCGAAGCTCACCTCGAAGACGGTGGACATCCACCCGGCGGTGGCCTTCGGATCGGTCATCGCCGGCACCGCCCTGCTGGGCGCGGTCGGGGCGCTCATCGCGATCCCGGCCGTCGCCACGCTGCAGGCGTTCCTCGGGGCGTACGTGAAGCGGTACGCGCTGACCGACGACGCGGACGCCTCTACTTCGCGTTCTCGTCCGCGGCGCCGAGTACGGCTGCCAGGGCGTCGGTGACCCAGTTCTCGACCGTGTCCTTGTCCACGCCGAGGCCGCTGAGCGGACCCGTTCCGTTCTCCAGCTCCAGGAGCGCGAGCAGGACGTGCTCGGTACCCACGTAGCCGTGGCCCAGGCGCAGGGCCTCGCGGAAGGTGAGCTCCAGGGCCTTCTTCGCCGAGGCGTCGAAGGGGATCAGGGCGGGGAGGTCCGCCACGGCCGGGGGCAGGCCCGCCGTCGCGGCGGCGCGTACCTCGTCGGCCGCGACGCCCTGGGCGGCGATGGCCCGGGCCGCGAGGCCCTCGTCCTCGGCCAGCAGCCCGAGGACGAGGTGCTCGGTGCGGATCTCGGCGTTGGCGGCGGTGCGGGCCTCGTTCTGCGCGGTCACCACCACGTTGCGGGCGCGGGGGGTGAAGCGGGCGAAGCCCTGGCCGGGGTCGAGCGGGGCCTCGCCCTCCTTGTCGGCCTTCGGTACGAAGCGCTTCTGGGCGGCCTGGCGGGTGACGCCCATGCTGCGGCCGATGTCGGTCCAGGAGGCGCCGGAGCGGCGGGCCTGGTCGACGAAGTGGCCGATGAGGTGGTCCGCGACGTCCCCGAGGGCCTCGGCGGCGACGACTGCGCCGCTGAGCTGCTCCAGGGTGTCGGTGTGGACTTTCTTGATGGCCTCGATGAGGTCGTCGAGGCGTACCGGATTGGTCATGCGAACGGGTTCCACCGAAGGGTTCGTCATGAGGCAACCCTAGGTTGACAGTCGGAAAGGTGTCAACCCTGGGTTGTCACTCGGTCCGGTTCTCGCGGCGCCGTCACTTCTGGTTCCCGCGGCGCCGTCACTCTCCCGGTTCCCCCAGTGCGAAGCTCGCGCGCTCGTGCCAGGCCGTCCCGTCGTAGGCCACCAGGTCGACGGTGCGGGCGCGGGCGGTGAGCGGGAGTCGGCCGCCCAGGTCCGCCTCGGCGGCGTCCAGGTCCGCCTCGGCGGCGCGCTGGGCCACCGTGAGGTGCGGGACCGGGTCCGGGTAGCGGCCGCCGTAGGGGCGGACGTCCGGCCAGCGCTCGGTGATCGCACGGGTCAGCCGGCGCAGCGGGGCGTCCGGCTCCGGGGCGAGGTAGAGCATCCCCGGGAACCGGTCGGTCCGCTCGAAGCGCAGGTCGAAGGCGTGGTGGGGGCTCAGGGCCGCGGCGATCCCGGCGAGGACCGGGGCGTCGATCAGGTCCTCCTGGAGGAACGGGTAGAGCACGCTCACGTGCGCCGGAACCCCGGCCCCGGCCCGGGCGGCGGGGTCGATCCGGTCCCGCCAGCCCCGGACCACGGGTTCCGCTTCGGGGATCCGCACGATGAGCGCGGTGCGGCCGGCGGGGAACATGCTGGAGGTGGTGTCGTCCGCGGTGTCCGTCATGGGAACGGATCATGCCAGCCGGCGGTGGGGCGGACGGGTCCGGCGTGGCGCGCTTGACAGGGAAATCGAACACGCATTCTTATTGGTTATCCACAGCCGAACCGGACGTGGGACCGCGTTGTCAGTGGCAGGCGTTAGCGTCAATGGCGTGAAGCGATCGACTCAAGCAAATCGGGTGGAACCCATGGCAGGCAACGACCGCGAGAAGGCTCTCGAAGCCGCGCTCGCACAGATTGAACGGCAGTTCGGCAAGGGTGCCGTGATGCGTCTCGGCGACAAGCCGAACGACCCCATCGAGGTCATCCCCACCGGATCGACCGCGCTGGACATCGCGCTCGGCGTCGGCGGGCTGCCGCGCGGCCGTGTGATCGAGGTGTACGGGCCGGAGTCCTCCGGTAAGACGACCCTGACGCTGCATGCCGTGGCCAACGCGCAGAAGGCCGGCGGCACCGTGGCCTTCGTGGACGCCGAGCACGCGCTCGACCCCGAGTACGCCAAGGCCCTCGGCGTCGACACCGACAACCTCATCCTGTCCCAGCCGGACACCGGCGAGCAGGCGCTGGAGATCGTGGACATGCTGGTCCGCTCCGGCGCGCTGGACCTCATCGTCATCGACTCCGTCGCGGCCCTCGTGCCGCGCGCGGAGATCGAGGGCGAGATGGGCGACTCGCACGTGGGTCTCCAGGCCCGCCTGATGAGCCAGGCCCTCCGGAAGATCACCGGTGCGCTCAACCAGTCCAAGACCACCGCGATCTTCATCAACCAGCTCCGCGAAAAGATCGGTGTGATGTTCGGCTCGCCGGAGACCACCACCGGTGGCCGCGCGCTGAAGTTCTACGCCTCCGTGCGCCTCGACATCCGGCGCATCGAGACCCTCAAGGACGGCACGGACGCGGTCGGCAACCGCACCCGCGTCAAGGTCGTCAAGAACAAGGTCGCGCCGCCCTTCAAGCAGGCCGAGTTCGACATCCTCTACGGCCACGGCATCAGCCGCGAGGGCGGCCTGATCGACATGGGCGTGGAGCACGGCTTCGTCCGCAAGGCCGGTGCATGGTACACGTACGAGGGCGACCAGCTCGGCCAGGGCAAGGAGAACGCGCGGAAGTTCCTCTGCGACAACCCCGCCCTGTCCGACGAGATCGAGCGGAAGATCAAGGAGAAGCTGGGCGTCGGCATCCGCAAGACGGACACCGCTGCCGCTGCCACGGCCGAGGCCGGCGCGGACGCGTCCGCCGAGACCGCGGCCGTGCCCGCTCCCGCGTCGAAGGCCAAGACCGCGGTCAAGGCCGCCGTCGCTAAGAGCTGACCCGTGTGGGAGCACGAAAGGGGCGGCGCTGACGGCACCGGCGGCACCGACGGTCCGGACGGCGCTGAGGACCGCCGCGAGGGCAGTCGCCGGGGCCGCCGCGAGAGCGGCGGCCGGGGAGGCCGTCGTTCGGAGGGCCGGGGGGACCGTGAAGGCCGGGAGGGCCGGGAGGGCCGCCAGGAACTGCCGCCCCAGAGTCCCGAGGAGCAGGCGCGGGCGATCTGTCTGCGCCAGCTCACCGGGATGCCCCGCACCCGGCGGCAGCTCGCGGACGCCCTGGCCAAGCGGGACATCCCCGAGGAGGTGTCGGAGCAGGTCCTCTCCCGGTTCGAGGAGGTGGGCCTGATCGACGACGCCGCGTTCGCCGGCGCCTGGGTCGAGTCCCGGCACCGGGGACGGGGGCTGGCCCGCCGGGCGCTCGCGCAGGAACTCCGTACCAAGGGGGTGGCACCCACCCTCGTACAGGAGGCCCTGGAGCAGCTCGACTCCGACCAGGAGGAGGAGACCGCCCGGGAGCTCGTGGAGCGCAAGCTCCGCGCGACCCGGGGCCTGGAGCGGGACAAGCGGATCCGGCGCCTCGCCGGAATGCTCGCCCGCAAGGGGTACCCCGAGGGCATGGCCCTGCGGGTGGTCCGGGGCGCACTGGAGGCGGAGGGCGAAGACGCCGAGGATGCCGAAGATCTGACGACCTGACGACCTGACGGTGTGACACGCGGCCGAGCCGTGCGCCCGGACCGCACGGGGTGGGGCTAGCCCCAGGCCGGGGACGCCGGGGCGCTCCAATGTTCCGAGGCGGCCCCGGCGGCAGAGTTTTCCCATGATGCTGCGCTACGCACTCCAGACCGTCCGGGACCGCAAGGCCGGTTTCCTCGGCACCTTCCTCGCCCTGCTGTGCGCGGAGCGCGAAGCCCTCGTACGGGCACGCCTGGAGCTCGGCCGCGCTCACCCCCTTTACGCTCGCCGAGGGACGCGCACCCCGCGGCGGTGACGAGGTCGTCGTCGACCGCGGACTCGCGGCCCGCGCGGCCCTGAAGCCCGGCTCCGCGCTCACCGTGCAGTCCACCGGCGCGCCCAAGACCTATACCGTCAGCGGGATCGCAGCTCCGGCCGGCGGGAACCTCGCGCACCAGAGCGCGCTGTTCTTCGGCGACGCCGAGGCGCAGCGGCTCGCCGCCCGTGACGGCCGGGTCAGCGCCATCGGGGTACTGCCCGAGGCCGGGGTCGACGCGGGCGAGCTGGCCGGGCGGATCCGGCAGGCGCTCCAGGGCACCACCGCGCAGGTGGCCACCGGCCACCAGCGGGGCCCCGTGGAGTTCCTCGACGCGGCCGGTGCCCGGATCAAGCTGGTCTCCATGGGCGGCGCGATGGGCGGTACCTCGCTCCTCGTGGCGATCCTCGTGGTCGTCGGTACCTTCTCCCTGTCGATCCAGCAGCGCCACCGCGAACTCGCCCTGCTCCGCGCCATCGCCGCCACCCCCAAGCAGCTGCGGGGCATGATCGGCCGCGAGGCGCTCCTCGTGGGGCTCGCCGCCGGAATCGCCGGAGCCCTCGCCGGGCTGCCGCTGGCCGCCTGGCTGCACGGCCGGTTCGTCGAGGCGGGGGTCGTCCCGGTGACCCTGGAACGCACCGCCGGGATCTTCCCGATGATCGCCGCCGTCGGCGCGAGCCTGCTCGGCGCATGGGCCGCGGCCCGGATCACCGCACGGCGCGTGGCCCGCGTGCGCCCCGCCGAAGCCCTGGCCGAGGCCGCCGTCGAGCGCGGCCGCCCCGCGTGGGCGCGGCTCGTCGCCGGGGCGCTGCTGCTGGCGGCCGGGGTGGTGCTGGTCGCCGTACTCAGTACGCTGCGCACCGAGCCGGCCTCGACCCCGGTCACCTTCCTCGCCGTCGTGGTGCTCGCCGGAGCCGTCTCCCTGCTGGGCCCGGTGATCGTCAAGGGCGCGGCCGCGCTGCTCGCCGGGCCGCTGCGGCTGGCCGGCCCGGGCGGCCGGCTGGCCACCGCCAACCTGCGCGGCAACGCGACCCGGATGGCCTCCGCGGTCACCCCGCTCACCCTGCTGATCGGGATGGCCTGCACCGTCCTCTTCGTCACCCCGACGCTCGGCGACGCGGCCCGGGCGCAGGCCCGTGAGGGCGTACGGGCCGAGTGGGTGCTCCAGGGCCGGGGGCCGGGGGTTCCCGGCGCCGCCGCCGAGCGGATCCGCCGGACCCCCGGGGTCCTCGCGGCCACCGAGATCGTGCACACCTCGATCCGGGTGGGGCTGACGAAGTACGCGGCGCAGGGCGTGACCCCGGCCGGGCTCGACCGGACCTGGGACCCGGGGGTGACGGCCGGGAGCCTGGCGGGGTTCGGGGAGAAGAGCGTCGCGGTGAGCGACCTGGCCGCGGACCAGCTGGGCCTGAAGCCGGGCAGCCCGCTCTCGCTGTCGCTGGGGGACGGCACGCCGGTCACCCTGACCGTGTCCGCGGTGTACGCGCGCGGGCTGGGCTTCGGCGACGTGACGCTGCCGCACGGCCTGACGGCCGCGCACGTCGACGACCCGCTGGCTTCGAGCGTGCTGGTGGCCGGTCCCGCGACGCGGGAGGCACTCGCCTCGGCGGTACGGGAGTACCCGGGCGTGGCCGTGCTGTCGGCGGCCGAAGCGGACGGCGCGCGGGCGGAGCGGCAGGCGGCCGGATCGGAGATCAACCTGCTGGCGATGGGACTCGTCCTGGCCGTCACCGCGATCGCGGTGGCCAACACCCTGGCGATGTCCACGGGGGAGCGGCTGCGCGAGTTCGCGATGCTGAGGCTCGCGGGTGCGACGCGGCGGCAGGTGCGGGGGATGCTGCGGCTGGAGGCGCTGGCGGTGCTCCTGATGGGGGTGGTGCTGGGGTCGGGGATCGCGCTCGCGGTCCTGACCGCGTTCAGCGTGGGCATGACGGGGACGGCCGCCGCGGTGGTGCTTCCGCTGGTGTACGCGATGGTCGTGGGTGGCGCGGGGCTGCTGGCCCTGTCCGCCACGGGCTTCGCCGGGCGGCTGGCGATGCGCCCCCGCCCGGTGGACCTGGCGACGGCCAAGGGCTAGCCCTCGGGGCTCCGCCCCGGGCCCGCCTTCCCGGGGGGACCGGCCCCCGGCCCCCCGGCCCCCCTGGCGCCTCAGATGCCGGCGAGGCCGGGGGCTGGTCCCCGGCCGCACGCCGTGGGTGTGCCGCTGCGCGGGGCGGGTAGGGGGCCAAGCCCCGCAGGGCCAACTCGGCCGCACCCGCCCACCCAACCCCGTGCCGGGACGGCAGTGGCGGGCACCCCGCCGGCCCCCGCCGGCCCCGCCGGACGGTGCCCGGCGCAGCGGGGCGAAGCCCGCGCAGCGGGGCGTTAAGAAGGAACCACCGGTAGGCCCGCGGCCTTCCAGGATTGGAAGCCGCCCGTGAGGTCCGTTGCGTGGGGGAGGGACAGGGCGTGGAGGGAGGCCGCCGCGAGGGTGGAGGCGTAGCCCTCGTTGCAGATGACGATGACGCGGATGTCGTGGTCCACCGCCTCCGGGAGGCGGTGGGAGCCCTCGGGGTCGAGGCGCCATTCCAGTTCGTTGCGTTCGATCAGCAGGGCGCCGGGGATCAGTCCGTCCCGCTCGCGCAGGGCCTGGTACCGGATGTCGACCAGCAGGGCCCCGGTCAGGGACTCCGCGTGCGCCTGGGCCGCGTCCACGCGGGTGTACGTGGTCCGCAGCCGGTCGATCAGCGCGTCGATGCCGCTCACTGCCAGTCCGCCGGACGCTCGACCTGCTCCAGCGTGAGCACCGGGCCGGTGCGGCTGTAGCGGCGGATCAGGGGGAGCGGCGGGTGGTACGCGTGGACGGAGATCGCGTGCTCCGTCGCGGACTCGTTGAGCACCTCGTGCACGTGGTGCTCGCCGAAGGCCCGCCCGGTGCCCGCGTCCAGAGCGCGGGTGCGGTCCACGTCGGGGGCCAGGGAGAGGGACTGCCAGCCCTCGGAGGGAAGGCGGACCGCCAGGGAGTTCTCCGTGAGGCGGCCGCGCGCGGTGGTGAACGCGCCCCGCGACTCGGCGTGGTCGTGCCAGCCGGTGCCGGTGCCGGGCGGCCAGCCGATCAGCCAGGCCTCGCTGCCGCCCGGGCCGTCGAGCCGGATCCACGTCCGGCCCTCGGGGTCGAGGGGGAGGGAGGCGATCAGCTCGGGGTCGGAGGCGATGCGCCGGGTGAAGGCGAGGAGGCCCGCCGCCGAGAGCGCGGGGGCCGCGGCCGGGGCAGGGGCGTGCGTGGGTGCAGACATGGAGGGTGACCGTCCTGGGGGTTCGCGAGAGCGCGCGCCACAACCGCATGGGGGCGTGCGAGGGAAGGGCGAATCAGCAGGAAGGACGACATACGCAGCCCGCGTAGCGGAGCAGGTCCATATGGACCCTCCGCCACAGGCGTACGTCGTTGCCGGTCATGTCCGCGAGTGAAGCACGACTCGGCCGGAGGGTCAATCGATCATCGCTCAATCGACTACGGGTGCGGCGGCGGGCAAAGCCCTGGGCGCCGGTGCCGGGGTGGCTCCGGGCGCGCCGTGCCGGACCGCGTCCGCGGCCTCGTACAGCTCGGCCGGGTGGACCCCGGCGAACGTGGCCGCGAGATGCCCGTCCGGTCGTACGAGGAGCACGGTGTGCGCCGCCGCCCCCGGGTAGCCGTCCGCCACGAGCAGCTCCGCCCGGACCGGCAGCGCGGAGACCGCCGCCGCGAGGCGGGGCATCAGGCCGGCGCCCACCCAGTGCCGCCGGTCCCAGACCCCGGTGCCCGGGGCGACGAGGACGACGAGCAGCCGGCCCCGGCCCAACTGGTCGCGCAGCGGCACCGTCGAGCCGTCCGGCGCGGTCACCGGGACGTTCTCGACGGGCCCGCCCGGCTCGGTGGCGGTGGGCACGTCGTGGACGGCCACGGGCGGGGCGTACACCGGCTCCGCGCCGAGCGGGCCGCGGCCCAGATGGCCGTCGGTCAGGAGCACTTCGGCGGCCCGCGAGGCTCCGGGGAGGTACGCGCGCAGTCCGCCCCCGGTGCGCAGGACGGGCATGGCCTGGTCGGCGGCGCGCAGCCGGGCGGCCACCGCCCTGCGGCGCTCGGCCTCGTAACTGTCGAGGAGTTCCTCCGAGGCCCCCTGGTGCCAGGCGAGGGAGAGCTTCCAGGCGAGGTTCTCCGCGTCCCGGAGCCCCTCCTCCACGCCCTGGGTGCCGAGCGCGCCGAGCAGGTGCGCGGCGTCCCCGGCGAGGAAGCAGCGGCCGTCGCGCCAGCGCCGGGCGAGCCGGTGGTGCAAGGTGTGGACCCCGGTGTCGAGGAGCTCGTACGGGGGAGTCGTGCCCCCGCACCACAGCGCGAGGCTGTCGCGGATCCGGGTCACCAGCGCGTCGGGGGTGACGAGGTCGCCGCGCGCCGGGAGCAGCCAGTCCAGCCGGTACGCCCCGTCGGCCAACGGCCGTGCGGTGACTTCGTCGGGCGGGCTCCGGTGCAGCAACGCCTCCCCGGGCCAGGGCAGTTCGGTGCGCAGGGCGGCCACGGCGTGCCGCTCCACGGCGGTGCGGCCGGGGAAGCGGATGCCGAGCAGCTTGCGCACGGTGGAGCGGGCCCCGTCGCAGCCGACCAGGTGGCTCCCGCGCCACCACGTGGTCTCCGCGCCCCGGGTGTGGGCGGTGACCCCGCGGCCGTCCTGCTCCAGGGCGTCGAGTTTGCTCTCGGTGACTAGCTGGACCAGGGGGTGCGCGGCGGCGGCGTCGCGCAGCCCGCGGGTCAGGGCGTGCTGGGGCAGGTGGATCGGGGCCGGCCCGTCCTCGAAGGTGATCCGCTGCGACACGCGGCCACCCCGCATGGTGCGCCACGCGACGAAGTACGCTCCCTCGTCGCGCAGGGTCGTACAGCCCAGCCGGTGCACCATCGCGGCGGTGCCGGCGTGCAGGGCGACGGTACGGGCGGGGCGGAGCTCGTCCTTGCCGGACCCCTCGTCGAGCACGACGCAGGGCACGCCCTGGCCGGCCAGGGCGAGGGACAGGGACAGCCCGACGGGCCCCGCGCCGACGACGATCACCGGGTCCATGATGTGGCTCCCGATGTCCGGTATGTGATCACAGAACGTATGCAACCCACTGGAGGTGCCTGCGTCAAGTGACGCCGGGCCGGACAATGCCGAGTGGTGCGACGGATGAGTTCCGCCGCACCACACGTGTCCCGCAAGTGTACTGACCGGCTGTCAGGCCGGGTGCCGGACGTGGGTCCGAGCAGATGTCCGATGTTCCGCCGGGGGTCCGGTCAGGCGGCGCCGCCCGCGTTCTGGCCCGCGTCGAACTGACTGACCGGCACCATCGCGCCGGTGCTCCGCTTCGACTTCCGCAGCCGGCCCTCCATCCAGGAGGCGAAGGTGGTGAGGGCGAAGTTCACCGCGATGTAGATCGCCGCGATCACGATCAGGGTCGGGATGATGTTGCTGTAGTTCGCCGAGATCTGCCGGTACGTGGACAGCAGTTCGGCGAGGCCCAGCACGGCGCCGCCGATCGCGGTGTCCTTGAGGACCACCACGAGCTGGCTGACCAGCGCCGGCAGCATCGCGGTCACCGCCTGCGGGATCAGGACGTTGGTCATGACCTGGCCCTTGCGCATGCCGATCGCCTTCGCGGCGTCGGTCTGGCCCCTCGGCAGCGACTCGACGCCGGCCCGGACGATCTCGGCGATGACCGCGGAGTTGTAGAGGACCAGCCCGGTGATCACGGCGTACAGCGGCCGCACCGCGGAGTCCACGCCGGTGTACTGCACGTAGAAGGCGGAGCCGAAGAGCATCAGCATCAGCACCGGGATGGCGCGGAAGAACTCGACCCAGGCGCCCACGATGCTGCGGACCCACGTGTGGTCGGAGAGCCGGCCGATGCCGAGCAGGGCGCCGAGCGGCAGGGCGATCACCATGGAGATGGCGCCGGCCCGCAGGGTCTCGCCGAGTCCCGGGAGCAGGAACGTCGTCCACACCTGGCCCTCGACGAAAGGGCTCCACTTGTCGGCGTCGAGCTGGTTCTGGTCCGCGAGGGAGGACAGCACCCACCACGCGAGGGCGGCGGCCGCCACGAGGAAGACGCCGCTGTAGATCCAGTTGCGGGCCTTGGCCCGGGGGCCGGGGGTGTCGTACAGCACCGAGGTCATCGCTTCACCGCCACGCGCTTGGCCACCCAGCCCAGGAGCAGGCCGGTGGGCAGGGTCAGAAGGACGAATCCGAGGGCGAAGACGCCGAAGACGGCGAAGAGGTCCTGCGGCTCGTTCTCGACCACCTCCTTCATCAGCAGCGCCGCCTCGGCCACACCGATCGCCGCCGCCACCGTGGTGTTCTTGGTGAGGGCGATCAGCACGTTGGCGAGCGGTGCGACGACCGCGCGGAAGGCCTGGGGGAGCACGATCAGGGTGAGCGTCTGGAGGAAGCTCATGCCCAGGGCGCGGGAGGCCTCGGCCTGGCCGACCGGGACCGTGTTGATGCCGGAGCGGATCGCCTCGCAGACGAAGGTGCCGGTGTAGGCGATGAACCCGAGGACCGCGAGCCGGAAGCCGATCTCCTTGAAGGTGCCGCCGCCGAGCGTGACGCCGAGGGTCTGGCTGAGGCCCAGCGAACAGCCGAGGATCAGCACGGTCAGCGGGGTGTTGCGCACGAGGTTGACGTACGCGGTGCCGAAGCCCCGCATCAGCGGGACCGGACTGACCCGCATCCCGGCCAGTACGGTGCCCCAGATCAGGGACCCGACGGCCGAGTAGAGGGTGAGCTGAACCGTCACCCAGAAGGCTCCGAGCACGTCGTACTGCCCGGAATCAAGAAAATCGAACACGATGGCCTGCGCTCTCCCCAGGATGGCCAGGTTGGCCGGTGGGGCACGGCGCCGCCCGCGGCAGGCGGGCGGCGACGCTCCTCACCGATGGATCGGCCGGCGGACCGGCCGCCGGGTCAGCTGCCTTCGGTGACCGCGGGGGCCGGCTCGGCCTTGTAGCCGGACGGACCGAAGTTCTTCTCGACGGCCTTGGCCCAGGCGCCGTCCGCCTCCATCTTCTTGATGGCGGCGTTGACCTTGGTCTGAAGCTCCTTGTCGCCCTTCTTCAGACCGATGCCGTAGTTCTCGTTGCTCAGGCTCAGCCCGACCAGCTTGAACTTGCCCTTGTTCTTGTCCTGCGCCGCGTAGCCGGCCAGGATCGAGTTGTCCGTGGTCAGGGCGTCGACCTTCTTGTTCTCCAGGCCGGTCAGGCACTCGGAGTAGCCGCCCAGCTCCAGGAGGTCGGCCTCGGGGGCCAGCTTGGTCTTGACGTTCTGCGCCGACGTGGAGCCGGTGACCGAGCAGAGCTTCTTCTTGTTCAGGTCCTCGGCCTTGGTGATCGAGGTGTCGTCGGCGCGGACCAGCAGGTCCTGGTGCGCGAGGAAGTACGGGCCGGCGAAGTCGACCTTCGCCTTGCGCTTGTCGTTGATCGAGTAGCTCGCCACGACCAGCTTCACGTCGCCGTTGGCGATCAGGTTCTCGCGCTCGGCGCTGACGGCCTGCTTGAACTCGATCTGCTCGGGCGTGTAGCCGAGCTCCTTGGCCACGTACGTCGCCACGTCCACGTCGAAGCCCGTGAACTTGCCGTCGGGGGTCTTAAGGCCCACACCCGGCTGGTCGAACTTGATGCCGATGACGATCTTGTCCTTCTTGGCACCGGCCGAGGAGCTGGCGTCACCCGCGGGCTTGTCGCTGTCGCCGCCACAGGCGGTCGCGGTCAGGGCGAGAGCAACGGCGATGGCGGCGGCCGCGCCGACCTTGGAGAGCTTCATGGTGGACTTCCCTCGAAGTGAGACGTGAGACGGGAGAAAGACGTGAAGTGAGACTGCTGGACGACGATCCGTCACCGGATCACTACCAGATGCGAAGCTCAGTGGTGCAGGATCTTCGAGAGGAAGTCCTTGGCGCGGTCGCTCCGCGGGTTGCTGAAGAACTGCTCGGGCGTGGCCTCTTCGACGATCTTCCCGTCGGCCATGAAGACGACGCGGTTCGCGGCGGAGCGGGCGAAGCCCATCTCGTGCGTGACGACGACCATGGTCATCCCCTCCCGGGCGAGCTGCTGCATGACCTCCAGCACCTCGTTGATCATCTCCGGGTCGAGGGCCGAGGTCGGCTCGTCGAAGAGCATCACCTTCGGGTCCATCGCCAGGGCACGGGCGATCGCCACGCGCTGCTGCTGGCCGCCCGAGAGCTGCGCCGGGTACTTGTCGGCCTGCGAGCCGACACCCACCCGGTCGAGGAGGGACTTCGCCTTCTCCATCGCCGCCGCCGAGTCCGACTTGCGGACCTTGAGCTGGCCCAGCATCACGTTCTGCAGCACCGTCTTGTGCGCGAAGAGGTTGAACGACTGGAAGACCATGCCCACATCGGCGCGCAGCTTCGCCAGCGCCTTGCCCTCGGCGGGCAGTTGCTTCCCGTCGACGGTGATGCTGCCCGAATCGATGGTCTCCAGGCGGTTGATGGTCCGGCACAGCGTGGACTTGCCCGACCCCGAAGGGCCGATCACGACGACGACCTCACCGCGGGCAATGCTCAGATCGATGTCCTGAAGCACGTGCAGCGCGCCGAAGTGCTTGTTGACGTTGCTCAGCACGACCAGGTCGTCCGCGGCACCGGCCGCGTCCTGCACGTCCTTGGTCACTGATACTCCGCTCATCGGCTTGTGGCTCCGTCCTCCTCGGTTGGGAGGACAGTAGTGACGTGGCGCGCACAGCGTCAGTACATCTGAGGGAGAATTGAGCATAACGATCCGGCCTCGCGCCGATACGCTCCGTACGCGCGGGTGCCCGGCACCCGCCGCGGCCGTACCGGGTGCATAACGGAACCCCCGACGGACCGGAACCGTCTTGACGTGGGAGTCCGCATCGGCGTGGATGCTTGGTGGCCCATGATGGCCACCGAGCGAACGCGAAGCGATCACGAAGCGATCAAGAGATCAAGAGATGGAGAGGGGGACGACATGAGACTTCTGCTCGTCGAGGACGACGACCACGTCGCCGCCGCCCTGTCCGCGATCCTCGCCCGGCACGGCTTCAAGGTCACCCATGCCCGCAGCGGTGAGGAGGCCCTCCAGGCCCTGCTGACGGCGGGCGCCCCGCCCCAGGCCTCCCCGTACGGGGTGATCCTGCTCGACCTCGGGCTGCCCGACCAGGACGGGTACGAGGTGTGCGGCAAGATCCGCAAGCGCACCAGCACGCCCGTCATCATGGTCACCGCGCGGGCCGACGTGCGCTCCCGCATCCACGGACTCAACATGGGCGCCGACGACTACGTCACCAAGCCCTACGACACCGGCGAACTCCTCGCCCGCATCCACGCGGTGGCCCGCCGTACCGGCGTCTCCGAGGAGAGCGCCGCCGCCGGCCCTGCGGGTACGCCCGGCGTGGTCCGGCTCGGGAGCGTCGGCATCGAGCTGCCCACCCGCCGGGTCAGTGTGGACGGCGTCGACGTGGCGCTCACCCGCAAGGAGTTCGACCTGCTGGCCCTGCTCGCGCAGCGCCCCGGCGTGGTCTTCCGGCGCGAGCAGATCATCAGCGAGGTCTGGCGCACCAGTTGGGAAGGCACCGGCAGGACGCTGGAGGTGCACGTGGCCTCGCTGCGGTCCAAGCTGCGCATGCCGGCGCTCATCGAGACCGTCCGCGGCGTGGGGTACCGGCTCGTCGTACCGCCCGCCCCGGCGGCCCCCGCCCCGCCCGCCGCCTCCGTTCCGCCCGCCGTCTAGCGGCCACCCGTCGTGCGCGCCCGTCTGCTCCCGCTGCTCGTCGTCCTCATGGCGGGCGTCTTGCTCGCCCTCGGCTTCCCGCTCGCGGTGGCCCTGGCCGCGGGGCAGCAGCAGCGGGTGGTCGTCGACCGGATCGACGACAGCGCCCGCTTCGCCGCGCTCGCCCAGTTCGTCATCGACGCCGAGGGCTCGAAGTCCAGCGGGGCCGACGAGCGCCTCGAAACCCTCAAGCAGGAACTGGCCCGCTACCAGGACCTGTACGGGATCCGCGCCGGCATCTTCCGCCGGGACGGCAACGCCATCGCCCGCTCCTCCCAGGGGTGGACGGTGCCGGAGGAGGGGGAGGGCCGCAAGGCCTTCAGGGAGGCGCTCGCCGGACGCCGCAGCCACGACCCCGGCCAGGTGTGGCCCTGGCAGGCCGACGGCATACTCCTCGTCGCCTCCCCGGTCGTCCTCGACGGGGACGTGGTCGCCGTCGTCGCCACCGAGTCGCCCACCGGCCAGATGCGTTCCGCGACCCTGCGGGGCTGGCTGCTCATCGTCGCCGGACTCAGCGCGGCCATGCTCGTGGCCTTCGGCGCCGCCCTGCGGCTGACCAGCTGGGTGCTCAAGCCCGTGCAGACCCTGGACGCCGCCGCCCACGGCATCGCCACCGGGCGGATGAACTCCCGCGTCGCCGCGGGCGGCGGCCCCCCGGAGCTCAGGCGCCTGGCCCGCTCGTTCAACGAGATGGCCGACAACGTCGAAGAGGTACTGGAACAGCAGCGGGCCTTCGTCGCCGACGCCTCCCACCAGCTGCGCAACCCGCTCGCCGCGCTGCTCCTGCGGATCGAGCTGCTCGCCCTCGAACTGCCCGAGGGCAACGAGGAGATCGCCTCGGTGCGGACCGAGGGGAAGCGCCTGACCCAGGTCCTGGACGACCTGCTCGACCTGGCCCTGGCCGAGCACGCCGCCGCCGAGATCAGCCTGACGGACATCGCGGGGCTGGCCGCCGAGCGGGTGACCGCCTGGCGCCCGTTCGCCGAGGAGAAGGGCGTGCGGCTCACCGGGACGGGGCGGAGCGCCGCCACCGGCTGGGCCGACCCGATCGCGCTCTCCAGCGCGCTCGACGCCGTCATCGACAACGCCCTCAAGTTCACTCCCGAGGGCGAGGACGTCGAAGTGGCGCTCTCCGTGGAGGGCGACCGGGTGCTGATCGTGGTCGCCGACCGCGGTCCCGGGCTCACCGAGGAGGAGCTGCTGCGGATCGGGGACCGGTTCTGGCGCAGCGGACGCCACCAGAACGTCAAGGGCTCCGGGCTCGGCCTCTCCATCGCCCGCATCCTGCTCGGTGCGGGCGGCGGGTCCCTCTCCTACGGGAAGAACCCGCCGCACGGGCTGCGCGTGACCCTGGCCGTCCCGCGCACCGATCCCACCGCCCAGCCCGAATGAACCGCCCGCTTCAGGTGTCCCTCCAGGACTGCGCGGTCGTCATGCATCAGTGGGATCCGGTCCAGGTCAGAGTGGTGCGGGCGGGGTCGGAGACGGCGTACAGCTCGTCGACGGCCCGGATCTCGAAGACGGCCGCCCTCTCGCGGTCGACGGCCGGGAGGAACAGGGCGGTGCCGCAGGTGCCGCCGAGGAAGCGGCGGGCGCCGTCGGGCAGGACGCGGAACACCTCGTAGTGGCGGACGGGGCCGGCTGCCCGCTTCCATGACAGTCGTACGGCGGCCCTGCCGGACTGCTGGGCCGGACACGGCCGGTGTGCCCGGAGTCGCCGGGCGGGGCCGGGCGGCGGCCTCGCGTACCGTCACCGCGCCGAGTCGCCAGCGCACCGGCTCCTTCCCGCGTCGGGTGATCCGTACGGCCAGGGCGTGGGCGGTGGAGCCCGCCAGCTCCGACAGCCGGACCCTGGTCGTGCGCCAGCCCTGACCTGTCCCGAGCGCCTGCGCCTTCAGCCAGGTGTACGGGACCTCCTGCCCCGGGCCGGACGGCTCGCCGGTGGCCACGCCGAGCTCGACCGGGCCCGACTCGGTGCGGTGCACCAGCTCGGCGACGGCTGTGCCGGTCAGCGGCAGCCGGGTGGCGTGCAGTCCCACGGTCGCCGGGGCGGTGAGCCCGCCCGAGACGAGGAGGCTGGAGCCCCCGCGCCACGCCGTGGCGAAGTCGAGGGTGACCTCGGGGCGGGTCCCGGCGGTGTGCACGGCCCAGCGGCGGCCCGGGAGCCGGTCCTGGAGGCCGAGGTGGTTCCATCCGGTGTCGGAGACGGGCTCGCCGTGCTCGTACCAGCGTTCCCCATGACCGGTGTTGAAGGAGCAGGAGAAGGGCAGCGCGGTCACGGTGGACCGGTCGGCGACGACGGTGGCGGGGGCGCGCCAGATGTCCTCGGGGGAGGGCTGGGCCGGGTCCAGGGACTCGCCCGTCCAGAACCGGTCCTCGGCGCGGTGGAAGGCGCCGGGGGAGCGGTCCGAGAGGTGGTTGCGGGTCCACTCGGGCCGGTAGAAGCCGTAGGAGACGATGTGGCGGCTCCCGCGCGGGACGATCGCGTCCCAGTCCACCTCGGAGTTCCAGCCGTGGGACTCCGTGTCCACGGCCGCCCACAGCTCGTGGCGGCTGCGGCCGAGCCGGTCGGCGAGGTCGCCGGAGGCGGCGAGCTTCGCCACGGTCCAGCGGAAGTCCACGAACATCGTGTCGGCCACCTTGCCGCGGCGGTCCTCGTAGAACTCCTGGTTGAGCTCGTTCAGCGCGCCCTGCCAGCCGACTGCGCCCGTGGAGTTCATCGCGTCGTACCAGGTGATGGTCAGGCCGTGCGGGTCGCCGGCGGCGCGCAGGGCGCGCAGGAACCGCCGCATGCGGGCGGCGAGTTCGCTGTCGCCGCCCTCGGTCTCGGCGTTCACGAACCAGCCGTCGAACCCGTAGGCCCGCGCCACCTCCACCAGCTTCTCGGCGACCGGGAACCGGCCGAGGGAGTCCTGCTGGACCAGGTCGCGGGTCCACCGGAGGTCGCCGCCGTAGGGCACGGGCGGCAGGAACACGTTGCCCATCACGCGGACGCCGTTGCGGTGCGCGGCGTCGGTGACGGGCGCGTTCGGGGCGAGCACGATGCCCTCTCCGGCGGAGCCGCCCCAGAAGACGAGCTCGTCGATGTACGCCCAGTGGGTGAGGGCGTAGTAGTCGGCGGTGGGGGACCCCTGGGCCGGGTTGCCGGCCGTGTTCCCGAAGGAGACGAGCGAGGCGATACGGGCCTGGCCGGCGCGGGCCGTGGTGTTCGGCGGCACCGGGGTGAAGCGCTCCGCCAGCGGCACGGTGGCGGTGTTGTGGGCCAGATCGGGGTCGGACTCAGGGGTCCACCGCAGGAGGGAGCGCCAGGTGATCCCGGGACCCGGGGTCCCCGCGGGCAGCGAGTCGGGGAACCAGTACGAGGCGTACGGGGCGAGGTCCGCGGGGAGCCCGGCCGGGGCTGTGGCGGCTGGACAGGTGCGGGTCGGACGGGTGCGGGTCGGACGGGTGGGCGGTGCGAGGGTCGACGTCGTTGTCGATCTCGGACATGAGGGTTCTCCTCGGTAGCGGCCGGTGGGGCCGGGCGGGCCCGGTCGGGCCCCGGCGGCGCCGGTCGGGTCGGGTGGCGCCGGTCAGGTCCCGGTGGGGACGTCGGACACGTGCAGTACCTCGGTGATGCCGCGGGCGGCCAGGTGCTCCGGGTCCCCGGCCAGCTCCGCCAGGACCACCGCCGGTCGGACCCCTTGGGCGGTGAGCGCCGCCCAGGCCTCGAAGAACGCCCCGCCGGGGGCGCACACCGAGCGGTTCGGCGCGGACTCGGCGCCGCCGACGTCCACGGCGAGCGCGGTCGAGCGCACCGCCGGGCGGTGCTCGCGGCCCCGCCACTCCTCGGTGATCCGGGCGATCACCTCTCCGGCGGGCTTGGTCCGGCGGTCGTTGGTGAGCAGGCCGAGCCCGTACTCCAGCTCGGGGAAGTCCGCGAGCTCCCGGGACACGTCGTGCGAGCACCACCAGGTCACGCCCCACAGGCCGGTGCAGTCCAAGGCGCCCGCCACGGTCGCCTCGGTGAAGGAGGCGGCGTGCTCGGGCCGGATCAGCGGCGCGGGCGCGCCCACCTCCTGGAGCCAGACCAGCCGGTGCGGATCGCGGGCCCAGGCCTTGGACAGCTCGATCAGGTACGCGGCGTGGTGCTCGGTCGCCGTCCCGGTCCGGCCGTGGCGCTGCGCGGTGCCGTTGAACACCCACGAGTGCACGGCGGTCGCGGCGCCCAGCCGGGCCGCCTGGGCCACGGTGAAGGGGTGGCCGTCCTGATACCAGGCGGCGTCGTACTCGGCGTGCAGGTGCATGCGGCCCGGCGCGCCCGCCTCGCAGGCGGCGAGCATCCGCTCCAGCCAGTGCCCGGCCTGCTCCTGGGTGATGCGGTCGGGAGAGGGGTGCGGATCGTCGGAGAACTGGTTGATCTCGTTGCCGACCGTCATGCCCAGGAAGTTCGGCCGGTCGGCGAGGGCGGCGGCCAGGGTGCGCAGGTACTCCTCCTGCCCGGCGACGACCTGCGGATCGCTGAAGATGTTGCGCCGGTGCCAGGTGCCGGTCCACGCGGGCAGGAAGTCGAAGCTCGACAGGTGCCCCTGGAGCCCGTCCACGTTGACGTCGAGTCCGCGGTCGGCGGCCGCGTCGGCCAGTGCGACGAGCTGCTCGACGGCGCGCGGCCGGATCAGCGTCCGGTTCGGCTGGAACACCGGCCACAGCGGGAAGACCCGTACGTGGTCCAGGCCGAGGCCCGCGATCGAGTCGAGGTCGGCCTTGACCTCGTCGAGGTCGAAGTCGAGCCAGTGGTGGAACCAGCCGCGCGTCGGCGTGTAGTTGGCGCCGAAACGCAAGGGCCGGGCGGGTGCGGAGGCGGCGTTGCCGTCGTGCATGGAGGGTCCTGGAGTTCAGGGGGAATGCGCGGGATTCCCATAACCTGCCGCCTGTGCGGGGGATAAGTCAACAGGACTGTTATCTCCGAATGTCCCGACTTGGCGGGATGAAAGTCCTGACCTCCAGGGCTCTGGTACTTATGCGCTTCAGGTCAGTTGACAGAGGGGTTCCAGCCGCCGGAAGCTGAGCGCACTAATGCGGTTTAGTTGTTGATGTGCGGTGTTGTCACCCAAGGAAGTGTGCGGAAATGGACAGCGGAATTGCCGTCACGGCGGTCACCACCCCGGCCCTCTTCGCCGGCCCGCCGGAAACGCCCTCGCAGATCGTCCGGGTCCGCATCCGCAGGGCGCGCCCGGCCGGCCCCCTGCACGTGGCGGTGCACGGCGACGGCATCACCACCCCGCACCCGCGCATCGTGCGGGCCGACACGGCCGAGGCCTACGCCGGGACGGATGCCCGGGCGGATCTGGCGGGCTCCGGCCCGCGGCCCGTCCCGGAGTCCACCGTCGAGGTCGCCGTCCGCACCCCCGGCGCCGACCCCGGGACCGTCCTGCCCGCCACCGTCCGCGTCACCACCCCCGACGGGCGGCCGCTCGCGGAGCTGCCCTTCGACCTGGTCGTCGCCGAGCCCGGCTGGACCGTCCGGCTGGTCCCGCACTTCCACTACGACCCCATGTGGTGGAACACCCAGGCCGCCTACACCGCCCTGTGGGACGCCCCGTTGAAATCCGGCGAGGCCGAGCGCGGCTGGGAGTACACCGGCGTCCCGGCCTTCACCCTGATCCCGCTCCACCTCCAGCAGGCGCGCGAGGACCCGGCGTACCGCTTCGTGCTCTCCGAGGTCGACTACCTCAAGCCCTACTGGGACCTCCACTCCGCCGAACGCGCCGAGCTGCGCGCACTGATCGCCGAAGGCCGCGTGGAGATCGTCGGCGGCACCTACAACGAGCCCTCCACCAACCTCACCTCCGCCGAGACCACCATCCGCTCCGCCGTCCACGGCCTCGCCCTGCACCGCGGCACCCTCGGCGCCGACCCGCGCACCGCCTGGCAGCTCGACGTCTTCGGCCACGACCCCTCCTTCCCCGCCCTGATGGCCGGCGCGGGCCTCGACTCGGCCGTCCTCGCCCGCGGCCCCCACCACCAGTGGGGCCCGATGATGGACACCTGGGGCGACGCACTGCGCGCGCCCGCCGCCATGCAGCTGCCCGCCGAGTACGAGTGGATCGCCCCCGGCGGTGAGGGCCTGCTCCTGCACTACCTGCCCGCGCACTACTCCGCTGGCTGGTTCTCCCACCGGGCACCGGACGCGGAGTCCGCCGCGGAACAGCTGCTGGACCTGTACGAGCTGCTGCGCACCGCCGCCGCGACGAAGAACGTCCTGATTCCGATGGGCACCGACTTCTCCTGGCCGCACCGCTGGGGCCTGGACGTGCAGCACGCCTGGAACCGCCGCTACTGCTGGCCCCGCATGGAACACACCGGCCCGCGCGCCCACTTCGACGCCGTCCGCGCCGAACTCGCGGCACGCGGCGAGCAGCCGCTGCCGGTCACCCGGGAGATGGGCCCGGTCTACACCGGCAAGGACGTCACCTACAGCGATGTGAAACAGGCGCACCGGGCCGCCGAGAACCTCCTCGAACAGGCCGAGACCTTCGCCGCCCTCGCCTGCGCCGAAGGCCTGACCGACTACCCCGCCCGGACCCTGGCCAAGGCCTGGCGCCACCTGCTGCACGCCGCCCACCACGACGCCGTCACCGGGACCTTCTCCGACCAGGTGTACCTCGACCTGCTCCCGACCTGGCGCGAGGCGTACGAACTGGCCGACGGCGTACGGGAGGAGGCGCTCGGCGCACTCACCGCCGCGGCCGACACCCGTGGCCCCGGACCGCTCGCGGTCACCGTGCACAACCCGGTCTCGTGGACCCGTACCGACCTGGTCCGCACCCGCGTCGAGCTGGCGGCCCTCGGCCTCGCCGACGACCGTGACGTCCGCCTGATCACCGTCCTGGACGAGGCGGGCCGTGCGGCGCCCGTGCACGTCGAGGCCGTGGCCGGGGGAAGCGTCGAGCTGGCCTTCCTCGCCGAAGACGTGCCCTCGCTGGGCCACCGCACCTGGTGGCTCGCGGCGTCGGAGCTGCCCGTCTCGGGCGGGTGGGAGCCCGCGCCCGGGCACACCGCGCAGAACGAGTTCCTGCGCGCCGAAGCCGATCCCGCGCGCGGCGGGGGCCTGGCCCGGCTCCTGGACCTGCGCACCGGGCAGGAGGTCCTCACCCCGGGCGAGGTGGACGAGCTCGTGGTGCAGGAGGAGTACGACAAGCACCCCTCCTTCGAGGAGGGCCCCTGGCACCTGCTGCCCAAGGGGCCGGGCACCGGTTCGGGCGCCGGGCCCGCAGAGTCCTGCCGTGCGGAGCGCGGGCCGCTCGGTTCGCGCATCGTGGCCACCGGGCGCACCGGGCCCGTCCGCTGGACCCGGACCACCACCCTGTGGGACGGCCTGGACCGGGCGGAACTCACCACGACGGTGCACGCGTTCGAAGGCTCCGACCAGCTGCTGCGGCTGCGGATCCCGGCGGACGTGCCCGGGGCGCTGCCCGTCGCCGAGACGGCCGCCTCCGCGGTGGGGCGCGGGTTCGCCTTCCCCGAGGCGGACACCGGGGCCGACCACACCCGGGCCCCCTGGACCCTGGACAGCCCCTGCCTGAACTGGTTCGCGCTGTCGGCGCCGATGACCGGGCCGGGCGGCCGGGCCCTGGGCGCGGCGGAGATCGTCCTCCCGGACGTGGAGCCGCATGGCCGGTACAGCGCGCCGGGACTGCGGGAGCTGGTCACCGCCCTCGGCGCGTACGGGGTCACCGCGACCCCGACCCGGGCGGGCGGGCCGCGCTGGGGCGACCTGGCGGTGGACAGCAGCCTGCCCGACTTCCGCATCGCACTCGGCGGCCCCGAGGAGAACCCCTTCACGGCGGCGCTGCTGGAGTCGGCCGGTCCCGCCCGCGAGAACCTCCTGCGGGACCTACGGGAACACGGGCAGGTCTGGGTAGCGGCCCGAGCGGGGCTCCGCTCGCTCTGGAGCCCCGGCTGCGATCTGACGGGCCCGCGGGACCTGCCGGTCCTGGTCCACGCCGGACTCCCGGAGCAACTCGCCCGGGCCGTCGCCGCGTCGGGCCGGATCGACGCCCCGGCTCCGGCGGGCGCAGCCCCGGCTCCGGTGGACGCAGCGGGCGCGAACGAGGAGGCGTACCCACATGACGAGGCGTACCCGCACGGGACCGGGTACCCGCACGAGGAGCCGTACGCCGACCGCACCGTCGGGCTCCTGGTGCGCGGCACGCCCAGCTTCGCCGTCGACACGGCCGGGCGGCTGCACAGCACCCTGATGCGTTCCTGCACCGGCCGCCCGAGCGGGGAGTGGATGGACCCTCCGCGCCGTACCGCCCCCGACGGCAGCTCCTTCCAGCTCCAGCACTGGACCCACGTCTTCGAGCACGCGCTGGTCGCGGGCTCCGGCGACTGGCGGGCGGTGGACCTCTCGCGCCGCGGACGGGAGTTCAACAAGCCGCTCACCGCCGTCACGGCCGCCCCGGCCGAGGGGCCCCGGCCGCCCGCGCGCTCGCTGCTCGGCGTGGAGCCGGCCGACCGGGTGCTGATCGAGACGGTGAAGCGGGCCGAGGGCGCCGGCGCGAAGGGCGACCTCGCCGTCCGGCTGCGCGAGACCCACGGCCGCCCGGTGATGGCGGAGACCCTGTGGCCGACGGACCCGGCCGCCGAGGCCGATCTGCTGGACCGCCCCACCGGGTTCTTCGAGGGGCAGGTGCGGGGCGCCGCGACGACCACGCTCCTGCTGCTCACGGAATCCGGAATGCCGCTGCGGGAGGGCGAACGGGAGCCGCACCAGCCGGTGTTCAGCCGGTACTGGCTGCACAACACCGGGACGGCCCCGCTCGGCGACGCCCCGTACACGGTGACGTGTGACGGCATCCCCGCCGGGGCCGCGGTCACCCTCGCCGCCCACGGGCAGGCGGACGGCGGCCCCGTCGGGCTGGAGGTCCGGGCCCCGGAGGGCTGGACCAGCTCCTGGACCCGGCAGCGCGCCGAGCTCCCGGCCGGCGGTCACCTCTCCTTCCCGCTCACCGTGGAGCCCGCCGCCGGGGCGCGCCCCGGCGAACACCTGGTCCGCGTCCTCGCCACCACCCCGGCGGGCACCTTCGAGGACGTCCTGACCGTCACCGTCTCCGGCGGCCCGGCCGCCTCCCCGGCCGGGCTGTGGGTGGCCGCGCCGGAGCACGCGGTCACCGTCGCCCCCGGCGGGCGGACCCTCGTCCGGGCGCGGATCGGCTCCACCGGCATCCGCAGCACCCTGACGGGGCAGGCCTACGCCGTCTCCCCGTTCGGCACCTGGGAGCTGACGGCCCCCTCCGTCCGGCCCGTCGAGGTCCCGCCGGACGGCGGGACCGAGGCCGTCTTCGAGCTGCGGCCGCCGCTCGCCGCCCCCGCCGGGGAGTACTGGATCGTGGTCAAGGCGGTCTGCCAGGGCAGGATCGCGTACGGTCCGGCCATTGCCGTCCACGTCAGCGAGGGATGAGACAGGCCATGGCCCGCAGACCCACCATCAAGGACATCGCCCGCCAGGCCGGGGTGTCGGAGAGCGCCGTCTCCTTCGCCCTCAACGACCGGCCCGGGGTCTCCCAGGACACCCGCGCCCGGGTCCGGAGGGTCGCCGAGGAGCTCGGCTGGCAGCCCAACAGCGCCGCCCGGGCCCTCTCCGGGGAACAGTCCGGGGCCGTCGGCATGGTCCTCGCCCGGCCCGCGCACACCCTCGGCGTCGAGTCCTTCTTCCTCCAACTGGTCTCCGGCATCCAGGAGGTACTGGCCGCCGGCCGGATCGCCCTGCTCTTCCAGGTGGTCGAGGACCTCGACGCCGAATGCGCCGTCTACCGCCGCTGGTGGGCCGAGCGGCGGGTCGACGGGGTCGTCGTCGTGGACCCGAGGACCGACGACCCGCGCCCGGCCCTGCTCGAACAGCTCGCCCTGCCGGCCGTCACGGTGGGGGAGACGGGACCGGCCGCCGAATCCCCTGGCTGCCCCGACTCCGCCGACTCCGCCGACTCCGCCGACTCCGCCGACTCCCCCGGCTCCTCCGGTTCCGGGGCTCCCGGGGCCCCGGCCGCCCCCGCCGCGCTGTCCGCCGTCCGGGCCGACGACGCCGGCGCCATGGCGCAGGTGCTCGACCACCTGTACGGGCTCGGCCATCGCCGGATCGCGCACGTCGCGGGACTGCCCGGACTCGCCCACACCGAGCGCCGGATCGTCTCCCTGCGCGCGGAGGCCCTGCGGCTGGGCCTCGGACCGGGGCAGGTGCGCTCGGTCACCACCGACTACTCCGACGCCGAGGGCGCGGAGGCCACCCGGCGGATCCTCGCCGAGCCGGAGCCGCCGACCGCGATCGTCTACGACAACGACGTCATGGCGGTGGCCGGCGTGGCCGTCGCCTCCGAGCTGGGCATCCCGGTCCCCGGCGGGCTCTCCGTCGTCGCCTGGGACGACTCGGCGCTCTGCCGGGTCACCCGCCCGCGGCTCACCGCCCTGGTCCGCGACACCGCCGGCTTCGGCCGGCTCGCCGCCGAGGAACTCCTGGCCCTCCTCGCCGGGGGCCGGCCGAGGTCCCGCGAGAGCGAGCTGCCCAGGTTGGAGCCCCGCGAGAGTACGGCTCCACCGCCGGCCGCATACTGAAACCGACCCCAGTTCTGGAGCGCCACCGTGACCACTCCCACCCCCACCTCCGCCTTCCCCGCCCCGCGCGCCGGTGCACCGGCCGACTCCGGGCCGACGGTCGCGATCGACATCGGCGGTACGAAGATCGCCGGCGCGCTGGTGGACTCCGACGGCGCCATGACGGCCACCACCCGCCGGCCCACCCCGCGCGGGGCCGACGGGGACACCGTGTTCGCCGCCGTCGCCGACGTCGTCGCGGAGCTCGCGAAGTCCCCGCTGTGGCCCTCGGCCGTCCGGTGCGGGATCGGCAGCGCGGGCCCGGTGGACGCCGCGCTCGGGACGGTCAGCCCGGTCAACATCGGCGCCTGGCGGGGCTTCCCCGTCCAGGCCCGGGTGGAGGCCGAGCTCGCGCTGCACGGGGTCCGGATCCCGACGGTGCTGGCCGGCGACGGCGTGGCGATGACCGCCGCCGAGCACTGGCTGGGCGCCGCCCGCGGGCACGCCAACGCGCTCTGCATGGTGGTCTCCACCGGCGTCGGCGGCGGACTCGTCCTGAACAACCAGCTGCACCCGGGCCCCACCGGTAACGCGGGGCACATCGGCCACATCAGCGTCGCCTTCGACGGGGAGCCCTGCGCGTGCGGAGGCCGCGGCTGTGTGGAGTCCCTCGCCTCCGGCACCGCCATCGCGGCCTGGGCCCTGGCCCAGGGATGGGTCCCGGCCGGGGACGCCACCGCCGCCGGGGTGGCCGCCGCCGCTGCCGCGGGCGATCCCGTCGCGCTGGCCGCCTTCGACCGCGCGGGCCGGGCGCTGGCCGCAGCCATCGCGGCCACCGCCACCCTCGTCGAGACCGACATCGCCGTCATCGGAGGCGGTGTCGCCGCCTGCGGGGACACCCTCTTCGGGCCGGTCCGGGAGCACCTGGCCTCGTACGCGACCCTGTCCTTCGTCAAGGACCTCCAGGTCGTCCCGGCGACGCTGGGCACCCACGCGGGCCTGATCGGGGCCGCCGCCGCGGCGACGATGCTGCTGCGCTCCTGAGCGCGGTGGGCCGGGTCCTGCTTCAGGGCTTGACGGAGCGGTAGTAACGGGCCGCGCCCTCGTGCAGTTGCAGGGGATCCGTGTAGATCGCCGTCCGCAGGTCCACCAGCTGGGCGGCGTGCACCTCGGCCCCGATGCCGTCCCGGCTGTCGATGACCGTGCGCGTGAACTGCTCCGTCAGCTCGGCGCCCGTGTCGTCCCGCGTCACCAGCAGGTTCGGCACGGCGACGGTGGACACCGCCGTGTTGCCGCGGGCGCGGTCGTAGGCGTCCTGCGGCATCACCGCCGCCCGGTAGTACCGCGCGGGGCTGCCGCCGTCCTGGAGCGCCTCCACCAGGTCGCCGAGCTGCACGAGCCGGATGTCGAACCGCTCCGAAAGCTCCCGCACGGCGGTGGTGGGCAGTCCTCCCGACCAGAAGAAGGCGTCGATCCGGCCCGCCTCCAGCTCCGCCGGCACGGTGTCGATGCCGATGGCCACCTGGGTGACGTCCCGCGCCGGGTCCAGCCCCGCGGCCCTGAGCATCCGCTCGGAGATCAGCCGCACGCCCGAGCCCTCCTGGCCGACGGCGACCCGCTTGCCCCGCAGGTCCCGGGCGGACCGGACGGGCGAGCCGGCGGGGACCACGAGCTGGACGTAGTCGTCGTAGAGGCGGGCCAGGCCGCGCAGCCGCTGCGCTCCGGGCTTCTGGTCGACCTGGTACTTGGCCACCGCGTCGGCCGTCGCCACCGTGAAGTCGGCCTCGCCCGCGGCCACCCGCTGCAGGTTCTGCTGCGAACCCTCGCTCGTCTCCAGCCGGACCCGCACCCCGGGCACGTCCTTGGCCAGGGCCTTCTCCAGCAGCTGGCCGTAGCGGTGGTAGACCCCCTTCTGGACGCCGGTGCTGAGCGTGATCTCACCCGTGAGTTCGGGCCGGCCGAAGGGCCTCAGCCACCAGACGAGGGCGCAGAGCACCGCCAGGACGGCCACCAGGGCCCGCAGGGCACGGCGCCTGCTGATCCGGGGCGGTACGAGAGGCATGGCCGCGATCCTGCCACCGACCCGCCGTCCTGTCACGGCCCGCCCGGCCCCCGCCCCCTCGGCCGGCTCCGGACGGCGCCCGGCCCCGGCCGCCACGCCCGACCCGTACCCTTGCTGGGTGAGTACCGAGAGCGGCGAGGCGACTGTTGTGAAAACGTACGAGGTCCGGACGTACGGCTGTCAGATGAACGTGCACGACTCCGAGCGGCTGTCGGGCCTGCTGGAGGACGCCGGGTACGTCCGCGCGCCCCAGGGCTCCGACGGCGACGCCGACGTCGTCGTGTTCAACACCTGCGCCGTCCGCGAGAACGCCGACAACAAGCTCTACGGCAACCTCGGCCGGCTCGCGCCGATGAAGACCAAGCGCCCCGGCATGCAGATCGCCGTCGGCGGCTGCCTCGCGCAGAAGGACCGCGACACCATCGTGGCCCGCGCCCCCTGGGTCGACGTGGTCTTCGGCACGCACAACATCGGCAAGCTGCCCGTCCTCCTGGAGCGCGCGCGCATCCAGGAAGAGGCGCAGATCGAGATCGCCGAGTCGCTGGAGGCCTTCCCCTCCACGCTCCCGACCCGGCGCGAGTCCGCGTACGCCGCCTGGGTCTCGATCTCCGTCGGCTGCAACAACACCTGCACCTTCTGCATCGTCCCGGCGCTGCGCGGCAAGGAGGAGGACCGCCGTCCCGGCGACATCCTCGCCGAGGTCGAGGCACTCGTCGCC
This sequence comes from Streptomyces sp. NBC_01264, assembly GCF_026340675.1. Taxonomy (NCBI): domain Bacteria; kingdom Bacillati; phylum Actinomycetota; class Actinomycetes; order Kitasatosporales; family Streptomycetaceae; genus Streptomyces; species Streptomyces sp. NBC_01264. The sequence continues at coordinate 6,985,323 of NZ_JAPEOX010000001.1, forward strand.
GAGGGCGTCTCCGAGATCACCCTGCTCGGCCAGAACGTCAACGCCTACGGTTCCGACCTGGGCGACCGCGAGGCCTTCTCCAAGCTGCTGCGCGCCTGCGGCGCCATCGAGGGCCTGGAGCGGGTCCGCTTCACCTCCCCGCACCCGCGCGACTTCACCGACGACGTGATCGCGGCGATGGCCGAGACGCCCAACGTCATGCCGCAGCTGCACATGCCGATGCAGTCGGGTTCGGACACGATCCTGCGCGCCATGCGCCGCTCGTACCGCCAGGACCGCTTCCTCGGCATCATCGAGAAGGTCCGCGCCTCCATCCCGCACGCGGCGATCTCCACGGACATCATCGTGGGCTTCCCGGGTGAGACGGAGGAGGACTTCCAGCAGACGATGCACGCGGTGCGCGAGGCGCGCTTCGCGAACGCCTTCACCTTCCAGTACTCCAAGCGCCCCGGGACCCCGGCCGCCGACATGGAGGGGCAGATCCCCAAGGAGGTCGTCCAGGAGCGGTACATGCGCCTGGTCGCCCTCCAGGAGGAGATCTCCTGGGACGAGAACAAGAAGCAGGTCGGCCGGACCCTGGAGGTCATGGTCGCCGAGGGCGAGGGCCGCAAGGACGGCGCCACGCACCGGCTGTCCGGGCGCGCCCCCGACAACCGCCTGGTCCACTTCACGAAGCCCGACGAAGAGGTCCGCCCCGGTGACGTGGTCACCGTGGAGATCACCTACGCGGCTCCGCACCACCTCCTCGCGGAGGGCCCGACGGGGGCGGTACGCCGGACCCGTGCGGGCGACGCCTGGGAGAAGCGCAACGCGGCTCCGGCGCAGCCGAAGGGCGTCCTCCTCGGCATCCCGACCCTGGGCGTCCCGGCCCCCCTCCCGGCAACGACGTCAGGCTGCGCCAGCCCCGCCCTTCCCTAAGGGGCCGCACACCTTCTTTGCGTGCCCCTCGCACCGCTGCGCCGGACTCCGTCCGGCGGTGGCCGGGTGCGGGTGTCCGGCCCTGCGGGGCTGGGTCCCCTACCCGCCCTTCCACCGTTCCCCGGGCGCTGCCCGGACCCCCTGGGGCTCCGCCCCAGACCCCGCGCCTCCCGACCAGGCACACATCAGCCCCTCCGGCGTTTGAGGAGCGGGGGTCCGGGGGCTGGCCCCCGGAAACGGGTCCGGGCGGAGCCCGGGGAACGGTGGAAGGGCGGGTAGGGGACTTCGCCCCGCAGGGCCGAGCCACCCCGCCCACCGCCCCTGCCCCAGGCGGCGGTGGCGGCACCGCCGACCCGCTACCGCCGGACGGAGTCCGCGCAGCGCTGCGCGCCCTGCGCCGAGAAGGTGCCCGGCGCAGGGGCGCGAAGCCGGTGAGGCCCGTCAGGGCCGTACCGCGCGAGGGGCGCGTCAAGAAGGCGGGGCCGCTACGCTGCGGATCATGCTCGTAGCCGCTGCCGTCTGCCCCGCCCCGCCCATGCTCCTGCCGGAGCTCGTCACGGGCGCCGCCGCCGAACTCGCCGACGCCCGGACCGCGTGTTCCGACGCGCTCTCCGTGCTCGCCGCCTCCCGGCCCGATCTGCTCGTCGTGGTCGGAGCCGGCGACGCCGACCACCACGGTGCCTACCCCCAGGGTGCCCGCGGCACCTTCCGGGGATTCGGGGTCGCGGCCGACGTACGGCTGGGCGAGGGCGAGGAGGGGCCGCGGCTGCTGCCCACCCCGATCGCCGTGGGCGCCTGGCTGCTCGGCCGGGCCGGCTGGGGCGCCGCGCCCCTGGAGGGGTTCGGGGTCGCCGGGCAGCTGGACACCGAGGGGTGTCTGGAGGCAGGCCGGGAGCTCGCCGCGCGCGAGGACCGGGTCGCCCTGCTCGTCATGGGTGACGGCAGCGCGTGCCGGACCCTCAAGGCCCCCGGTTACCTCGACGAACGCGCCGCCGGATTCGACGCCGAGGCCGCCCGCGCGCTCGGCGCCGCCGACCTGTCCGCCCTCGCCGCCCTCGACGCGGGACTCGCCGCCGAGCTGCAGGCCGCCGGCCGGGCCCCCTGGCAGGTGCTCGCGGGTGCGGCCGAGGGTGCCGGGCTCGAAGGACGGCTGCTGTACGAGGACGCCCCGTACGGGGTCGGGTACTTCGTCGCCGCCTGGTCGTAGCGGCGGCAGCGCCGGCAGCAGCGCCGACACGGAACGCGGAAGGGGCGCGGCACCGAGTGGTGCCGCGCCCCTTCCGGGATCCCGGGGTTCCGGGTTCCGCGACCGCGTCAGGAAGCGGCCGGCGGCGTCGGCCCGCCGGGAGCGTCCTTGTGCGCGATCTTGCCCAGGGCGTCCTTCGCCTTGTCCGCACCGCTAGAGATCTGGCCGCTGTACTTGCCCTTGGTCTTGGAGTCGACGGCCTTGGCCACCTTCTCCAGATTCTGGGTGATCTTGCCCTCGTGCTGTGCAGCGAGGTCGCCGACCTTGTCCTTGGCGGGCGCGAGCTTGGCCTTCAGATTGTCCAGCAGGCCCATGGGTCACCTTCCAATAGCGAGGCTACGTGCGGGCACCCTCTGCGGCCTCGCTGTCCGCGCTGACCTCCGCCGTCTGCTGCTTCGGGATCTCGACGGCCTCGGCCGCCGCGCTCTCCTCAGCCACAGCCTGCTCGGTCCCGGCCTCGTCGGCCGTCGCGGACTCCGCCGTCAGATCCGCGGCAACGGCCTCTTCGGTCGTCGCCTGGGTCTTGCGGCCGAGAAGCCGGTCCAAAATGCCCATGTCTACTCCTATAACGTTACTCGTGTGAGTGAAGTTCCGCCGTGGGCGGGCCGCCGTACGGCGGGCGCACGCCCGGCCGGAACCCCGCCAAGGCAACGACCCCGGTCAGGTCACGTCACGTAGCTCGATCGGGTACATGGCGATGCCTTGACGGAGGGCTGCGAGACTGGTGCGGTGAGGAAAGCAGCCCCCGCCCCGCGGGTCATCGCCGTCGTAGGACCCACCGCGGCCGGAAAGTCCGATCTGGGCGTGGCCCTGGCCCGCCATTTCGACGGCGAAGTCGTCAACGCCGACTCGATGCAGCTGTACCGGGGGATGGACATCGGTACCGCCAAACTGACGACGGAGGAACGCGGAGGGGTCCCGCACCACCTCCTCGACATCTGGGACGTCACCGAGACGGCGAGCGTGGCCGAGTACCAGCGCCTCGCCCGCGCCGAGATCGACAAGCTGCTCGCCCAGGGCCGTACGCCGGTCCTCGTCGGCGGTTCCGGCCTCTACGTGCGCGGCGCGCTCGACGCCATGGAGTTCCCCGGCACCGACCCCGAGGTCCGGGCCCGGCTGGAGGCCGAGGTCACCCTGCGCGGCCCCGGCGCCCTGCACGCCCGCCTCGCCGCCGCCGACCCGGCCGCCGCGCAGGCCATCCTGCCGAGCAACGGCCGCCGAATCGTGCGCGCGCTGGAGGTCATCGAGATCACCGGGCGGCCCTTCACGGCGAACCTGCCCGGCCACGAGTCCGTCTACGACACGGTCCAGATCGGTGTGGACGTGGCCCGGCCGGAGCTCGACGAGCGGATCGCGCTGCGCGTGGACCGGATGTGGGAGGCCGGTCTGGTGGACGAGGTCCGCACGCTGGAGGCCGCGGGCCTGCGGGGCGGAATCACCGCCTCCAGGGCGCTCGGCTACCAGCAGGTGCTGTCCGCGCTGGCGGGGGAGTGCACGGAGGAGGAGGCGCGCGCCGAGACGGTCCGCGCCACCAAGCGGTTCGCCCGCCGCCAGGACTCGTGGTTCCGCCGCGACCCGAGGGTGCACTGGCTCAGCGGCGCCGCCGAGGACCGGGGAGAACTCGCCGGACTCGCGCAGTCGTTGGTCGAACGAGCGGTCACAGCCTGATCACGTGATGGCATCGGGACGCCCCGCACGCCCGTCCGGGGCCTGACGGCGTGCCATCATCAAACTTCCGCCGGTGCCGTCACCGGCGGTGTACGGCGGTGTACGAAGTCCAAGTGGGGAGGGCGCGTGGCGATGGAGGCCGGCCCTCGTGACACCGGTCGGGACGACACCCGGCCGGAAGCGGACCCGATGCTTCACAGCGCCCTCGCCGACGGCGACGGCCCGCTCGATGGAGCGACGCCGGAGGCCGACGGGCTCGGCGACGCCCTCGCACCGCCTACGGACGCGGACGCCCTGGCACTGCCCGCGGACGCCGACGGCGGCCCGGGACTGGGGCTGCCCGCGGACGCCGACGGCGGCCCGGGACTGGGGCTGCCCGCGGATCCCGCGCGGCTGACCCCCGACGGCCCGGACGCGCCCGACTCCGCCGAGGCGGAGGCCGCCGCCGCTCCCGCCTTCGAGGTGGAACTGCGCCCGCAGCGCAGGCTGCGGCTGTGGCAGATCGCCCCCATCGTCATGCTGGGCGCGGCCGGATCCCTGATGTTCGCCTTCCCGCTCGCCTTCGAGTTCGGCGACGGCGGAGCGGTCGTCGCCATGCTCGGATTCCTCGTCAGCTGCTGCGCGGGCGGCTGGGGCCTGATGGCCGCGCGCCGCGTGGGCTACGCCCTGCCGGGGCTCCCGGCCCGCGGCTCGGGGCAGCGGCCCGACTGGCGCCTCGCGCTGCTGTACGCGCTGGTCGCGCTGGGTGTCGTGGCGCTCGCGGTGTACCGGGTGGCCCGGCTCCGCTAGCGCGGCTGCCCGGCGCGGCGTCCCCTCGCGGCGGCCCGTCCCGGCGGGCGGACGGACCGGATCCGCCGGGCGACGGCTCGGTACCATGGGCGGGTGACGCAGACGAGCCTCTCCTTCCTCAAGGGCCACGGCACCGAGAACGACTTCGTGATCGTCCCGGACCCGGACAACGCCATCGAGCTGCCGGCCTCCGCCGTGGCGCGGCTGTGCGACCGGCGGGCCGGGATCGGCGCGGACGGCGTACTGCACGTGGTGCGCTCCGCCGCGCACCCCGAGGCCGCGCACCTGGCCGGCGAGGCCGAGTGGTTCATGGACTACCGCAACAGCGACGGCTCCGTCGCCGAGATGTGCGGCAACGGCGTCCGCGTCTTCGCCCGCTACCTCCAGCACGCCGGACACGTGGAGCCGGGCGACCTGGACGTCGCCACGCGCGGCGGGGTCAAGCGGGTGCACCTCGACAAGACCGGCGACGTGACCGTCTCCATGGGCCGCGCCGAGCTGCCCGAGGGCGAGGTCACCGTCTCCGTCGGCGAGCGCTCCTGGCCCGCGCGCAACGTCAACATGGGGAACCCGCACGCGGTGGCCTTCGTCGACAGCCTGGACGACGCCGGGAACCTGCTGGACCCGCCCCCGTACAGCCCGGCGTCCGCCTACCCGACGGGTGTCAACGTCGAGTTCGTCGTCGACCGCGGCCCCCGGCACGTCGCCATGCGCGTCCACGAGCGCGGCTCCGGCGAGACCCGCTCCTGCGGCACCGGCGCCTGCGCGGTCGCCGTGGCCGCCATCCGCCGCGACGGCGCCGACCCGGCCGTCATCGGCGCGCCCGCCACGTACACCGTCGATCTGCCCGGCGGCACGCTGATCATCACCGAGCACCCCGACGGGCGGATCGAGATGACCGGACCCGCCGTGATCGTGGCCGAGGGCGAGTTCGATCCCGCCTGGCTCACCGAAACGGCTTTCGTCTGAAGCTTCCCTCTAATGGGTGATCCGTTTCACGCTGAGCGAGAGGTGGACTGCGCCACGTGGTGGGGTCGGTAGCATCAGGCACCGGCCCTGAGGGCTCACCCCATGCCCGCCACCGCCGGTCGATGCCGTCGGAGGTGCCCATGAGTGCAGAGGCCACGAACCCCGAAGCACGTCCCGAAGCGCTCCCTGAACTTCGCAGACGTGGCAGGACCAGGCTTGACCTGCGACGACTCGGCCGCGCCGCGCTGCTCGGGCCCACCCCCCGGGACCGGCTGCCCGACGCGATCGGCCATGTCGCCGAGGCGCACCGCGCCCATCACCCCGACGCGGACCTGTCGATCCTGCGCCGTGCGTACCTGCTCGCGGAGACCTCGCACCGCGGCCAGATGCGCAAGAGCGGTGAGCCGTACATCACACATCCGCTCGCCGTCACCCTCATCCTGGCCGAACTGGGCGCCGAGACCACGACCCTGACGGCCTCGCTCCTGCACGACACCGTCGAGGACACCGACGTGACCCTCGATCAGGTCCGCGAGGAGTTCGGCGACGAGGTCTGCTTCATCGTCGACGGCGTCACCAAGGTCGAGAAGATCGACTACGGCGCCGCCGCCGAGCCCGAGACCTTCCGCAAGATGCTCGTCGCCACCGGCAACGACGTCCGCGTGATGTCCATCAAACTCGCCGACCGGCTGCACAACATGCGCACCCTCGGGGTGATGCGGCCCGAGAAACAGGCGCGCATCGCCAAGGTCACCCGCGACGTCCTCATCCCGCTCGCCGAACGGCTCGGCGTACAGGCCCTGAAGACCGAGCTGGAGGACCTCGTCTTCGCGATCCTGCACCCCGAGGAGTACGAGCACACCCGCGCCCTCATCGCGGCCCACGCGGGCGAGCGCGACCCGCTGCCCGCCATCGCCGACTCGGTACGGGCCGTCCTGCGCGACGCGGGCATCGCCGCCGAGGTGGTCGTACGGCCCCGGCACTTCGTCTCCGTGCACCGGATCTCCCTCAAGCGCGGGGAGCTGCGCGGCTCCGACTTCGGCCGACTGCTGGTCCTCGTGGGGGAGAACGCGGACTGCTACGCCGTCCTGGGGGAGCTGCACACCTGCTTCACCCCGGTCATCTCCGAGTTCAAGGACTTCATCGCCTCCCCGAAGTTCAACCTCTACCAGTCCCTGCACACCGCCTTCGCCACGTCGGAGGGGCCCACGACCCAAGTGGCCGAGGTCATCGTCCGGACCCGGCAGATGCACCGGGTCGCGGAGGCGGGCGTGGTGGCGCTGGGCAATCCGTACACGACCCCGCAGCCCCCCAACCAGCCCGAAGCGGCCGACTGCGACGAGGAGCGGGTCGACCCGACGCGGCCCGGCTGGCTCTCGCGGCTGCTCGACTGGCAGCAGTCCGCGCCCGACCCCGACACCTTCTGGGACGTCCTGCGCTCGGAGCTGGCCCAGGACCGGGAGATCACCGTGTTCCGGGCCGACGGCGGCACCCTGGGCCTGCCCGCCGGCGCCAGCTGTATCGACGCCGCCTACGCGCAGTACGGCGAGGCGGCCCACGGCTGTATCGGCGCCCGGGTCAACGGGCGCCTGACCTCCCTGTCCTCCCGGCTCTCCGACGGGGACACCGTCCAGCTCCTGATCGCGTACGACGCCCCCTCGGGGCCCACCGCCGACTGGCTGGAGCACGCCAGGACCCCGGCCGCCCGGATCGCCGTCAGCAGCTGGCTGGAGGCCCACCCCGACGGGGCCCGGCCGGCCGACGCCGCCCCCCGGCCGCCGCTGTCGGTGATCGGCCTGCGCAGCGGCGGGGGCAACGCCGTCGCCGACCTGCCGGACGCCACCGTGCGGCTCGCGGGATGCTGCACCCCGGTACCGCCCGACGCCGTCGAGGGGTTCGTCGTACGCGGCGGGGTCGTCACGGTGCACCGGGTCCACTGCGCGACCGTGGCCCAGATGCGGGCCGTGGGGCGGACCCCCGTCGCCGTGCATTGGCGGGCGACCGCGGACTGCCGGGTCACCCTGCTCGCCGAATCGTTCGGCCGCCCGCACCTGCTGGCCGATCTGACCGAGGCCATCGCCCGCGAGGGGGTCGAGGTGGTCTCCGCGACGGTGGAGCCGCCGGTCGAACAGCGGGTCCGGCACAGCTACACCCTGCAGCTGCCCGACGCGACGGGGCTCCCGGCGCTGATGCGGGCCATGCGGGACGTGCCGGGGGTCTACGACGTCAGCCGGGCGTAGCCCGCGGGACGTGCCGGGCGGTCTACGACGTCAGCCGGGCGTAGCCCGCGGGACGTGCCGGGCGGTCCACGACGTCAGCCCGGTGTAGCCCGCGGGACCTGCCGGGGGGGCCTGTGACGTCAGCCGGGCGCGGCCCGCCCGACCCCTTTCGGGTGGACCCGTCGCGCGCCGTTCGCGGGCGCGCGGCGGGCGCTGATAAGCGGTGGGGGATGCAGCTCACCTCCCCGCGCCTGCGCGCCGCCCTGCTGGCCGCGGCCTCCCTCACCCTCGTCGCCGCCGTCGTGCCCCCGCCCAAGGCGCTCGGCATCGGCGACGTGCTGTTCCCCGAGCTCGGCAACCCCGGGTACGACGTGCTCTCGTACGACCTGTCCTTCGCCTACAAGGACAACAGCAGCCCCCTCGACGCGGTCACCGTCATCGACGCGCGCAGCCTCACCCGGCTCGAGACCGTCAACCTCGACTTCACCCACGGCAAGGTGGCCTCCGCGGAGGTCAACGGGGAACCCGCCGCCTTCGCGAGCGTAGGCGAGGACCTGGTCCTGACCCCCGCCCGGCCGGTGGAGCCGGGCCTGCCCCTCCACATCACCGTCCGGCACACGAGCGACCCGCGCGGCCGCGGCGACGGCGGCTGGGTGGTCACCGACGACGGGCTGGCCATGGCGAACCAGGCCGACGCCGCCCACCGGGTCTTCCCGTGCAACGACCACCCCGCCGACAAGGCGTACTTCACCTTCCGGGTGAGCGCGCCGGCCGGGAAGACGGCCGTGGCCAACGGGGTGCCGGGGGCGCTCCCGGCCCGCCGGGCGGGCGCCGCGACCACGTGGACGTACCGGACCCTGCACCCCATGGCCACCGAGCTCGCCCAGGTCTCGATCGGCGACTCGGCCGTGATCCACCGCACCGGGCCGCACGGACTGCCGCTGCGCGACGTGGTCCCCGCGGCGGACCGGGAACGGCTGGAGCCCTGGCTGAAGAAGACCGCCGGGCACATCGAGTGGATGGAGGCACGGGTCGGCCGCTACCCCTTCGAGAACTACGGCGTGCTGATCGCGAAGGCCCGTACCGGCTTCGAGCTGGAGACGCAGACCCTGTCGCTGTTCGAGAGCGCGCTGTTCGCGGGCAGCGGCGGATACCCCGAGTGGTACGTCGAGTCCGTGATGGTCCACGAGCTGGCCCACCAGTGGTTCGGCGACAGCGTGAGCCCGCGCACCTGGTCCGACCTGTGGCTCAATGAGGGCCACGCCACCTGGTACGAGGCCCTGTACGCGGACGGCCTCGGCAAGTACTCCCTGGAGCGGCGGATGCGCGAGGCGTACCAGCGCTCCGACCAGTGGCGCGCGGCGGGCGGCCCCCCGGCCGCGCCCAAGCCGGCCCCGCCGGGCGAGAAGATCGGGCTGTTCCGGCCGGCGGTCTACGACGGTGCCGCGCTGATCCTGTACGCACTGCGGCAGGAGATCGGGGTGGAGGCCTTCGACCGGGTGGAGCGGCGCTGGGTGGGGGAGCACCGGGACGCGGTCGCCGGTACGGAGGACTTCGTACGGCTGGCCTCGCAGGAGGCGGGCCGGGACCTGGGCGCGTTCCTGAAGCCGTGGCTGTACGGGAAGAAGACCCCTGCCATGCCGGGGCACCCGGAGTGGAGCGCCCCGAAAAGCGTGTGACGCGTGCGGAACGGGCATGCCACCATCGACGAGGCCGTTCCGCGGGACGCTCCGGGCTTTCTCTGGGGGAATCTCCGGGGAGTGTCACACGTTGGACGTGACAGTGTTATGTCACGCGCGGGAGTAGCTTTGGCCTTGGCTCCGCTTCGCCTGACGCGGACGCATTCGAAAACGACGTAAGGATCCAATGACCTCCTCTTCTTCCCCTTCCCAGGACGCGCGGGACGACGCACAGGATGCGCCGGACCCGCAGAGCTTCACCGAGAGCCTTCGGGCCGACGCCCTGATGGAAGAGGACGTCGCCTGGAGCCACGAGGTCGACGGAGAGCGGGACGGCGCGCAGTACGAGCGCTCCGAGCGCGCGGCCCTGCGCCGCGTGGCCGGCCTCTCCACCGAGCTCGAGGACGTCACCGAGGTCGAGTACCGCCAGCTCCGCCTGGAGCGGGTCGTCCTCGTCGGCGTATGGACCTCCGGCACGGTGCAGGACGCGGACAACTCCCTCGCGGAGCTCGCCGCCCTCGCCGAGACGGCGGGCGCGCTCGTACTCGACGGCGTCATCCAGCGCCGCGACAAGCCCGACCCGGCCACCTTCATCGGCTCCGGCAAGGCGCGCGAGCTGCGCGACATCGTGATGGAGAGCGGCGCCGACACCGTCGTCTGCGACGGCGAGCTCAGCCCCGGCCAGCTCATCGCCCTCGAAGACGTCGTCAAGGTGAAGGTGGTCGACCGGACCGCGCTCATCCTCGACATCTTCGCCCAGCACGCCAAGTCCCGAGAGGGCAAGGCGCAGGTCGCCCTCGCGCAGATGCAGTACATGCTGCCGCGACTGCGCGGCTGGGGTGCCTCGCTGTCCCGGCAGATGGGTGGCGGCGGCGGTGGCGGCATGGCCACCCGCGGCCCCGGTGAGACCAAGATCGAGACCGACCGGCGCCGGATCCGCGAGAAGATGGCGAAGATGCGCCGGGAGATCGCGGAGATGAAGACCGGCCGCGACATCAAGCGGCAGGAACGGCGCCGCAACAAGGTGCCCTCGGTCGCCATCGCCGGTTACACCAACGCCGGCAAGTCCTCGCTGCTCAACCGCCTCACGGGCGCGGGCGTGCTGGTGGAGAACGCGCTGTTCGCCACCCTCGACCCGACCGTGCGCCGGGCCGAGACGCCGTCCGGCCGGGTCTACACCCTGGCCGACACGGTCGGCTTCGTCCGGCACCTGCCGCACCACCTCGTCGAGGCGTTCCGCTCCACGATGGAGGAGGTCGGTGACTCCGACCTCATCCTGCACATCGTGGACGGCTCGCACCCGGCGCCGGAGGAGCAGCTGGCGGCGGTCCGCGAGGTCATCCGCGAGGTCGGCGCCGTCAAGGTGCCCGAGATCGTGGTGATCAACAAGGCGGACGCGGCCGACCCGCTGGTGCTCCAGCGCCTGCTGCGGATCGAGAAGCGCTCCATCGCCGTCTCGGCGCGCACGGGTCAGGGCATGGAGCAACTCCTCGCGCTCATCGACGCCGAGCTGCCGCGGCCGGCGATCGAGATCGAGGCCGTGGTGCCCTACACGCGCGGCGGGCTGGTCGCCCGGGCGCACGCCGAGGGCGAGGTGATCTCCGAGGAGCACACGGCGGAGGGCACCCTGCTCAAGGCGCGGGTGCACGCCGAACTGGCGGCGGAGTTCGCTCCGTACGTGCTCGCGAAGCACTGACGCGTAGCGAAGCACGGGCGCGTACCGGAGCGCTGACGCGTACTGGATGAACGGCTGAGGGCCCCCGCTGCTGCGGGGGCCCTCAGTCATGTGGTGCGCCGGTGCGGTTACTTGAACTTGCCGCTCACGGCGTCGAAGACGCCCTTGGCCTCCGGACCCAGCCGGGGACCGGCCAGCCAGCCCGCCTTGGCGGGGCCGATGGAGGTGTTCGACACCAGCGCGGGCTTGCCGTCGGCGCCCGCGGCGACCCAGCCGCCGCCCGAGGAACCGCCGGTCATCGTGCAGCCGATGCGGTACATCGTGGGGTCGGTCGCGTTCAGCGACAGCCGGCCCGGCTTGTCGACGCACTGGAAGGTCTTCTGGCCGTCGAACGGAGCCGCCGCCGGGTAACCGGTGGCCGTCATCTTCGCGATCTTGGGCGCGGCCGCGGCGTTGAACTCCACCGGAAGCGCCGTACCGACCGTCTCCTCCAGCGACTTGCCGCCACCCTTCTCCGGGGTCACGTGCAGGACCGCGAAGTCGTACGGGGCACCCGCGCCGCCGGTCGGACCGCCGGTCGCGATCCACTGGTCGGAGGTCTGGGCCCAGTCGCTCCACCACACGCCGTACGGGGCGACTTCCTCGCGCGGCGCGCCCTTCAGCGCGGCCGCGCTCTTGCCCTTGTTGTTGTACGACGGGACGAAGGCGATGTTGCGGTACCAGCCGCCGGCCTTGCCCGCGTGCACGCAGTGGCCGGCCGTCCAGACCATGTTGGACTTGCCGGGGTGCGCCGGGTCCTTGACCACGGTCGCCGAGCAGACCATCGATCCCTCGGGGCCGTCGAAGAAGACCTTGCCGGAGGCGGGGACGCTCTGATGGTAGGGCGCTGCCGCGGCCTTGGCGGTCACCGGGGCCGGGGTCGGGTCGGTGACGCCCTGGTCCTTGCCGGCGTCGGGGTCGACGGCGGGGGGCTGCGGCATCTTGTCGGCGTCGCGCATCCGGTCCGAGTCCCAGAGGTCCTCGATGATCGGGTTGATGTAGTCGCCCGCCTCGCGGAGCCAGTCCTCCTTCTTCCAGTTCTTCCACTCACCCCCCTTCCACTTCTCCAGGTCGATGCCGTGCTCCTTGAGCTTGTCCCGGAGCCCCTCGGGGATCTTCACCCCGTCGAGGCTGGTGGGCACGCTCACCGCCACGGTCGGCTTGGCGTCGGTCTCACCGTCGCCGGGTCCGCACGCCGCGGCGGTCAGCGCGAGCGCGGCCGAGCACAGGATCGCGGTGACCGGTCGGATCGGTCGCATGTCGTGAATCCCCCTGGATGGTTCTTGGTTCGGGATGGTGCCTGGGTAGACGGGCGCCTGGGTTGCAGCACCCCACTATGCCGCTGCCGTGGGGGACGGCACAGCCCGGGGCGCCGGTTCCGCCGGGACGGACAAGGATCTGGCGGCGGACGGGGATCTCGGGCGGGACGGGGACCTCGGGCAAGACGAGGACCTCGGGCAGGACAAGGACCTCGGGCGGGACGAGGACCTCGGGCCGGGCGGGATGATCCCCGGCCGGGCAAGGATCTTGGGCCCACCCGTGATCCGTCGCCGCCACCGTCGTTGGTACGTACGGGGGATGGGGGAGCAGCGTGGGTGTTCGAAGCGCACCCCGGAAGGGCAACCGTGCGGGAGGAGCGACACTCGTGCCTTTGACGGCTTGGACGGGCGAGGAGGCCACGGCCGGGGCACAGGTCCCCGCGCGGGCGGCCCGGATCATGGAGAACCGGGCCACGGAGACACGGCACTTCGCCGAACGGGGTCCGGGGCCGGGGCCGGGTCCGGATGGGGTTTCGGGTCCGGCCGGGGCTTCCGGTTCGGCCGGGGTTTCGGGCGAGGGGATCCTGCGCAGGCAGGCACAACGGGAGTCCGCGGCACGGACGTACGCACGCTCCCTGCCCATCGTGCCCGTGCGCGCAAGGGGGTTGACCATCGAGGGCGCGGACGGACGCCGCTACCTCGACTGCCTCTCCGGCGCCGGAACCCTCGCGCTCGGCCACAACCACCCGGTGGTGCTCGAAGCCATCCGCGGGGTCCTCGACTCGGGGGCCCCGCTGCACGTTCTGGACCTCGCGACACCGGTCAAGGACGCCTTCACCACCGAGCTGTTCGCCAACCTGCCGGCGGAGCTGGCCGCCGACGCCCGCATCCAGTTCTGCGGTCCGGCCGGGACGGACGCGGTGGAGGCCGCGCTCACCCTCGTCCGTACCGCGACCGGCCGGTCGGGGCTGCTCGCCTTCACCGGCGCCTACCACGGGATGACCGCGGGGGCGCTGGCCGCCTCCGGCGGGGCCACGGACGTACGGGTGACCCGGCTGCCGTATCCGCAGGACCACCGCTGCCCGTTCGGAGTCGGCGGGGCCGAGGGGGCGGAACTGTCGGCCCGTTGGACGCGGAGCCTGCTGGACGACCCCAAGAGCGGGGTGACCGCGCCGGCCGGAATGATCGTCGAACCCGTCCAGGGAGAGGGCGGAGTCCACCCCGCCCCCGACGCCTGGCTGCGCAGGATGCGGGAGATCACGGCGGAGCGGGGGATCCCGCTGATCGCCGACGAGGTCCAGACGGGGGTCGGGCGCACCGGAGCCTTCTGGGGGGTCGACCACGCGGGGGTCGTCCCCGACGTGATGGTGCTCTCCAAGGCCATCGGGGGCAGCCTGCCGCTCGCGGTGATCGTGTACCGCGCGGAGCTGGACCAGTGGGCCCCGGGCGCCCACGCCGGCACCTTCCGCGGCAACCAGCTCGCCATGGCGGCGGGCACCGCGACCCTGGCCTTCGTCCGGGAGAACGCCCTCGCGGAGCGCGCGGCGACCCTGGGCGCGCACATGCTCACCGCTCTGCGCGGCCTGATCCCGGCCCATCCCTGCGTGGCGGACGTACGGGGCCGCGGCCTGATGCTCGGCGTCGAACTTGCCGACCCGGACACGGGGGAGTCCGCGCCCGCCCTCGCGGCAGCCGTCCGCCAGGCGTGCCTGGACCGCGGCCTGATCGTGGAACTCGGCGGCCGCCACTCCAGCGTCGTCCGCCTCCTCCCCCCGCTCACCCTGACCGACGAACAGGCCGCGGCCGTCCTCGACCGCCTCGCCGACGCCATCTCCGCCGCCACCCGCCGCTAAGGACCCCCATGCCCGCCCCCCTCCACCCCGCGTCCCCGCTCCCCCCGACAGGCTCGGGCCCCCCGCTCCGCCCACCCACCCCGGCCCCCACCCACCCCTCGGCCACGGAGCCCCGGACCCTTCCCGCGCCCCCACCGTCGGCAGCACAGGACGCCACCTCGTCCCCGCAGCCGGCCCCGCGGTCCGCTACGTCGGGCCCCTCCTCCAGCCCGGCCACCCTGGCGGTGCCGCCGTCCGCAGCATCGGGCGCCACCTCGGCCCCGCCGTTCCTGGCGTCGGGCCCCAGCTTCCCGTCGGCTGCTCCCACGGCGGGGCCGTCCGTGGGGTTGGGCGCCACCCTCCCCTCGGCCGTTCCTACCGAGTCCCCGGCTCCTCTCGCGATGGCGCCGTCCACAGCGGTGGGCGCCTCCTTCACCCCGGCCACTTCGGCGCCACAGCCGTCCGCGGTGTCGGGTACCCCCTCGTCGGCGCATCCCACGGTGGGGCCGTTCGCGGCGTTGGGCGTCGCCCGCCCCTCGGCCGTTCCCACGGAGTCCCCGGCCGCCGCGGTCACGCCGTCCTCGGCGTCGGGCGCCACCTTCACCCCGGCCACCCTGACGGCACAGCCTGCCTCTGCGGCGGGTCCCGTCTTGCCCTCGGACGGTCCTACGGAGTCTTCGGCCGCTCCCGCGGTGGTGCCATCTGCGGGGTTCGGTGCCACCTCCCCCTCGGCCACCGTGGCGGCACTGCCGTCCGTGGCGCCGGGTACCCCCTCCTCGGCCGCTCCCCCAGCGGCGCTGTCCGTGGCGGTGGGTGTCACCTCCACCTCGGCCGCTCCCACGGAGCCCCAGGCCCCCTCCACGGCGCCGCCGCTCACCCCCTCGGGCCCCGCCCTCGGGGCGCCCGTTTCCGCGCAGCCACCTGCCAACCCCCCGCAGCCGCAGCAGACTTTGACCGCTGTCACCCCATCTCCGCCGACTCCGGCTCCGCTGGGATCTGTACGACCTCAGGCCGCCGCCACCCCGCTCACCACGGCGCCGGGGTCATCACAGCCTCCGACCGCGTCCGACCCAGCGCCCACGCGCGCCACCCCGCTGCGGTCCCCCTCTGCTCCGGCCGAGCCCGCGCCGCCGATGCCGACGCACGCTGAGCCACTGCCGTCACCGCACTCCCCACTTGCCCCTGTCCTCCCGGCCGCTTCTTCGCCGCCCACGTCCGTGGCTGCCGAACCGCAACGGCTGCCGCTCGCTCCGGCTGAGCCCGCGCCGCTGACGCCGATGCCCGCTGGGCCAGCGCTGTCGCCGGACTCGGCACCGACCCCCGCCCACGCGCTGACGGGTTCTACGGATCCGTTGGGTTCGCCGCTCCCCCCGACTGCACCTGTGCCACTCGCCTCCGAGCCTGATGAGGCCGCCCTGCCGCCGGCACCGGCTGATCCGGTGCTGTCGCGCCATTCCGCGCCGACCGCGCCCGCCGCCCCTCCGCCATCAGCGCCCGCTGATCGGCTGGGTTCGCCGCTCCCGTCGGCCGCAGCCATGGCGCCTTCAGCACCTGGCGATGCGCCACGGTCCTTGCCCGCTCCAGCCGAGTCCGTCCTCCCATCGCCGATGCCGTCCGCGCCCGCCACCGGGCTACCGCTGTCGGCGCATGTCGATCCGCTACGGTCCCTCCTCGCTGCGGCCACGCCGCAGCCGGTGCCCGCCGCTACAACGCCGATGTCGGCACCAACCCTGGAGACGCCACCGAGGGGTGGGATCGATCCGGTCCCTCCGAACGCCCAGGGCTCTCCCGCTGCCCGCGGCTACGGACACACGCCGACGACGCCCCTCCCCGGCAACTCTTCACCGCAGCCTGCTCAGGGGGAGTCCAGACTCCCCTCAACGGCGTCAGCCCCTCATCCCGACATCCTGCCCATGGCCGCGCCGGCTTCGGCTGCCGCACCCGGGCACCAGCCCTCGCACTTTCCGAACGCAGGCCTCCCACAGCACCCCGGCTCCACCCCCGAGGCCCAACGAACTACTTCGAGCGCGCCGACACCTCCCCCCGCCGACCCAGCCGGGCCCAACCCGCCATGGACCCCGACCATCGAATCCACGCCCACCCCAGCCGGGGGAGCCGGGCCCGTGTCACGGTCGCCCTCGACCTCCGGAGCGGACCCCATGTCGCCGCCCACCTCAGCCGGCGGAGCCGGGCCTGTGCCGCCGTCGCACCCGACCTCCGGAGCGGAGCCCACGTCGCCGTCGGCCCCAGCCTGGGGGGCCGGGCCCGTGCTGCTGTCGCCCCCGACCTCCGGAGCGGACCCCATGCCGACGCCCACCCCAGCCGGGGGAGCCGAGCCCATGTCGCCGTCACCTTCGACCTCTGGAGCCGCGCCCATGTCGCTGGCCGAACCGGCCCCAAGCGCCGGGCCAATGTTCTTGTCGCCCCCGGCCCCGGAAGGGGAGCCCATGTCGCCGTCACCCTCGACTTCCGGAGCCGCGCCCATGTCATTGGACGACCTAGCCCCAGGTGCCGGGCCCCCGTTGCTGTCGGCATCGCCCCCGGGAGTCGCGGCTCCGCCGTTGTCGGTCTCGGCTTCCGGTGCCGGGCCCGTGCTGCCGTCGCTCTCGGCTCCCGAACTCGCGCCCATGCCGCCGTCAGCCGCCGCGTGGGGAGATGCGCCCCCGTTGCCGGCCGACGCGACCCCAGGTGCCGCGCCCACACCGCTGGCCGCGCCGCCCCCGGGAGTCGCGCCTCCGCCGCTCTCGGCCTCGCCTTCCGGAGCCGCGCCCATGTCGTTGGCCGACGTAACTCCAGGTGCCGGGCCCATGGCGCTGTCGGCCCCGCCCCCGGGAGTCGCACCCATGTCGTTGACTGCCCCGGCCTCAGGTGCCGTATCTGCGCCGCCGTCGGCCGAGGGCCTGGGAGAGGGGCCCATGGTGCCGTCAGCTGCTGCCGGGGGAGCCGCGGCTACCCCGCCCTCGTCCCCGCCCTCGGCCCCGGCCTCGGGGGGCGGGTCCATGTCGCCCTCGGGCCCGGCGCCTGCGCCAGATGCCGGGTTGACGCCGCCTCTGGATGGCGGCCCCTCACCGTTCCTGGGGGCCTCCACCGAGTACCTGCGGGCCCGGCCTCCGAGGCCCGCCGGTACCGAGTCCGCAGCGCCCGGTTCGCGCACGGCCCCGGCCGTTACGGGGGTCCCGGAGGGGGTGTCTCCGGTCAGCGACACCTCGGCCGAAGCAGCTGCTCCGGCGCCGCCGCCGGGACCGTGCCCGGCCCAGCCTTCGGAGCCCGCCGGTGCCGAGCCTGCGGCTTCCGGTCCGCGGACCGTCCTGGCCGTCCCCGGGGTTTCGGAGGGGGCGTCCGCCGGTAGCGTCGGCTCGGCCGGAACTGCTGCTTCGGCGCAGCCCGCGCCCTTGCCTTCCCCGGGTGGCAGGCCGGCCCCGTCACCCTCCGGTGCTACGGCCCTCCCCGAGGGCAGCGAGACTCCGCCCGCCACCCCCGCATGGCAGCCGCCACCCGCACCGGCGGAACGTTCCCCCCGGCCCGCCGCCGAAGCTCCTGTGCCCGGCGGGTCGACACCTCCTCCCACAGCTTGGCCGCCGCTGCTCGCTCCGGAGGGCGGATATCCCCGGCCCGCCGCCGAAGCGCCCGTGCCCGACGGGGCGTTCACTCCCCCCACGGCTTGGCCGCCGCTGCTCGCGCCGGTGGACGGATATCCCCTGCGCGCGGCCGAAGAGCCCTTGCCCGGCGGGTTGTTGCCTCCCTCCACGGCGTTGCCGCCGCTGCTCGCGCCGGAGGGTGGGTCCCTCCGGCCCACCCTCGATGTGGCCATGCCGGGCGGATCTACTCCTGCTCCTGCCACCACCGCATGGCCGCCGCTGCTCGCCCCAGCGGACGGTTCCCGTCAGGCCGCCGCCGATTTGCCCGTCGCCACCGTGTGGCCGCCGTTGGCCGGTGCCTTGGCGCAGCACGGGGCACCGGCTCTCGGCGACGCCATGGGCAGGGCGTCTTCGGCCGTGGCTTCCCGGTCGGCCACCGATGCCGCGGCCGACACCGGCCGGCCCGCCGAGGGCTCCGCGGACGCTCTCGCGGGGTGCCGCGGGGCGGAGGTTCGGGGGGCTGCTTCCGGTCCCGGCTCGTCGGCCGCCGACCCGGGGTCGCCGGGCGAGGGACGTTCGGACGAGCCGGTCGGGGGAGGGCAGGGCAAGGCCTCGTTCCAGGGGCCTTCCGTGGCGGCCCCCTCGGTATCCGGTTCCACCGGCACGCCCACGGCCGCGGCGGACCCGGGCTCCCCACGGCACGGCGCAGCCGGGCCCGGGGAGCGGGCCGGAGCGGCCGCGGCGCCGGGCGACGGCTTCGGCGGGCCTGCCGGTACGTTCCCGGGCATGCCGGCCGCGGGCATGCCCTGGCCGCCGGCCGAGCCGCAGGCACCCGCCGCGGTGCCACGGCAGAAGGACGGCTCCGTCCGACCCCGCGCGGGAGCGGCCGACCCGCTGGACCACCCCGACCCCAGGGTCGCCGCCGAGGCCGCCTCGGTGGAGAACCTGCTGCGCTGCTGGGTCCGCGAGACCGGAGTCGAACAGCCCGTCGGTCCCGTCCTGCGCATCCCCCTTCCGGCATCGGGCGCCGCCCTGCTCGTCGCGGTCCGCTACTGGTCCGCGGCCGGCTGGCACCGCTTCGGCCCGGCCCGCATCGACGGCGTTCCCGCCGACGCCCCCGCCGTGGACGCGGTCACCCTCGCGGCGCTGATCTCCCGCGAGGGCGAAGGAGCAGGCCACGGAAGCAGCATCCACACAGACGACACGGCCCACGTACACGGCGCGGCCCACGTACACGGCGCGGCCCACGTACACGGCGCGGCCCACGTACACGGCGCCCCCGGCGGCGCCGAACTCGTCGGCCGGGTCGCCGACTCGGTACGCAGGACCACCGAGTTCATCACCGATCGCCGTCAACGCCCGGCCGCGCCCGCCCCCGTCGCCGGGGACCGGTTCCTCACCGCCGAACAGTCCCTCCTCCTGGGCCACCCGCTGCACCCGACCCCGAAGAGCCGCGAAGGGCTCTCCGAGGCCGAAGTCCGCCGCTACTCACCCGAACTGCACGGCTCCTTCCCCCTGCACTGGGTGGCGGTCGCACCCGCCGCCCTCGCCACCGACTCCGCCTGGACCGAACGCGGTCGTCCGGTCTCCGCCGCCCGGCTCCTGGGCCGCCTCGCCCCAGGGCTCCCGGTGCCCGACGGCGCCACCCCCCTTCCCCTTCACCCCTGGCAGGCCCGCGACCTGCTCCAGCGCCCCGCCGCAGCAGCCCTCGGCGACGCGGGACTCCTGCACGACCTGGGCCCGTACGGCGCCCCCTGGTATCCGACCTCCTCCATCCGCACCGTCCACCAGCCCGGCGCCCCCGCGATGCTCAAGCTCTCCCTGGGCCTGCGCATCACCAACTCCCTTCGCGAGAACCTCCGCAAGGAACTGCACCGCGGCATCGAGGTGCACCGGCTGCTCCGCACCGGACTCGCGGAGCGGTGGCAGGCCGCCCACCCCGGCTTCGACATCGTCCGCGATCCCGCGTGGGTCGCCGCCGACGCCCTGGACGGCACCCCCGTCCCCGGACTCGACGTCCTGCTGCGGCACAACCCCTTCCGACCGGGCGACGACGCCCTCTGTGTCGCGGCGCTCACCGCACCCCGTCCGTGGCCCGGGCGGACCACCATGAGCTCCCGGCTCGCCGAGACCGTCTCGCGCCTCGCCACCACCACCGGGCGGACGACCTCCGCCGTCGCCGCCGAGTGGTTCCTGCGCTACCTCGAACACGTCGTCCTGCCGGTCCTCGCCTTCGACGCGCTCGCCGGGATCGCCCTCGAAGCGCACCAGCAGAACACGCTGGTCCTCCTCGACCCGGCCGGCTGGCCGGTCGGCGGCCGCTACCGCGACAACCAGGGCTACTACTTCCGCGACTCCCGCCGCGAGGAACTGGAGCGCAGGCTCCCCGGAATCGGCGCCACGAGCGACACCTTCGTCTCGGACGCCGTCACCGACGAACGCTTCGCCTACTACCTCGGCATCAACAACGTGTTCGGTCTCATCGGGGCCTTCGGATCCCAGCGGCTCGCCGACGAGCGCATCCTGCTGGCCGCCTTCCGTCGTTTCCTGGGCAAGACGAGGGGCCTCGGCCCGCTCCCCGAGAGGCTGCTCGACTCGCCCACCCTGCGCTGCAAGGCGAATCTGCTCACCCGCCTCGGAGGTCTGGACGAGCTGGTCGGCCCCGTCGACACCCAGTCCGTCTACGTCACCATCGCCAACCCCCTTCACGATTGACGCGTCAGCACCGATACGGAGAAGAGCCCCCGATGCCCTCCACCGACTTCCACACCGGCGTGCTCCTCACCGATGTGCACCGCACCGTCGCGACCGATGTGCACCGCACCATCGCGCCGCGTCTCAGCGCGGAGTCACTGCCCCAGCTCGCCGAAGCCGATCTGCTCGACTCCCCGGCGGCCTGGGGTGGCGTCGCGACGCGGTCCGGTGTCTTCCGCCTCGAACCCGTCCGGCTCGACCGCGACCTGGAGCTGCTCACGACGTGGATGAACGACCCGGAGGTGGACGCCTATTGGGAACTCGCCGGCCCCGCGGGCGTCACCGCCGCCCACGTATGGGCGCAGGCGGTCGGGGACAGCCTCAGCATCCCGTGTCTCGGCATCCTCGACGGCACGCCGATGAGCTACTGGGAGATCTACCGGGCCGACCTGGACCCGCTCTCCGCCCACTACCCGGCGCGTCCCCACGACACGGGTATCCACCTGCTCATCGGAGACGGCACGAACCGCGGCCGAGGTCTGGGCACCGCGCTCGTGCGCGCCGTCGCCGACCTGGTGCTCGACAACCGCCCCCGCTGCATGCGCGTCATCGCCGAACCGGACATCCGCAACACCCCCTCCGTCTCAGCCTTCCTGAACTCCGGCTTCCGCTGCCCCACCGAGATCGAACTGCCCGGCAAGCGAGCCGCCCTGATGATCCGCGAGCGGGCGCTGCGCAATCTCCTCTGAGCCCTTCCGATCTCCTCTGATCTCCTCCAGGCACCGCCCCGCAGTCCCCGCAGTTCCCGTTCATCTCGTCAGTTCCCGCACCCATCAATCCTAAAACCCTGCGTCGCGCAGCAAAGTTCCCGACCTGAGGAGTCCCGTGCAGAATTTCTCCGCAGCCCCCGACTCCCCAGGCCCCCACCTCCCGGACCCCGTGCCCCTGTCGCCCCAGCACCCGTGCACTCCGCCCGAACTGAACCGTCCGACCTGGGACTTCGCAGCCCGCCGGCTGCTCGCCAAGATGCTCGGCGAGTTCGCGTACGAGGAGATCATCGTCCCGGTCCCCGCCCCGGCCGCCTCCGGCGACGCCTGGACGCTGACCCTCGACGACGGCAGCAGCCTCGGCTTCCGTGCCCGCCGCCGCGCGTACGGGAGCTGGCACGACCCACCCGACACGATCACCCTCACCCCGCAGCCCGCCTCCTCCGGATCGCCGATCGCCTCCGGATGGCCGATCGCCACCGGAACGCCGACGGCCTCCGGAGCGCCCGCCCCCTCCACCCCGCCGACCGCCTTCGGGGACCCGTACGCCTTCCTCATCCGCGCCCGCACCCTCCTCGGCCTCGACGGCGCCACCCTCGGCCACCTCGTCCGCGAGCTCAGTGCCACGCTCGCGGCCGACGCCCGCATCGATCACACCGCGCTCACCGCGGACGTCCTCGCCGACCTCGGCTACGCGGCCCTCGAAGGTCACCAGACGGGCCATCCCTGGCTCGTCCTCAACAAGGGGCGGATCGGACTCTCCGCCTCCGACACCGCCGCCTGGGCGCCCGAGGCCCGCACCGCCCAGCGCCTGCCCTGGCTCGCCGCCCACACCTCCCTCGCGCACTACCGCGGCACCGCCGGCCTGGAGGATCCCCCCGCCTCTACTCCGCCGAGCTCGACCCCGTCACCCGCGCCCTCTTCGACCGGACCCTGCGCGACCGCGGCCTCGACCCGCTCGGCTACCTCTACCTCCCCGTGCACCCCTGGCAGTGGGACGAGGTCCTCCTGCCCCTCTTCGCCCCGGCCCTCGCCGCCGGCACCCTGGTCCCGCTCCCCGCCGACCCCGACCTGCGCCTGCCCCAGCAGTCGATCCGTACCTTCCTCAACCTCACCCGTCCCGACCGTCACAGCGTCAAACTGCCGCTCTCCGTCCTCAACACCATGGTCTGGCGGGGCCTGCCCTCGGACCTGGCCCTCGCGGCGCCCGCCGTCACCGCCTTGATCCACTCCCTGCGCGACGGCGACCCCTTCCTCCGCGAGGAATGCGGAGTGGTCCTGCTCGGGGAGGTCGCCACGGTCACGGTCCGCCACCCCGTCTACGACGCGCTCCCCGAAGTCCCGTACCAGTACAAGGAGCTCCTCGGAGTAATCTGGCGCGAGCCGCTGGCCGGACACCTCGCCCCGGGCGAGCGGGCCCGCACCCTCGCCTCGCTCCTGCACACCGATCCCCGCGGCCGGTCCTTCACCGCCGAGCTCGTCGCCCGGACCGGTCTGACCCCCACGGTCTGGCTCCAGCGCCTCTTCACCGCCCTGCTGCCCCTGCTGCTCCGCTTCCTCTACCGCTACGGCACCGTGTTCTCCCCGCACGGCGAGAACACCGTCGTGATCTTCGACGAGCACGACGTCCCGGTCCGGCTCGCGGTCAAGGACTTCGTGGACGACGTCAACATCAGCGCCGAACCGCTTCCCGAGCTGGCGGCCATGCCCGACGAGGTCCGTGCGGTCCTGCTCACCGAGCCCGCGGACTTCCTGCCCCAGTTCATCCACTCGGGGCTCTTCGTCGGCGTCTTCCGCTACCTCTCCGCGCTCTGCGAGGACCGGCTCGGGGTTCCGGAGGACACGTTCTGGTCCCTCGTACGGGCGGAGATCCTGCGCCACCAGGCCCGTTTCCCGGAGCTCAAGGAGCGCTACGCGCTCTTCGACCTGCTCGGTGAACGCATCGTGAGGCTCTGCCTGAACAGGAACCGTCTCTACGAGGACGGCTACCGCGACCGGCCCGACCGCCCGCACGCCGTGCGGTACGGCACCGTGCCGAACCCCCTCCACCGGTCGTGACCGCTCGCCGGTGCGGTCACTGTCGGCGGAGCCCCGTAGGGTTGGCACTGCTATGACGAAGCCCTCCCTCCCCGACCTGCTGCACGCCGCCGTTTCCGCCGTCGGCGGCACGGAGCGCCCCGGCCAGGTGGCCATGGCCGAAGCCGTCGCCGAAGCGATCGACGACAGTTCCCACCGCCTCATCCAGGCCGGCACCGGCACCGGTAAGTCCCTGGGCTACCTGGTGCCGGCCCTCGCGCACGGCGAGCGCGTGGTCGTGGCCACGGCGACGCTGGCCCTCCAGCGCCAGCTCGTCGAGCGCGACCTGCCCCGGACGGTGGAGGCGCTGCATCCGCAGCTCCGCCGCCGCCCGCAGTTCGCCATGCTCAAGGGCCGCTCCAACTACCTGTGCCTGCACCGTCTGCACGAGGGCGCCCCGCAGGACGAGGAGGAGGGCCTCTTCGACCAGTTCGAGGCGGCCACCCCGACGAGCAAGCTCGGGCAGGACCTGCTGCGGCTGCGCGACTGGGCGGACGAGACCGAGACGGGCGACCGCGACGACCTCACCCCGGGCGTCTCCGACAAGGCCTGGGCGCAGATCTCCGTCTCCTCCCGCGAATGCCTGGGCGCGACGAAGTGCGCGTACGGCGCGGAGTGCTTCGCGGAGGCCGCCCGTGAGCGGGCCAAGCTCGCGGACGTGGTCGTCACCAACCACGCGCTCCTCGCCATCGACGCCATCGAGGGCGCCCCGGTCCTCCCGCAGCACGAGGTGCTGATCGTCGACGAGGCCCACGAGCTGGTGTCCCGGGTGACCGGGGTCGCCACGGGCGAGCTCACCCCCGGGCAGGTCAACCGCGCCGTGAAGCGTGCGGCGAAGCTGGTCGACGAGAAGACCGCAGACTCCCTGCAGACCGCGTCCGAGACCTTCGAGCGGGTCATGGAGCTGGCGCTCCCCGGCCGCCTGGAGGAGATCCCCGAGGACCTCGGCTACGCGCTGATGGCCCTGCGGGACGCCTCGCGCAGCGTGATCTCCGCGATCGGCAACACGAGGGACAAGTCCGTCCACGACGAGGACGCCGTCCGCAAGCAGGCACTCGCCGCGGTGGAGAGCGTGTACGGGGTGGCGGAGCGGATCACGGCCGGCTCCGAGTACGACGTGGTCTGGTACGAACGCCACGACCGCTTCGGAGCGACCCTCCGGGTGGCTCCGCTGTCGGTGTCCGGTCTGCTGCGCGAGAATCTGTTCGCGGACCGCTCGGTGGTCCTGACCTCCGCGACCCTCAAGCTCGGCGGCGACTTCAACGGGGTCGCGGCGTCGATGGGCCTGGCGCCGGAGGGCGTCGAGGGCGAGGACGTGCCGCAGTGGAAGGGCCTCGACGTCGGCTCGCCCTTCGACTATCCCAAGCAGGGCATCCTCTACGTCGCCAAGCACCTGGCCACCCCGGGCCGCGAAGGCACCCGCGGCGACATGATGGACGAGCTCGCGGAGCTGATCGAGGCGGCGGGCGGCCGCACGCTCGGGCTGTTCTCCTCCATGCGCGGGGCGAAGGCCGCCGCCGAGGAACTGCGCGGACGCCTCGACAACCCGATCCTGCTCCAGGGCGAGGAGACCCTCGGCGAGCTGATCAAGGCCTTCGCCGCCGATCCGCAGACCTGCCTGTTCGGGACCCTGTCGCTGTGGCAGGGCGTGGACGTCCCGGGGCCCAGCTGCCAGTTGGTGATCATGGACAGGATCCCGTTCCCGCGTCCCGACGACCCGCTGATGAGCGCGCGCCAGAAGGCGGTCGAGGAGCGCGGCGGTAACGGCTTCATGTCCGTCGCGGCGACGCACGCGGCGCTGCTGATGGCCCAGGGCGCGGGCCGGCTCGTACGGGCCACCGGGGACAAGGGTGTGGTGGCGGTCCTGGACCCCCGGCTGGCCACGGCCCGGTACGGGAGCTTCCTGCGGGCGACCCTGCCGGACTTCTGGTACACCACGGACCGCAATCAGGTCCGCCGCTCGCTCGCCGCGATCGATGCCGCGGCGAAGGCCGACGAGAAGTAGGCCCAGAGCAAGGACCAGAACAACGGCCCAGAACACACAAAGCAGCTCCGGGACCGGCGCAGTAGGTCCCGGAGCTGGATGAGGGCGCGGGCAGTCAGAGCCGGCGCAGTACCGCCACGACCTTGCCGAGGATGGTGGCCTCGTCGCCGGGGATCGGCTGGTAGGCGGCGTTGTGCGGGAGCAGCCAGACGTGGCCGTCCTCGCGCTTGAAGCGCTTGACCGTGGCCTCGCCGTCGAGCATGGCGGCGACGATGTCGCCGTTCTCCGCGACGGGCTGGCGACGGACCGTGACCCAGTCGCCGTCACAGATCGCGGCCTCGACCATCGAGTCGCCGACGACCTTGAGGCAGAACAGTTCTCCGTCGCCCACGAGCTGGCGGGGGAGGGGGAACACGTCCTCCACCGACTCCTCGGCGAGGATCGGGCCACCGGCCGCGATCCGGCCCACCAGCGGCACGTACGAGGCCGCGGGCTTGCCCGTGGTATCCGTGGGCTGCGAGCTGGGCTGGTCGGAGCCGCGGACCTCGTACGCCCGGGGGCGGTGGGGGTCGCGGCGCAGGAAGCCCTTGCGCTCCAGGGCCATCAGCTGGTGCGCGACCGAAGAGGTGCTGGACAGGCCGACCGCCTGGCCGATCTCCCGCATCGACGGCGGGTAGCCGCGC